>DAOUEG010000001.1:0-26991 GCA_034430495.1 Dehalococcoidales bacterium
CCGCCGGTCGTGCTTGGCGGCCACGTCAATGACCTGCTGAATGCGCGAGATGAGCGAGGAGAAGGTGGTGACGATGACGCGCCCTTTGGCGTGGGCGATGACCTGTTCCAGCGCCTCGCCGACCGTTATCTCGGAGGGCGTGTAGCCGGGCAGCTCCGCGTAGGTGGAGTCCGAGAACAGCAGCAGCACGCCCTCCGCGCCGAGCTGCGCCAGCCGCGAGAGGTTGGTGCCGTCGCCGCTCACCGGCGTGTAGTCAATCTTGAAATCCCCGCTGTGGACGATGTTGCCCTCCGGCGTCCGGATGATGACCCCGGCGGCGTCCGGGATGCTGTGGCAGACCGGGAACAGCTCCACCGTGAACACGCCGAGCCGCACCGGCTCGCCGTAGCCGATGACGTTGAGCGTGGTGCCGCTCTTGAGGCGCCGCTCTTTCACCCTGACCTTGATGAGGCCGTTGGTGAGGCGGCTTGAGTAGACCGGCACGCCTTCCAGCTGAGGGAGCAAGTAGGGCAGGGCGCCGATGTGGTCCTCGTGGCCGTGGGTGATGACGATGCCCCGCAGCTTGTCGGCGTTGTCCGTCACGTAGCTCATGTCCGGGATAACGAGGTCAATGCCGAGCATCTCTTCCTCGGGGAACATCAGGCCGCAGTCAATAACGAGCATGTCGTCGCCGTACTCGACGACCATCATGTTCTTACCGATCTCGCCGAGGCCGCCGAGCGGTATGACTTTCAAGCGTGGCTTGGGCATGTATCAGTCCTCGAACAGGTTCAGCTGCTGCGCCTCGGGCGGCTTCGGTTGCTCCTCCTCGGCGGGCGGCAGCGCGGCGGCCAGCACCTCCGGTATCTTGCGCATGTCCTCTTCGATGGCCTGCTGCAGGCTCCGCTGGTGCAGGGCGGCGGCGGGATGGTACATGGCGAAGTAGAGGCGGCCGTTCCGGTTGACCGCCGTGCCGTGGATGCGGCTGATGGCCTTGCCGGGAAAAAACTTCTGCATTGAGTACCGGCCCAGCGTGACGATCATGCGGGGGTTGATGATTTCTATCTGCTGCTCCAGCCACGGGTCGCAGTTCTGGATTTCCGTAGGCAGCGGGTCGCGGTTGGACGGCGGCCGGCACTTGATGACGTTGGCAATGAACACCTTGGTGCGGTCCAGGCCGATGGAGGCGAGCAGGCTATCGAGGAACTGCCCCGCCTGCCCGACGAACGGCCGTCCCTGCTGGTCTTCATGGAAACCGGGGGCCTCGCCGATGAACATGACCTCCGCCTTCGGGTTCCCCTCGCCGGGGACGGTGCGGGTGCGGAGCTTGGCGATGCCGCACTTCATGCAGCGGGCTATCTGCTCGTTCAGCTCGTCCAGTGATGCCATGCGTCAACCTCGGGGGCGGGAATTGAACATAATGTTGCACCCCTTGAGGTATCATAGCATCGGAGGCGGGGCAAGTCAATGAAACGGGGCCGCGCCAGGTCCCTTCCCACACCTACAAAAAAGAGCGGGACAAAGCTGCCCCGCTCTTTGGTGCTGGTTCGTTCTTCCTAGAGGGCGACGAGGGTGACCGAGTAGACGTCCGGGATGGCCAGCAGCTTCTGCTGGGCGGCCTCCGGCATGGGCTCGTCGAGGGTGAGCACGAGCAGAGCCAGGCCCCGCGGCTTGAGCCGCCCGAGGTGCATGGAGCTGATGTTGATGTCCGCATCCCCGGTTATCTTGCCGATGGCCCCGATGAACCCCGGCCGGTCGAGGTGGTCGCTGAAGAGGAAGTAGCTCCCCGGCGTCGGCACGATGTCCAGCCAGAACTCCTTGATCCGGACCACGTGGACCTCCCGGTCCCGCACCGTCCCCGCTACCAGGCAGGAGCCGGCGCTCGTCGTCAGCTCGATGGTCAGCAGGCTGCCGTAGTCGGCGCAGGAGGCCTCTTTCTCTTCCACCACCGTCAGGCCGCGCCGCGCGGCGATGACGTTGCAGTTGACGATGTTGACCCGCTCTTCGGTCAGGCCTTCCAGCAGCCCGCCGATGACCGCCGCCTTGATGGCGTTGGTATCGTACTCGGCCAGCTCGCCGGCGTACTTGATGCGCAGGTTCTTCGTCTGGCCCGCGCTCAGCGCGTACAGAATCTTGCAGAGCGTCTTGGTCAGGTCGAGGTAGGGGGCGAGCACCGCCAGCGTCTCGGCGGGGATGTAGGGGGCGTTGACGGCGGCGTGGGCCGGCCGGCCGTTGAAGACGTCTATTATCTGGTCGGCCACGTCGCTGGCGGCCATCACCTGCGCCTCCGCCGTGGAAGCGCCGAGGTGGGGTGTGACGATGATGTTGTCCACGTCGAAGAGGACGCTCTCGGTGCAGGGCTCGTTCTCGAAGACGTCAATGGCCGCGCCGGCCAGCTTCTTCTCCCTGATGGCCTTGACGAGGGCTTCCTCGTCAATGAGCCCGCCGCGGGCGCAGTTGATGATGCGGGCGGTCTTCTTGCAGGCGGCCAGCTCCTTGGCCCCGAGCAGGTTCCGCGTCTGGAGCGTGAGCGGGATGTGGAGCGAGATGAAATCCGACTCCGCCAGCAGCTTTTTCAGGTCAACGAGCTCCACCTGGAGCTTGCCGGCCGTCTCCGGCGAGACGAGCGGGTCCACGCCGAGGACGCGCATCTCGAAGGCGCGCGCTCTTTTCGCTACCTCGGACCCCACGTTGCCGAGGCCGACGAGCCCGAGCGTCTTGCCCCGCAGCTCGGTGCCCATGAAGGAGTTCCGCTGCCACTCGCAGGACTTGAGGCTGGTGTTGGCCTGGGGGATGTTGCGGGCGGAGGCCATCAGCATGGCGAAGGTGTGCTCCGCCGCCGAGACGGTGTTGCCCGTCGGCGCGTTGACGACGATGACGCCGTGGCGGGTGGCCGCCTCGATGTCCACGTTATCAATGCCGACGCCGGCCCGCGCGATGACCGTCAGCTTCTTGCCGGCCTCGATGATGCCGGCCGTGACCCTGGTCTGGCTGCGGACGATGAGCGCCTCGTAATCACCGATGATGCCGATTATCTCGGCCTCGGAGAGCTTCGTTTTCACGTCCACGTCCGCCTGCCGACGCAGCTCGGCGATGCCCTCTTCCGAGATGGCATCGGTTATCAGTACTTTCTTGCGTTGTTCGGCCATAGTCGTTCCTTCCGCCGTCTACTTCTTGAAGCCGATTTCCTGGAGACCGGCCTTCAGCGCCGCCAGGACTTCCCTGATGTCCTCGTCGCTGACGTAGCCGAGGTGACCGATGCGGAATATCTTGCCGTCGAGCGTCTGCTGGCCGCCGGCCATCTCGACGCCGTACTTGTTCTTGACGATTTTGCGGAGGTCGTTGCTGTTGAAGCCCTCCGGCGCTTTGACCGCCGTAACGGTGTTGGAGGCGTGCTTCTCGTCGGCGAAGAGGGAAAGGCCGAGCGCCCTGATGCCATCGCGGGTCGCCTGCCCGAGCCGGGCGTGGCGTGCGAAGATGTTCTGGATGCCTTCCTTGTTCATGAGGTCGAGCGCCGTGTTGAGCGCAAAGACGATGGAGAGCGCCGGCGTCCACGGGTTTTCCAGCTTCTGGCGGTACTGCTTGGACTTGCCGAGGTCCCAGTAGAAGCGCGGCATCCTGGCCGTCTCGTAGGCCTTCCAGGCCTCGGCGCTGACGCTGGCGAAGACGAGGCCCGGCGGCACCATCCACCCCTTCTGCGAGCCGGACAGGACGATGTCGCAGCCCCACTCGTCCACCGGCAAATTGACCGAGGACATGCTGCTGATGGCGTCCACGAGCAGCAGCTTGCCGGCCCCCTTGACCACCCTGGCGATGGCGCCGAGGTCGTTGGTCACGCCGGTGGAGGTCTCGTTGTGGGTCACCAAAACGGCCTTGATGGCCGGGTCCTTCTTCAGGGCGTCGGCAATCTCGTCCGGGTCGGCGCCCCGGCCCCACTCGTACTTGAGGGAGGTCACGTCCGCGCCGAACGTCTTGGCGATGTTGGCCCAGCGGTCGCCGAAGACGCCGACGGACACGGAAAGCACTTTATCGTTAGGAGACAGGGTATTGACGACGGCGGCCTCGAGGCCGCCGGTACCGGAGCCGGTGAGTATCTCCAGATCGTTCTTCGTCTGGTAGACCGCCTTGATTTTCTCGGTGACCTCGCGGAGCGTCTGGTGGTATTCCGCGCCGCGGTGGTTCACCATGGGCATGGCCATGACCTTGAGAACTTCAGGCGGGCAGGGGGTCGGTCCGGGGATACGTAGCTGTACCATGGTCGTCTCCTTCTTTACGTTACTATCTTCACAAACAGGCGCTTGCCTGCCTGGATTACACTGCCGTTCTTGAGCGGCGCGTTGAAGGCGGTGATTTTCTCGCCGTCCACCTTGACGCCGCCCTGCTTGATGAGGCGGGTGGCCTCGCTCATGGAGCCGAGGAAACCGTTGTCCACCAGCAGCCGCCGGATGTCCGGCGCTGCTTCCGTGACGGTGAGGGAGGGGATATCGTCCGGCACTTCCTTGTTCTGGACCACCTTGGCAAAATGCGCCTCGGCTTCATCGGCCGCTTCGGCGTCGTACAGCTCGGTGACGATTTCCCGCCCCAGCCGCTTCTTGAGGTCCATCGGGTTCTCGCCGGCGTCCATGCGCCGCTGGAACCCGTCGAGCTCCTCCTGCGGGGTATCGGTGAGCAGCAGGAAGTAGTGGAGGATGAGCTTGTCCGGGATTGACATAATCTTGCCGAAGATGTTCTCCGGCTCTTCCGCCACGCCGATGTAGTTGCCGGTGCTCTTGGACATGCGCATCTCGCCGTCCGTGCCCACCAGCACGGGGAAGGTGAGGCAGACCTGCGGCTTCTGGCCGAAGACCTCCTGGAGCCGCCGCCCGGCCATCAGGTTGAAGAGCTGCTCCGTGGCGCCGAGCTGCACGTCCGCCTGGAGGGCCACGGCGTCGTAGCCCTGGCCGAGCGGGTAGAGGAACTCCCGCAGAGAGATGGGGTCGCTCCGCTCCATGCGGTTGCGGATGCGGTCGCGGGACAGCAGCTGCTGCACGGTGAAGTGCGAGGCCAGCCCGAGCACGTCCCCGAAGGTCAGCGTGCTGAGCCAGTCGTAGTTGTACTTGACCAGCGTCTTGTTCCGGTCCAGTATCTTGAACGCCTGCTCGGCGTAGGTCTCGGCGTTGCGCATGATGTGGTCGAGCTGCGCCTGGGCGCGGCCGGTATCGCGGTCGCTCGGGTCGCCGATGAGGGTCGTGAACGTCCCGATGAGGAACGTCACCTCGTGCCCGAACTCCTGGAACTGGCGCAGCTTGCGCATCGTAATGGTGTGGCCGAGGTGGATGTCCGGCGCGGTAACATCGTAGCCGCAATAGACCCGCAGCGGCCGGCCTTCCTGCCGGGCCTCCGTGAGCCGCTGCCGCAGTTCCTGCGTCATGATGCCCTTTATCTGGTCATCACCGAACTCGGAGCCGCGCATCAGCGCGGTTACCTGCTCTTCGATCGTCGCCACGCTCATCGTCCTTTCCTCAGTTCTTCTCGGCCGGGTACAGCCCGGTCGTATTCAGCACCTGTTTGCCGCGCTGGACGTCCTCCGCCAGTTGCTTTTGCAGTTCCTCGGCGTTCTTGAATTTCTTCTCGTCCCGCAGACGCGCCACGATGTCCACGGCTATCTCGTGGCCGTAGAGGTCCCCGTGGTAGTCCAGCAGGAAGGCCTCGATGGTCCGCTCGTTCTTGCCGAAGGTCGGGTTCTTGCCGACGTTCGTCATGGCCGGGTAGACGCTCCCGTTGGCCCGGGCCACGCCGGCGTAGACGCCGTCCGGCGGCAGGGCGTGCCCGGTCCCTACCTCGAGATTGGCCGTCGGGAAGCCGAGGTCGCCGCCGCGGCCCGCCCCGGTGACCACCTTGCCGTGGAGCCGGAAGTACCGCCCCGTGAGCGCGTGGACCTTGGCCATATCGCCGTCGGCCATCGCCTTGCGTATCGTCGTGCTGCTCACCGTCTCGCCGTTGATGACGAGCGGCGGCACCACCGTGACCGTGAACCCCAGCTCTTCCCCGAGCTGCCGCAGCGCCGGTATATCGCCGGCGCGGCCCTTGCCGAGGGCAAAGTCCGACCCGATGACGAGCCCCTTCATCCGCAGCTGCCTGATGAGCAACTCCACGAACTCTCGCGCTTCGAGGCTGGCGAGGCTGTGGGTGAAGGACAGCGGCACGACGAGGTCAATGCCCTCCGCCTTCAGCAGGCTGACCCGCGTGTCGATGTCCGTCAGGAACGGCAGCTTGTTCTTGGCGAGCATGTAGTCTTCCGGGTGCTGGCGGAAGGTGATGGCGGCGGCGAGAAGGTCTTTTTCGCGGGCCTGGCGGAGGAGCTCGGCGATGAGGTGCCGGTGGCCGAGGTGCACGCCGTCGAACACGCCGATGGTGACGAGCGCGTCACGGCCCGGTGAAACGGCGGCTAACTCTTCCTCGACCGTCACGGTCCTTTTCTCCCCCTGTGCGCTGTTCCCGGAAATAGTACGACGGTAAAAGGTCCCGGGGGAACGAGAGGCACGGTGTTACACCTATTATACACTATCGCCAGTAACGAACGGAAGATGCCGGCTAGGCAGCCGGGCGAGGGTAGCGGTAGGTGACGAGGCCGGCCGGTATCTTGGGGAAGAAGTAGGTGGACTTGCGCGGCATGCGGTCGCCGCCGTCGGCGATTCCCTTGATGTCGCTCGCCTTCACCGGGTTGACGAAGATGCCGAGCTGGAACTCCTTCTCGCGGACACGCTTCAGGAGCTCGGCGGCGTCGGTGCTGTAGGCCACGTGGGAGGGTGCCAGGTCGTGGGTGAGGCCGAGGAGCTCTTCGAGCAGCACGTGGTCAACGATGCTGACGTCGAGCTTCCCGTAGAGCTCGGTGTGGAAGTACGGCATCATCGGCCTGACCTTGTCGAAGTCCCGCACCGTGATGACGTGGAGGGTCTCCTCGGCCAGCCCGAAGAGCACCATGCGCACCGTGCCTTCTTCCGCGACGAGCAGCGAGGCGAGCTGGCCGGTGGTATCGTCCGCCGCCACGGGGACCTCGTTTACCTCGAAGAACGTCGCCAGCCCTCCCCGCAGGTCCTCCAGGGATTCGGCGGAGAGGCCCCGTACCATGCGGTGGGCCGGCTGGATGACGAGGCCGGGGTCGCTGAACTCGACGAGGGTTATCATGGCGTAGTCGAACGGCTCGCTGCCGGGCGGGGTGTCGACTCGCATCCGCCGCTCCCGCCGGTAGGTGAGGGCGCTCTCGTAGCGGTGGTGCCCGTCGGCGACGTAGATCGCCTGGCCGCCCAGGTAGTAGCCGATTTTCTGGAGGGCGGTGGCGTCCGTGACGGCCCAGAGCTTGTGGCTTTCCCCGCCGACCATCTCGGCGGTGATGACCGGGTCAACGAGGGTGTGGTAGTTCACCGTCTTGGTAATCTCGCCGCTCGTGTCCTCGTAGAGGCCCATGATGGGGCTCGTGTTGGCCTGGAGGGCGTAGAGCAGGCTGAGACGGTCGCTCTTGTCCCGGGAGCCGGTGCCCTCGTGCGGCTTGACGATGCCGGCCTCCCACTCCTCCAGCTTGATGATGCCGGTGAGGCTGCGCCGCACGTACTCCTTGCCGTCGCTCACGAAGGCGTGGTCGTCCACGTAGAGGGCCGGCTTGCGGTCGGTGGCGAGGATGCCCTCTTCGAGCCACCGCTCCATGGCGGCGGCGGCCCGGGTGTAGCGGTTGTCCTTTTCGATGTCCTGCGGCAGCTCCCGTCCGTACTCGATGCGCACGAAGTTGTGGTCGCTGCGGTCGTAGAGCTCCTGCTGGAGCTGCGGGGAGATGACGTCGTAGGGAGGGCAGATGAGCCGGGCGGGGTCGCCGGCCTGCAAAGGATTGTAGCGGGTACCGCGGAACGGGTGAATCTCGGCCACGAACTGCTCCAGGGAGAAATGGTAGGGTAGTTCTCTTCTCAGTGTACCGTATCCGGTAGATACAGGCAAGGGTACTGCGCTATACTGAAGCTGGAACGGAACGTACCGGAGAAGTCGCGTGATTATCAGGAAACTGCAGGTCGGGACCTACGCCAGCAACTGCTATATCGTCGCTTCGGACGCGACGAAGGAGGCCATGATTATTGACCCCGGCGCCGAGCCGGACGGGATACTCCGCGTCGTGAAGAAAGACGGGCTCAAGGTCGTGCTCATCGTCCTCACCCACCGCCACCTGGATCACGTCGGGGCGGCGGCGCGCGTCAAGGCGGTCACCGGCGCCCCGCTGGCCGCCCACGCCGAGTGCGCCCGCTACCTGCCGCACTCCTCCAGCTACGTCCTGCCGCCCGGCTACGAGGGCCCGCCCGGCGCCGACCGCATCCTCGCCGCCGGTGATGTCATCGAGGTCGGCGAGCTCCGCTTCACCGTCATCCCCACCCCCGGCCACACGCCCTGCGGCATCAGCTTCTACGGGGAGGGGCACGTCTTCACCGGGGACACCCTCTTCAACTACGGCATCGGCCGGTCGGACCTCATTGACAGCGACTACGATGCCCTCATGGAGGGCATCAAGGAGCGGCTGCTGACGCTGCCGCCGGAGACGGTCGTCCATCCCGGCCACGGGCCGGATTCCACCATCGCTACTGAGGTGCGGGCGAACCCGTTCCTCAAGTAGCCGGCAGCCGGAGAAAAAGAAAGGGGCATGGCTTTGGTACCATGCCCCTTTTATTGTACCAGGTTTCCGGTCAGCGGATGAAGAGAGGCGCCATCACCAGCGTGATGGTTGCCAGCAGCTTCACCAGCACGTGCAGGGACGGACCGGCGGTGTCCTTCAGAGGGTCGCCGATGGTATCGCCGACGACGGCCGCCGCGTGGGTATCGGTCTTCTTGCCGATGACGTTGCCCTCGTCGTCGAGGAGCTGTCCGTCCTCGATCATCTTCTTGGCATTGTCCCAGGCGCCGCCGCCGTTGTTCATGAAGGACGCCATCATGATGCCGCTGATGGTGCCCACCATGAGGACGGCCGCCACTACCATGGCCGCGTCATAGTTGCCGGGCAGGTAGCGGAAGATGACGCCGATGACGATGGGCCCGAGCACCGGCAGCAGGCCGGGCCGGATCATTTCCTTGAGGCCGGCGCGGGTGGTGATGTCAACGGCCTGGCGGTAGTCCGGCATGTGCGGGTGGTTGGGGTCTTTGGGGTTGAGTATCTCCGGGTCCTCGCGGAACTGGCGGCGGACTTCCTCGATAATCTTCGCGGCGGTCCGGCCGACGGCCTTGATGGCCCAGGAGGCGAACAGGTAGACGATCATGGCCGACAGCAGCGCGCCCACGAAGACTTCAATACGGGCGATGTCCACGACTTTGTACTGGCCGACCACGCCGAACTTGATGAAGGAAACGCGGTCCAGGTAGGCCTCGAAGAGCAGGAAGGCGGCGAGGCCGGCGGAGACCATGGCGTAGCCCTTGGTGAGGGCCTTGGTCGTGTTGCCGACGGCGTCGAGCCGGTCGGTGATTTTCCGGACCTCGGGCCCGGCGCCGGCCATCTCGTTGATGCCGTTGGCGTTATCGGTGATGGGCCCGAAGGTGTCCATGGAGAGGACGTAGGGACAGGTCATCAGCATGCCCATGGTCGCCACGGCGGTACCGAAAGCGCCGCCGAGATTGAGCTGCATGCCGAGCATGTGGGCCAGGGAGTTATCCGCCTGCGTGCCCATCCAGTAGGAGACGAGCAGCGCGAGGCCGATAATCATGGCCGTGGCGAAGGTCGTCTCGAAGCCGACCGCCAGGCCCATGATCATGTTGGTGGCCGGGCCGGTCTTGGACGCGTTGGCGATGTCCTTCACCGGCGGGTACTTCGCTTCCGTGTAGTACTGGGTGACCCAGATGATGACGACGCTGGCGATGATGCCCACGAGGCCGGCACCGAACAGCCACCAGTCGTTAAGCATGTACTTGACGACGATGGCCAGGCCGACGATGGAAAGGCCGATGGCCACGAAGTAGCCGCGGTTCAGGGCGGCCATGGCGCCCTTGTCTTCCTTCGCGTTCACGAAGAAAAGACCTATCATGCTGGCGAACATGCCCATGGCACGGACACTCAGCGGGAACAGGATCCAGGCGAGGTTGTGGGTCACCAGGTAGGCGCCCACGCCGAGGATCATCGCGCCGATGTTCTCGGCGGCGGTGGACTCGAAGAGGTCGGCACCGCGGCCGGCGCAGTCGCCCACGTTGTCGCCGACGAGGTCGGCGATGACGGCCGGGTTGCGGGGGTCGTCCTCAGGAATACCGGCTTCAACCTTGCCGACGAGGTCGGCGCCCACGTCGGCGGCCTTGGTGTAGATGCCGCCGCCCAGCTGGGCGAAGAGGGCCACGAAGCTGGCCCCGAAGCCGAAGCCCACGATGAGCTGCGGCGAGATGTCCGGCGTGTTGTTGCCGCCGTAGGCGAAGAAGATAACCGTCACGCCGATGAGGCTCAGCGCGGTGATGAGGAAGCCGGAGACCGCCCCGCCCCGCAGGGCGACGTTCACGGCCTCGGTGAGGCTGCGCTGCGCGGCGGCGGCGCACCTGACGTTGGACTTCACGGCCACGTACATCCCGATGAAGCCGGCCACGCCGGAGCAGAGCGCGCCGACGAGGAAGGCCACCGTGGTGTGCCAGCCGATGGAAACCCTGGAAAAGCCCGCCACTTCCGTGCCGCCGAGGGCCGCCACCAGCACGCCGATGACGATGCCGATGGCGACGGAGTAGATGGCGATGGTCGTGTACTGCCGCTTCAGGAACGCCCAGGCGCCCTGGAAAATGATATCGCCGATTTCCTTCATCTTCGGCGTACCGGTATCCTTCTTGAGCACGCCACGGGCTAAAGCGATGGCAAAGATAACGGTTACTACCCCTGCCGCCGGAACAACCCAAAATAGTCCTGGCATGTGTCCTCTTTTCTAGCTGAACTTATTCAGCCCGGATTTTTATGTGCACCCGGCGGATGGTGTTCCTCCACCCGTACCACGGGCGGGCCGCCTGGAGAAATGAGGGATCAGGTACCATGAAAAAAGCAGGGTATACTAACCCCGCTCATCGTAGCTGCGTATTGCGCCGACGACAGTCACGGAAGCATTATACCGGAATTTTCAATTTATGTCCAGCCGTTTTTCAGCCGCCAGGGGTAATGAAAAACGACGCACCGTGGGAACGCCGTCGTCACCCCCGGCGACCGGACGGTCAGTGCGCCGGGCCCGGCCGGCTGTACTCCGGTGTCAGCGCCACGTTCATGAAAATGACGGGCTTCCTGACCACCTTGAAGTTGAGCGGGCAGTGGAGCGTCCCGGCCGGGATGTAGAGCACCGTCGTCTCGGTGATGACGTGCTTCTCCATCTCCTCGCCGAGCGTCATCTCCACCTCGGCCTGGAAATCGCCGATGTGAAGGGAATCGGCGCTGTAGAAGTGGAGGAACTGGTCGAAGTCGTGGGTGTGCGGGTCGTTGACCATCAGGTACGGCTCGGTGATACAGTTCCACAGCACGGAGAGGGGCTTTTCCCCCACGTACTTGCGGGAGTAGAAAACGAGCCGGTCGCAGAACTTGCCCGGGATGATGGGATTGCTGAAAAACCACTTGTCGTAGATGCCTTCAGCCATGGTGCTGACCTCCGCCGCAAAAATGCGGGGCCCCCGGGGTATCCGTCCCGGGGGCCTGGATTTGAACTTTCTTCTAGAACTTGATTCGGGGCAGGCTGGCTTCCTTCATGCTGTCGGCGAACGTCCAGAAGAAGGCCTCGCCGGTGTAGATCTGGAACACGGACAGCAGGGGATTGTCCGGGTCTTCGATGCCGAAGTTCTTCACGAACGGCCGCTCCCGGATGCAGCGCTCCCGCACGGCCCGGTCGGTGATGAACTTGACGGTGCCGGCCACGCGGAGGACCGTCTTGCCGTCGGTGAAGCTCGCTTCCACCTTGGGGTTCTTTTCCAGTTGCTTGATCATCGCCTTGACGCTCTGGGCCTGGAAGTAGAAGCCCGTCTCATCGGCGTACCACATGCCGAGGGCGCGGACGCGGGGCTGGTCGCCTTCGCAGGTGGCCAGGTGGGCGGTCTTGTTGGCGTTGGCGAACTCGGCACACTCTTTGATAGTTGACATAACTGTGTTCTCCTTTGCCTGAAACATCGTCGTACCCGGGGAAAAGGGGAGCGGGTGTTTTTACTGTATATGTCCGTCCGTAGGGTTGTCAAATCAAGTCCGGGAAAGAAGACGGCCCGCCGCGGCGGGCCGTTTCGGGGGCATTTAAGGCAGCGTGGCTAGCCCTTGGGGTTCCAGCGGACGTCCTTGTAGCGTTCCCGGATTTTCGGCTTTTCTATCTTGCCGGTCGGGTTGCGCGGCACCTCCCCGAAGAGCACCAGGCGCGGCCAGGCGTACTTGGGCAGGAGCGGCTCGAAGTAGGCCCGCACGTCCGCCTCGGTGATGGCGGCGTCCGGCAGGGTCTGCACCACCGCCGCTACCACCTCGCCGTAGCGCTCGTCCGGGATGCCGATGATGGCCACGTCCTTGACGCCCGCCTGGCCGATGAGCACCGCTTCCAGGTCCACCGGGAAAATGTTCTCGCCGCCGCTGATGATGAGGTCCTTCTTGCGGTCAATATAGTAGATGAACCCCTCCTCGTCCTGCTTGACGAGGTCGCCGGTGTGGAGCCAGCCGTTCTTCAGCGTGGCCGCCGTCTGCTCCGGGTTCTTGTAGTAGCACTTCATGATGTGGTTGCCGCGCAGTATCATCTCGCCGACGGTGCCGATGGGCACGTCGTTGTCGTTGTCGTCCACGATGCGGGCGTCCAGGTTGAGGCGGGGATAGCCCATCGAGCCGAGCTTGTGGATGTTCTCCAGCCCGAGGTGCATGCAGGGACCGGCGGACTCGGTGAGGCCGTAGTTCTCTTCGTAGTCAATGTTCGGGAAGTACTTGAGGAACCGCCTGACCAGCACCGGCGGGATGGGCTGGGCCCCGGAGTGGACGAGCCGCAGCGAGCTGACGTCGTAGTCGCTCAGCTTGACCTGGCCGCTCTCCAGCGCCGAGACGATGTCCTGGAGCCACGGCACGAGCAGCATGGAGATGGTCACCTTTTCCTTGCTGTAGAGGTCGAGGATGAGCTTGGCGGTGACCCGCTCGCCGCCGGTCGTCATCACCGCCCGGCCGCCCGCGATGAGGCTGCCGAACCAGTGCATCTTGCCGCCGGTGTGGTAGAGCGGCTGCACGAGCAGGAAACAGTCGTCGCGGGTCTCGCGGTGGGAGAAGTTCTCGTTGACGGCCACGTGCTCGAGGCTGCGGTGGCAGAGGCAGGTGGCCTTGGGGTCGCCGGTGGTACCGGAGGTGAAGTAGAGGCCGGCCTCGTCCTCGCCGGTGAGGTCCACGTCGGGCGGGGTGGCGGGGGCCGAGGCGATGACCTCGCTGAAGTCCTCCATGCCCTCGGGCCGGTCCTTGCCGAGGAAGATGTAGTGCTCCACGCCGGGGATGTCCTTGCGGATTTCGTTGACGCGGTCGGTGAAATTCTCGTCGAAGACCAGCACCTTGGGCTCGGCGATGTCAATGCAGTACTTTATCTGGCGGGCGATGAAGCGGAAGTTCAGGGGCGCCGCCATGGCGCCGGTCTTGAGGATGCCGAAGTAGGCGATGAGCCATTCGATGGAGTTCATCATCAGGTGGACGACGACGTCCCCCTTCTTGACCCCCCGCGCCATCAGCGCGTTGGCGAACTGGTTCGCCTTGTCGTTGAATTCCTGCCACGTGATCTCGCGGCGCAGGCCCTTGCTCGGGGTGACTTCGATGAGCGCGGTGCTCTGCGGCGTCAGTCTGGCGTTCCTGGCAAGTAGCTCTGTGATGGTCATTCGTCTGGCTCCTTAACCCTGATTTCCGTATTTCTGCTTTCCGCCAAAGTAAAAACGAGACGTCGGGGGGAGTTGCCTGCACGGACCGGTACGGTTATGTTATCCTGATGGGCACCTCTGGCTGGTGGGGTGGGCGTCTGATTATAGCCTGTTTTCACGCCCATTGTCAATTTGATTAGCTTTGAGGCACGCCCCGCCGCTATGCTATAATTTCCCCGGTGGTAGACCATGATTGAACAGCTTGATAAAATGGAACAGCGCTACCGGGAGATAGACGAGAAGATGGCCCGTCCGGAGGTGGCCACGGACATCGCTCAGCTCCAGGAGCTCGCCCAGGAACGGGCCGGGCTGGAAGACGCCGTGCAGCTCTACCGCCGCTACCGCACCGCCGAGAAGAACCTGGAAGAGACCCGCTCCATGCTCGCCACCGAGACGGATGAAGAGCTCCAGGTAATGGCCGAGCAGGAAATCGGCGCCCTGGAAGCGGAACTGGCGGAAATCCGCGAGAACCTCCGCCTCGCCCTCGTGCCCAGGGATCCCAACGACGAAAAAGACATCATCATGGAGATCCGGGCCGGCACCGGCGGCGACGAGGCCGCTCTCTTTGCCGCGGACCTCTACCGGATGTACACCCGCTACGCTCAGGCCCCGACCCGCCGCTGGAAGATTGACCTCCTCTCCGTCAGCGAGGCGGGGCGCGGCGGCTACAAGGAAATCATCTTCGAGGTCCAGGGCAAGGGCGCCTACTCCCGCCTCAAGTACGAGAGCGGTGTCCACCGCGTGCAGCGCGTCCCGGTGACCGAGGCGCAGGGCCGCATCCATACCTCCACCGCCACCGTCGCCGTGCTGCCCAAGGCCGAGGAGGTGGACATCGAGGTCCGGCCGGAAGACCTCAAAGTGGATGTCTTCCACAGCGGCGGCGCCGGCGGCCAGAACGTCAACAAGGTCGCCACCGCCATCCGCATGACCCACCTGCCCACCGGCATCGTCGTCGTCTGCCAGGACGAGCGCTCCCAGCTCCAGAACAAGACGAAGGCGCTGGCCGTGCTGCGGACGCGCCTCTACGATATCGAGCGCCAGAAGCAGGAGGACGCCATCACCGACCAGCGGCGCTCCCAGGTGGGCACCGGCGAGCGCTCCGAGAAGATACGTACCTATAACTTCCCCCAGGACCGCGTCTCCGACCACCGCGTCAACCTGAACTTCCACAACCTGCCGGGCATCATGGACGGCAACCTCGACGAGATAATTGAGGCCCTCATCGCCTGGGACCAGACGCAGCTGCTGGAGGAACAGCTGGAGTGAACCTGGGACGGCTCCTGGCGGCGGTGCGGCGGCGTCTCGAGCGCCGCGGCGTCCCCGATGCCTCCCTGGAAGCCGAGATCATGGCCCGGCACGTGCTCGGCCTGGACCGCGCCGGGCTCCACGCCCAACCGGAACGCCCGGTCACGCCGGAACAATCCGCCGCCGTCACCTCCCTCGCGGAACGCCGGGCCCGCGGCGAGCCGAGCGCCTATCTCACCGGCCACCGCTGGTTCTACGGGCTGGATTTCCTCGTCGGTCCGGGCGTGCTCGTCCCCCGCCCGGAGACGGAGCTCGTGGTGGAGGTCGCCCTGGCGGCCATCCACGGCAGCCACTACGAGACCGTGGCGGACATCGGCACCGGCAGCGGCGCCGTCGCCGTCTGCCTCGCCCACCTCGTCCAGAAACTGCACGTCGTCGCCACGGATATCTCGGAAAAGGCCCTCGATGTCGCCCGCGCCAACGCGGCGCGCCACGGCGTGGCCGAGCGGCTTACCTTTTGCCTCGGCGACCTCCTGGAAGCCGTGCCGGAGCTCGTGGAGGTCATCTGCGCCAATCTTCCCTACGTGAAACGGAAAGACGTGCCTCCCGGCGGCCCGCTCTCCTACGAGCCGCGCCTCGCCCTCGACGGCGGGCCGGACGGGCTCGACGTCTTCCGCCGCTTCGGCCCGCAGGTCGCCCCGAAGCTGCGTCCCGGCGGCTGCCTCGTCCTCGAGGTCGGCGACCGTCAGGCGCCGAAGGTGCTCCGCCTGCTGGAGCACGACCTGCCGCCGGGCAAGTTCACCGTCCACCGCGACCTCGCCGACCGCGAGCGCGTCATCGAGTACCGTTTGACAGCCTGAAGCTGACCCGGGTACAATAGGACGCACCTTACCGCGACCGCGGAACGCTACGACAGGGGACAGCCGGATGAAGATAATCGTCTGCGTCAAACAGGTCATTGACCCCGAAGCCCCGCCGAGCAGCTTTTCCATTGACACCGCCACCTGCACCGCCCGGATGCGCGGCGCCAACCCCGTCATTGACCCCTTCGGCGAGTACGCCGTGGAGGCCGCCCTCAAGCTGAAGGACGCCGCCGGGGCGGAGGTCGCCGTTCTTTCCCTCGGCAACGGGCTCCAGCGGGACGTCGTCAAGAAGCCGCTCGCCATGGGGGCGGACGGTCTCATTCTGCTGGAAGACCCGGCCTTCGCCGGGTTGAACGCCGCCGGCACCGTGGCCGCGCTCGCCGCGGCCGTTAAGAAAATCGGCGGCTACGACCTCATCCTCTGCGGCCGCGAGGCCTCGGACACCAACGCCGGCCTCACCGGCCCCGGCCTCGCCGAGACCCTGGGCCTGCCCTGCGTGACCCTGGCCGGCAAGATAGAGGTGGACGGCACCACCGCCCGCATCCGGCGGGTGACGTCCGTCGGCTATGACGTCGTCGAGGTCGCGCTGCCCGCCGTGGTGACGGTGAGCAACGAGGTCGGCGAGGCGCGCTACCCGACCATCAAGGGCATCATGGGCGCCAAGAAGATTACCCCGGAGGTCTGGTCCCCGGCGGATATCGGCTTCGCCGCCCCCGCCGGCGCCGCCCTGCAAGACCTTTACCAGCCTACCTTCGAGGGTTCCTGCGAGTTCATCGCCGGGGAAACGGCCGATGAGTCCGGTACGCTCCTGGCGGACAAGCTGCGCGCGGAGAAAATTATCTAGAATTCACGGCGGGGGGCAACGAGTATGAGTGAGTATTCCGGCGTCGCCATCGTCTGCGAGCGGACTTCGGAAGGGCTGGCCCGCATTAGCGCCGAGGGGCTCGGCATCGGGCGGCAGCTCGCCGACGCCCTCGGGGCCAAACTGACCGCTATCATTCCCGGCAGCGGCGTGGCCGCGCCGGGCAATGAAGCCATCTCCCTCGGGGCGGACGTGGCCTGTCTCGTGGACGACCCCGCCCTCGCCGAGTACGAAGCGGACGCCTGCATCCACGCCGTCGTGCAGGCCGTGGAAGCGGTGAAACCCGCCGTCCTCATCTTCGGCCAGACGGATACCGGCCGCGACCTCGCGCCGCGGCTCGCCTTCCGCCTCGGCACCTCGGCCACCCTCGATTGCGTCAACCTCGCCATTGAGAACGGTCGCCTGCTCGCCACCAAGCCGGTCTACGGCGGCAACGCCTTGGCCGTTTTCACGTCCGAAACCGACCCCCAGGTCGTCACCATCCGCAGCAAGGCTTTTACGGCGCTGGAACCGGATACGGCCCGCACGGGGGAGACGATGAACGTCGCCGCCGCGCTCGACGGCGTCGCCGTCCGCACCAGGACCACGGACCGCATCGTCGAGGAAGCCGAGGGCATCCGCCTGGAGGACGCCGCCGTCGTCATCGCCGGCGGCCGCGGCATCGGCAGCGAAGAGGGGTTCAAGCAGCTCCAGGAGCTCGCCGCCCTCCTCCACGGCGCCGTCGGCGCCAGCCGTCCGCCCTGTGATAACGGCTGGATTCCGGACACCGTTCAGGTGGGCCTCACCGGCAAGATTATCGCCCCGGACCTCTACATCGCCGTGGCCATCTCCGGCTCGAGCCAGCATTTGAGCGGCTGCTCCGGCGCCCGGAACGTCGTCGCCATCAACAAGGACAAGGAAGCCAATATCTTCCGCCACGCCCGTTACGGTGTCGTCGGGGACTGGAAGCAGGTCCTGCCGGCCTTCATCGGCAAGGTGAAGGAACTGGCCTCGTAGCGGCTCCATCGGGTGAAAGAAAAGCGCCCCGGTGACCTCGGGGCGCTTTGGGTTGCTCCGTTCTCGGGAAAACTACTCTTTTTCCGCCTTGCACTCGGCGATGATTTTCTGCGTTATCTGCGCCGGTACTTCCTCGTAGTGGTCGAAGGTTATCTCGTAGGCGGCCCGGCCCTGCGCCAGTGATTTCAGGTCAATGGCGTAGCGCTGCACCTCGGCGAGCGGCACCGTCGCCTCGATGACGTTGATGTCCCCGCTCGGGTTCATGCCGAGCACCCGGGCCCGCTTGGTGTTGAGGTCGCCGATGATATCGCCGGTGAGGTCGTTCGGCACCGTCACCTTCAGGTTCATGATGGGCTCGAGCAGTATCGGCCGCCCGTCCTGGATGCCCTTCTTGAACGCCTGGGCCCCCGCAATCTTGAAGCATATTTCCGAGGAGTCCACCGGGTGGAAGCTGCCGTCGTAAAGCGTTGTCTTCACGCCGACGACCGGGTAGCCGGCCAGGCCGCCCTCGGCGTAGGCCTCGGTAACGCCTTTCTCCACCGCCGGGATGTAGTTCTTCGGCACCGAGCCGCCGACGATGCGCTCGCCGAACTCGTTCTCGCCGCGCTCCGGCAGTGGTTCGAGCTCCAGCAGCACGTGGCCGTACTGGCCGTGGCCGCCGGACTGCTTCCGGTGCTTGTATTCCGCCTTGGAAGGCATGGTAATCGTCTCGCGGTAGGGGACCTTCGGCGTGGCGAGCTCCACGTTCACCCCGAACTTCCGCTGCATCTTCTCCGCCGCCACCGCCAGGTGGGTATCGCCCATGCCGGAGAGGATGGTCTCGGCGGTGCCGAGCTCCCGGTGGACGGTAAGGGTCGGGTCTTCCTCGGCGAGTCGGGCCAGGCTGACGCCCATCTTGTCCACGTCCGTCTTGGTCTTGGGGTAGACGGCCTCGTTGAAGCTCGGCCTGGGGAAGACGATGGGCGTCAGCAGGGCCTGCTTGTCGGAGGCGGCCAGGGTGTCGCTCGTCTCGGTGGCGCTCAGCTTGGCCACCGCGCCGATGTCGCCCGCCGTCACCTCGTTGACCGGCTCCTGGGTCTTGCCCTTCATGACGAACAGCTGGCCCACCCGCTCGTTGGCCTTCCGGGTGGCGTTGTAAACGGTGCTGTTGGCCGTGAACGTGCCGTTGTAGACGCGGAAATAGGTCAGCTTGCCGACGTAGGGGTCCGCCGAGGTCTTGAAGACGAGCGCCGCCAGCGGCCCGTTCTCATCCGGCTCGGACTCGCCGTCCGCGGTGAGCACCTTGCCTTCCTTGGCGTTCGGCAGGTACTCGGCGATGGCGTCCATGAGGCGGCTCACGCCGATGTTCTGCGTGCCGGAGCCGGCCAGGATGGGGAACACCTGCCCGGTCTTGACGGCCTTCTTCAGCGTCGTCGCTAATTCTTCGGAGGTGATTTCCTCGCCGCCGAGGTACTTCTCGATGAGCGCGTCGTCCACCTCGGCGACGGACTCGATGAGCATCTCCCGGAAGGAGTCCGCCTGCGCCTTGACGGCCTCCGGCACGGCCTCTTCCTTGGTGTCCTTGCCGTGGCCGGTGTAGGCCTTCATCTCCAGCAGGTCCACCACGCCCTGGAACGCCTGCGCCGCGCCGATGGCCGCCTGGAGCGGGACGCACTTGGTGCCGAACTTGGCCCGCAGGTCGTTGACCACCTTGCCGAAGTCGGCGTTGTCGCGGTCCATCTTGCTGACGAAGAACAGCCGCGGCAGGGCCGCTTCCTGGCAGTAGTCCCAGACGAGCTCGGTGCCCACCTCGACGCCGGCGGTGGAGTCGAGGACGATGACGGCGCCCTCGCTGACCCGCATCCCGGCCTTGACCTCGCCGACGAAGTCCGTGTAGCCCGGCACGTCGAGGATGTTGAGCTTGCCGCCCTGCCACTCGCAGGGGAGTACCGCCAGGTTGATGCTGATTTTCCGCTTGATCTCGTCCGGTTCGTAGTCGGACATCGAGGTCCCGTCATCCACCTTGCCGAGCCGGTTGAGGACCCCGGCGTTCAGCATCATCGCCTCGGCGATGGACGTCTTGCCCGCCCCGCCGTGGGAGAGTAGTATCGCATTGTGGATGCTGTCCAGTCCGTGCTTCGCCATATCTTCACCTGTTTAGAATAGTTCCGTCCCCATTATAGCCGCAGACCCCCGCAGGCGGCAAGAAAGCCGCCGGGCCGGGGAGGTCAGTGGTCGCCTTGATTACCCCGGGAACCGGTCCCTGACGACGAGGTCCGCCAGCTCCTTGCGGGGCGGGGCCTTGCCTTCCCGCGCCGGTACGCCGACGGGCATGAGGACGACGACGCGGTAGCCCTCCGGCACGCCGAGCGCCTTCTCCGCCTTGTCGGCCTCGAACAGCCCCAGGATGACCGTCCCGAGCCCCAAAGCGTGGATGGCGAGACACATGTTCTCCACGGCGAGCGCCGTATCGAACATGAACCAGTCCCCTTTGTCCGTCACGTAGGAAAAATCCCCGCCGCCCGGGCCGGGCTTGCCGCCGGACGTGCCGATTTCGGCACATACCGCGAGGAGCACCGGCACGGTGTTGATCGCCTTCTTGGCCGGGTTGTCCACCACGCGGTCCGGCAGCTGGATGTTTATCATCGCCTCGGCGACGGCCGCCTTGACCGCCGGGTCCCGCACCACCACGAATTTCCAGCACTGCGTGTTGGCCCACGATGGGGCCCAGCGGCCGGCTTCGAGTATCTTGTCAATAGTGGCGTCGTCCACCGGGGCGTCGCTGAAGTTGCGGATGCTCCGCCGGGTGTTGATAGCTTCGAAAACTTCCATGTCGGTCCTCCCTGTCTCGTTATCGGCCGCCTAGTCGAATTTCTCGTAGTAGGTCAGGTCTTTCACCTTCTTGCGCGGCGAGACCTGCCCCGGGCTGGCGGGCACGCCCACCGGCGTCATGCTTACCACCGTCAGGTTCTCCGGCAGGCTGAGGATTCGCTCGACCCTGGTCGAATCGAACCCGCCCACGATGCAGGTCCCCAGTCCCAGGCTGGTGGCGGCCAGGCACAGGTTCTCCATCGCCAGGGCGATGTCGAAGATGTACCAGGACTCGGCCTTGTTGGTGAGCGCCGTCCCGTCGTGGCGGTAGCCGGCCCGGTGGAGCTCGGCGCAGAGGACGATGAGCACCGGCGCCTGCTTGATGGCGGACATGGCGGCGTTCTCCACCCAGTCGCCGTCCACCATGATGCGCTGCAGCGTCTCGGCTATCTTGCCCCGGGTGGTGCCGTCCCGCACGACGATGAACCGCCAGCACTGCATGTTGCCCCAGGAGGGCGCCCAGTTGGCGGCCTCGAGGAGCTGGTTCACCTTCTCCCCGTCCACCGGGTCGCCGGTATAGTGCCGGATGCTCCGGCGCGTTTTGATCGCGTCCAAAATGTCCATGGCTCCCCCTTATGCTTCCCAGGCGTTTTTCCCGATGAGGGCGACGAACCGGCACCCCCCGAGCTCGGTCAGGTTCGCCTTGCCGCGACGCCGCCGTACCAGGTAAAGCTCCTGGCTGGTACGCGGTCCCACCGGGATGACCATGCGGCCGCCCTCGCGCAGCTGGTCCACCAGCTCCTGCGGCACCCGCGGCGCCCCGGCCGTGACCATGATGGCATCGTACGGCGCGGCGGCCTGCCAGCCGAGCGTTTCCTCGGCTTGGTGAAATTCTATGTTCGTATACCCCAGCTTCGTCAGCACCGTTCTGGCCCGCTCCTGGAGGGCGGGCAGGCGCTCCACCGTGACGACCTCTCTCGCCAGCTCGGCCAGGATGGCCGTCTGGTAGCCGCTCCCGGTGCCCAGTTCCAGCACCTTCTCCGTGCCGGTCAGACCGAGTGCCGCCGTCATCAGGCCGATGATAAGCGGCTGGGAAATGGTCTGCTCCTGCCCGATGGGCAGCGGCCGGTTCTCGTAGGCGGCGGCGCGGGAGCCTTCCGGGACGAACTCCTCGCGCGGCACGCGGTTCATGGCGGCCAGCACCCGGTCGTCCCGGACCTCCGGGCTGATTTCGTGGACCAGCTCGCGCCGCTGGGCCTCGTAGTCGAGCGTCATCACCGGCCGCCCGCCCATTACAGAACGACGGACAGGATGATGAGGATGACGATCAGTACGGCGGCAATGATGCCGATGCGTACCAGCTCGCCGGACACGTAGGGATACTCCGGCAGGGTGTACTGGCGCTGCGGGCCCCGGGAGGCGGAGGCCTTCTTGGGAGCGGCGGCAGGGGCTGCGGCGGCGGGAGCGGTGGCCGCCGCGGCGGTCGCGGCGGGTCGTGCGGCGGCCGGCTGGACATCAGCGGTGCGCTGGCGTTGAAGCGTCTTGCCCTTCTTGCTTTTTTTGGAACGTTTGCCTCGGCTGTGTGGAGCGGGCATGCGTCAACCTCCTTAATTCGTGGCGCGGGGATGGGACGTATCGTAGGACCGCCGGACGTGCTCCGTGGTCAGGTGGGTGTAGACCTGGGTCGTCGAGATGTTGGCGTGGCCGAGCAGCTCTTGGACCGACCGCAAGTCGGCCCCGCCGCTCAGCATGTGGGTGGCGAAGCTGTGCCGCAGCGTGTGGGGGCTAATCTGCGAGCTGAGCCCCGCCGCCTTGGCGTACTCCTTGAGCTTCTGCCAGAACCCCTGGCGGGTGAGCCGCTCGCCCCGGGCGTTGAGGAAGAGGGCGTCGTCCTTGCGGCCCCGGGAGAGCTTGGGGCGTTCCTCGTCAATGTACTGCTTGATGGTCCGCGCGATTTGCTCGTAGAGCGGGATGATGCGCTCCTTGCGCCCCTTGCCGAGACACCGCACGAAGTAGTCGCCCTCCAGGTTCACGTCTCCCAGGTTCAGGGAGACGAGCTCGCTGATGCGCATACCGCTGGCGTAGAGCAGCTCCAGCATGGCGCGGTCGCGCCGCGCCTCGGAGGTGGAAAGCTTGGCCGGCTGTTCGAGCAGCAGCCGCACCTGGTTGACCGGGATGGGCTTCGGCAGGGCCTTGCCGACCGCCGGCGAGCTCATGTTCTCGGTGGGGTTGGTCTTGCTGATGCCCTCGGAGACGAGGAACCCGAAGAAGGAACGCGCCGCGGCTACCTTGCGGGCGATGGTGGTGGCCACGTAGCCGCGCTCTTTCAAATCGAGGAGGTAGGCCAGCATGTTCTGCCGGGAGAAAGCGTTCCAGGAGGTGACGCCCTGGCGGGTCCGGGCGAAGTCGGTCAGCCCGGTGAGGTCGTTGCGGTACGCGGCGATGGTGTTCTCGGAATACCCTTTTTCGACTGCCAGATAGTGCAGGAAGCTCTCAATAGCGTCTGTCATCAGCTTCTCCTCACGGGATAGCTCAGCCGTGTTCGCCGGAGGTCGGTACGGAGGTATTTTAACATAATATTTTCCGCAAGAAAAGTACGGCCGCCGCCCCCGCCAGGTTGCCATCTAGTACCCTGCTAGTAATTTGTCCCATGACTAAATGGTGATTGTCAGGGGTACGTTTGCCCTATATGATGGAAGAGCGTGACGCATTACATTAATTAGACCCGTTTGCCGAAGGACGTCCTGCATGCCGGAATCAGTGGACCAGTCCCGTAAATCTCTCCGCAAAAGAGCCCCCCAGCCGGAAGCCCTCCAGTTGATACCGGAGGCAATGGCCCGGAAATACCAGGCCATTCCTATCTCGTTGGAGGGGAACGTGCTCCGGGTGGCGATGGCCAACCCCTCGGACATCCTCGCCCTCGAGGCCCTCGCCAGCTGGAGCCAGATGCGCATCGAGCCCGAAGCCGCCCCCCGCGACGAGGTCTTCGACGCCATTGATTTCAACTACAAGGCCTACGACGAGATCGAGAAGCAGATTTCCTCCATCTCCGTCGGCGATGCCCCCGCCAAGGGCGCGCCCCGCCCCGTCGTCTCGGCGGACTCCGCCGCGGACGCCCCGGTGGCCCAGGCGCTCAGCCTCATCATTGACGAGGCCGTCAAGGCCCGCGCCTCGGACGTCCACCTCCAGCCCGGCGAGGACAAGATTCGGGTGCGGTTCCGTATTGACGGCTCGCTCCATGACCTCTTTTCCCTCCCCCTCACCACGCTCACGCCCCTCATCTCCCGGCTCAAGATTCTCGCCAACCTCAACATCGCGGACCATCACCGCCCCCAGGACGGGCAGTTCTCCATGAAGACCAAGGGCCGCAGCATTGATATCCGCGTCGGTATCATCTCCACCGTCTACGGGGAGATGGCCGTGCTGCGCCTGCTCGATAAGTCCCGCGCCACGCTGGCCCTGTCGGACCTCGGCTTCCTGCCGGGCAGCCTCAAGCAGCTCGAGGCCATGCTGCGCGTGCCCTACGGCATCATCCTCGTCAGCGGCCCCACCGGCGCCGGCAAGACCACCACCCTCTACGCCGCCCTGAACTCCCTGGACCAGACGGAACGCAACATCATCACCGTGGAAGACCCGGTGGAGTACCGCTTCTCCAGTATCAACCAGATCCAGGTCAACCCCCGCGCCGGCATCACCTTCGCCAGCGGGCTGCGGTCCATCCTCCGGCTCGACCCGGACGTCATCCTCATCGGCGAGATTCGTGACGCGGAGACGGCCAATATCGCCATCCAGTCCGCCCTCACCGGGCACCTCGTCCTCTCCTCCATCCACGCCAATGACGCCATCGGCGTGGTGATGCGGCTCGTGGACCTCGGCGTCGAGCCCTTCCTCGTCGCCTCGGCGCTCATCGGCGTCATCTCCCAGCGCATGGCCCGCCGCGTCTGCCCGGACTGCGGTCGCCTCCAGCAGGCGTCCCCGGAAGAGGCGCTCATCTACGCCAAGGAAATCGGCGAGGAGCGCACCGAGTTCATATACGGCGCCGGCTGCACCTCCTGCTCCAGCTCCGGCTACCGCGGCCGGACCGGTATCTTTGAAATCCTCACCATTACCGATGCCCTCAAGACCCTCCTCCTCCGGGAGGCCACCGCCAACGAGCTCCGCAGCCGGGCCATCGAAGAGGGCATGACCACCCTGCTCCATGACGGCATGGAGAAGGTCAGGCAGAACATTACCACTCCCACGGAAGTGTTGCGTAACGCCTATACGGTAGGATAAACGGAAGCATGCAGTACCAGTACGTCGCCGCCAGCGAGGCCGGCGAGATAGTCAAAGGCAAGATAGCCGCCGCCAGCGAGGCCGCCGTCGCGGAGATGATGAACTTTGCCGGGTTCCGGCTCATCAATCTCAAGCCGTACGTGCCCTTCTTCAGCCTCGGTAAGCTCTCCACCCAGTTCTTCCCGGTCAAGCCGGCGGATATCATCATGTTCTTCCGCCAGCTGGCGCTGCTGCTCGAGTCCGGCATCAACATCATCACCTCTCTGGAGCTCCTCCGCGAGCAGATGGGTTCCCGGAGCCTGAAGAAGGTCGTCGGGGAGATCGTCACGGACGTCCGCGCCGGCAACCAGCTCTCCGTGTCCATGGCCCGCCACCCGGACATCTTTCCGGCCATGGCCATCCGCTCCCTCAGCATCGGCGAGCAGACCGGCGGCCTGGAGACGATGCTCCGCCAGATATCGGACTACATGGAGCGGGAGGTGGCTACCCAGAAAGGCATCAAGGGCGCCCTCATGTACCCCATGATTGCCGGTATCGTCGCCATCGTCGTCGTCGCCGTCCTCATGATAGTGGTGCTGCCGGCCTTCGCCGGGCTGTACTCGGACCTCGGTGCCCAGCTGCCGGCCATTACCCGCATCATGATGAGCATCTCGGATTTACTCAAGGCCCATATCCTGCACATACTCCTCGGTATCTTTATCGTGGGCGGCACCGGCGCCGTCTACATCAAGACGCCGAACGGCCGCTACCAGTTTGACAGGATCCTCCTCAAGGTCCCCATGCTCGGCCGCGTCCGGCTCCTCAACGAGCTCTCCCGCGCCTGCCGCAGCATCTCGCTGCTCTATACCGCCGGCTTGCCGCTGACGGAGATCATGCCCATGGTGGTGCAGGGGAGCGGCAACCGCGTCATGGCGGAGGCGCTCTACGACGTGCAGACCGAGATGCTCAAGGGCGAGGGCCTCGCCAAGCCCATGGCCAAGAACCCCCTCTTCCTCCCCATGATGGTGCAGATGGTCAAGGTCGGCGAGGAGACCGGTACCCTGGACAGCTCCATTCTGGCCGTGGCCCAGAACTACGAGGCCGAGGCCCAGGACAAGACCAAGACCATCATCGGCATCATTCCCCCGGCCATGACCATCGTCATCGCCGGCTTCGTGGGCCTGATAGCCGTTTCCATGGTGTCCGCCATGTACGGTATGTACGGGCAGGCGTTTTAAGCGGGTGGACGTATGAAAAATCTGAGACTGAGTAAAACGAGCTGGCTCATCCTCTCCGCCGGGGTGTTCCTCGTCATCCTGGCCGGCCTGGGGCTGACCCGCTCGCAGCAGCTCCAGGACCAGTCCACCTCCACGGACGAGCTCCAGATAGCCACCGCGCGGCTCGCCAAGATTGACGTCACCGAGCTCAAGAACCAGGTCGAGTCCCTCCAGCAGCAGATAACGCTCGACCAGGCGGACCTCCAGGACGCCACCAGCCGCCTCAGCAAGTCCGTCGTCAGCGCTGACGTCGCCGAGGAGTTTTACGCTATCGGCGAAGCGAGCGGCGTCCTCGTCGAGTCCTTTACCTCCACGCCTATTGCCGCCAACTCCCTGGAGGGCATCCCGGTCTCGGAGACCTCCGTTACCGGCCGGGTCTCCGGTACCCTGGCGCAGGTGGTTAGCTTCGTCATCAACGTCAATACGTCGTTCCGGACCGGCTACGTCAAGTCCGCCACGCTTCAGATTGATTCCGCCACGGACCCGGAGCTGGGCCAGGACGCCTATACCCGCGCCTCTGTGCAGATGATTATTTACTCCTACACGAAATAGGAATGAGCTATGGCTAAGAACGCGACCACGCTATATGTCAATGATGCCAGCATCCGCCTCCTGGTGACCAAGGGCAAGCGCATCTCCAAGCTCGCCAGCGTGCCCCTGGAAACCGGCCTGAGCGATGTTGACAGCCCGGAGAAGGAAGCCGCCCTCGTTGATAAGCTCAAGACCCTCATGCGCACCAACAAGATTTCCGGCAAGAAGGTCATCCTCGGCATCAGCGGCCTCCACTGCCTCACCCGGCCCGTCAGCCTCCCCCAGCTCCCCAAGGCGATGATACGGGAGGCCATCATCCGCGAGGCCCAGCGCG
>DAOUEG010000002.1:0-34364 GCA_034430495.1 Dehalococcoidales bacterium
AGCAGCTGCGCGGCGAGCTGAGGTTCGTCTTCTGGGGCGGCCTCGTCGGGCTCGGCATCGTGGTGCCGGTGGCCATCGCCATCGTCAGCTTTTTCGTCGGCCAGCTTTCCCCGGTGCTGCTCGTCGTCGGGGTCGCCTCGGAAGTCACCGGCGGTCTCTCGCTCGGCTTCTGCGTGCTCAAGGCCGGGGCCTACAAGCCCCTCGTCGCCAGGCCCGCCCACAGCCGGCAGCCGGTGCGCTAACTCGATGGACAGCGGCTCCTCATATATCATATAATGACGCCGTTTTTGTCATATATGATAATTATTCCGGATGGTGGAACCGCTTCACGGTGCGTGCCTGAGGCGGTCCCGGCCTCCCGGTAAAAAGAGGAGGAACGATGCCCACGTCCAAACTGACGGTCCTCGACCCCGTCGGCCAGCCGAGCGGCGTCTTCGGGCGGCGCACCGAAGGCACCGACTTGTTCGGGGGCGATATCCTCAACCCGGATGTCCAGCCGAAGATCTCGCAAGCCGAGCTCGAAGGGCTCCACATGGCGCCCCGCCTCGATACCCTGGAAGGCAAGACCGTCTACCTCGTCAATACCGGCTTCGCCGGGGGCAAGGAGTTCATGGAGGAGCTCCAGGCCTGGTTCACCGAGCACAAGCCCGGCATCAAGACCGAGCTCCGCCACAAGAAGACGAGCATGTTCTCCGACGAGCCGGCGCTCTGGAAGGAAATCAAGGCCAACGGGGACGCCGCCATCATCGGCGTCGGCGGCTGAGACGGGTGCTCGGCGAGTATCGCCGAATTCTCCCGTGGTCTGGAGAACGATTTCAACGTCCCCACGGCCCCCATCGTCACCGCCCGCTTCGCGGACTACGTCCAGCGCGACGGCCGCAGCCACGGCATGAACCTGCGCTGGAGCTTCCCGCCGTACCCGGTCGGCTGCATGCCCCGGGAGACGCTGCGGGAGTACATCCGCGGCAACGACCCCATCTCCGGCGCGCCGCTCATGGACGAGGTCTGCTTCGCCCTCACCCAGCCCCTCACCGATGCGGAGAAGCACCCCACGATGGTGAAGCGGCCGCCGCGGCCGCGTTGCCCGGCACGAGGCCCTCATCCGGGCCATCCCGGACGAGCCCATCAACGAGAAGCGTCACGAGCTTATCAAGAAGTTCGGCACCCTGATGTACAACCCGGTCTACGAGCGGCAGACGACCCCCGGTCTGCCGGACTGGTAGCCAGCAGCTGCTCTCCCCGAAAGAAGAAGCCCCCGCCGCGGCGGGGGCTTCGCATCTGGCTGAAACCCGGCCCTAGTAGACGCCGAACTCCCTGGTGGCGTCCACCCAGGCCCGCACCAGCTCCGGCTGGCTGCCGCCCATCTCGCCGACGCCGGTGCTCATCATGAAGCCGCCGCCCCTGCCGAGGTAGTCACAGACCTTCCTGGTGTGGTCGCGGACCATCTCCGGGGTGCCCGCCGCCAGCATCGAGTTCGGCATGCCGCCGATGATGCACATCGTGTCCCCCACGATGTCCTTGACCTTGAAGATATCGCTCGCCTGGAACCAGCCGACCGTCTTGCCCCTGGGCAGCTCGGCCAGGTACTCGAGGCGCTGATTCCAGATGCCCTCGTAGAAGACGACCGGCCGGATGCCGTTCTCGACGAGCGTCACCAGCACGTGCTTCAACTGGGGCCAGTAGAACTTCTCGAACTGCTTGAGGGACATGAAGCCGTCCGAGCCGCGGTGGAGCGGCAGGAAGGCGTTCTCCAGGCCGGTGGCCTTGCAGGTGGCGATGGCGTACTCGAGCTGGAACCTGGCCACCTTCTCCTCGGCGGCGAGCAGCTTGTCCGGCCGCTGCATGAGGTCGAGCATGATGCCGCGCATACCGCGCATGGTGTCCGACATGAGGTCGAAGGGGGCCTCGATGCCGGCCCCGGCGAGGATGCTGCCCGGGAAGCCGAGCGCCGTCATGCGCCGGGCGCTCTCGATGACCCGCACCGTGCCGTCGGCGACGGCCTTGATGACCTCGGCGAAGGTCTTGAACGATTCCGCCAGCGGCCCCATGCCGAAGGCGGCGATGTTGCTCATGAAGTAGCTGCCGGACACGAACATGGCGAGCGGCGGCAGCAGCGCGAAGCCGCCGAGCTTCTCGTAGGCCCGCGGCAGGTACTGGCGAATGGCCCAGTCCGACGGGTCTTCCAGGAAGGCGTCGTAGTCGTCCGCCTTCATGAACTCGTGCTCGACGAACTGGTACTGGTTATCGGGGGCGAGCTGGTGGCCCGGCCAGGCGGTCATGCGGTCGCCGAGCATGAGGTAGGGAGTGGGGTCGCCCGGCATCGGCCCGAAGATGGAGTCCGGCTGGTATTCGAGGGCCGCCTTTTCGAGGAGCTCCTGGCTTTTCTCCGGGTTTTCGATGAGCTCCTGCTTGGTGATGCCGCCCAGTTCCGCCAGCATGTAGCTGATGGGCATCATGATAGGGATGCGGTCCGGCTGGCGCAGGTTGATGGCGGCGTTGAGGCGGGCGGTGCGCTCCTGCAGGAGCTGCCCGGGCGTTTTCCCGGCGTCGGGGTTCTGTTGCGTCATGGCTTCCTCCTCGCCGGGCCGCGGCGGCCCGGCCGCTCGTGACGATACTACGTCAGGTAGTATCTTAGCACGCAAAGCGGGGGAATGCCACGCGATTGCCTAGCGCGCGGTCGCGACGCCCGGTTTGCCGGGACGGCGGACCCGGCCGTTGCGCTTGAAGAAGAACTCTGCCGTCTTCATCGGCCGTACGTTGCGCACCTCCTTGATGCCCCCCAGCAGCAGCAAAACGACGACGCCCCGCATGACGCCGGAGAGGGTGAACAGCGTCTTGAGGTTGTAGCCGAGCAGCGAGGGCAGGTGCGGCGCGATAAAGCCGCCGATGAGCGCCCCCGCGCAGATGGCCATCCCGGTCATGGCGTTGAACAGCGCGATGTAGCGGGTGCGGTCCTGCGGCCGGGTGGCGTCGTAGAGGAAGTTGGTGGTCGCCAGCAGGAAGCCGGACCAGCCGAACCCGCTCACGATCTCCGCGAAGAGCAGGTAGGTGAAGTTGCTGCTGAACAGCCAGAGGAGGGGGATGACAGGCAGCAGCCAGCCCGTCATCTTGATCACGCGGACGTTGCCGCCGCGGTCGGCCCGCTGTCCCCAGAAGTGGACGAAGGCGAAGCTGGCGATGGCGGCGAACGAGATGTTGACCATGTAGCCCAGGTAGCTGAAATGCAGGTCCCGCAGCATGTAGACGGAGAAGAACGGGCTGGCGATGTAGGCGGAGAAGTAGAGGAGCGTCACCATCAGCATGAAGCGGCCCAGGTTGGAGCGGCGCAGCTCCTTGCCCAGCGCCACGTAACCGTGGCGCTCCCCCGGTACGGTGACCGTCATCGGCTCGTGCATGTGAGAGAGGTAGTAGAGGGACACCAGCCGCAGCGCCGTGGCCCCGGCGAAGAGAATGGCGAAGCCGGTGAAGACGTCCTTCGTGTAGAACTGGAGGACGCCCCCGCCGACGAAGGAAGCGATGAGCGTGATGAACCCGCCGATGCGCCCCCGCATGGAGAAGTACCGGCCCCGGATGCCCGTCGGTACCAGGTCCGCCATCAGGCTGCCCCAGGCCGGGTTGGCGAGGGAGCCGAGCACCATGTTGAGCGTCATGAAGCCGACCAGCCAGGCGACCGGCGACTGGTGGAACAGGTAAGGGATGAGCAGAACGGGCAGCCAGGTCAGCGCGTGGAGGAACACCACCGGCAGGATAAACCGCTTGCGGGAGCCGGTCAGCTCGCAGAGGCCGGGGGCGGCGAGCTGGCTGAGGGCCATGGAGAAGTTCGGGACGCTCGTCAGCAGGCCGATCTGCACCGTGCTCGCGCCGAGGGCCAGCGCGAACGGCGTGAGGTAGCTCTGGGTCAGCCCCAGCATGCCGGCGTAGGCGGCGCCATCGGCCACGCTGAAGCGCAAAGAACGTCGCACGGAACGTTTGGAGATATAGCGGGAGGACATACGTCAGGGAACGGGCGTGGAAAAGCGCCGGACGGGACAGAGGCGAAGCGCGGTCCGCGGGAAGGATACGGCGGCACCAACCGAACGGCACATCGGCGAAGACTGGCAAGGGCGGGCGGGGCGGGCCATATCCGGTTGATTCCTTCTGTAACGGGTTCCGGCTTGGTCGACTTAATACCGGAATGATTTTTCCGGTATCCTCATTCCATTATCAATTTACCGGAATAAAAAGTCAATAGGTACCCCACCTATTTTCGTAGGCGTACCTATGGTGGGGGCGGCGGCGGGTTTACGTAATCTTGGCCACCCGGCAGAGGAGCGCCCGGCTCTGCCAGCCACCGGTGAGGGGGTCGCAGTCGTCCGGTTCGTCGAGGCAGAGGACGTTGGCATTGGACTCCCAGAGGCCGTGGAGGGACGGCTCTTCCGGCGGCATCTCCGGGAACCACCAGCTCGCCTGGGCGTTGACCATGCCCCTGGGGATACGGCCGGAGACGCGCGCCTTTTGCCTGATGCTGCCGCGCCGCGTCTCGATGGTCACCCAGTCGCCCTCGCTGATGCCCAGCTCCCGCGCGTCCGCGGTGTTGAGGTCAACGATGGGGTCCGGGTGCTGTTCCCGCATACCCATGCCGTAGTGGCGGAACTCGCTGTGGTGCTGCGGCATGAAGCGGCCGCCGGTGTTGAGGATGAGCGGGTACTCTTTGGCGACGTCCGGCGTGCTGACGGGGCTCTCGGCCGGTTCCTCGTAGTAGGGGAGGGGGTCGTAGCCGAGCTTTTCGAGGATGGAGGACGAGAGCTCGAACTTGCCGGAGGGCGTCGGGAAGCCGTGCTTGAGGTACTTCCGCTCTTCGAGCGGGCTCATGATGGCACCGGCCTGGACGAACTCCTCGTAGGTGAGGCCCATCGGCTTGACGCGCTCGGCGATGTGCTCCTCGAAGGTCTCCCACGGCCAGTACTCCGCCTGCCCGAGCCGCCGTCCCAGGCCCTGCCAGAGGTAGTAGTCCTCTTTCCGCTCCCCGAGCGGCTCGACGGCCTTCTCGCCGCCGATGGCGAAGTCTGCGAAGTCCTCGACGGTATCCAGGTAGGACCGCTCCATCCAGCTGGCCACCGGCAGCACGTAGTCCGCCATCAGAGCGGTGGGGGTCATGAAGTACTCGTTGACCACGTAGAGCTCCAGGTTGGGGCTCTTCATGGCCTCGTGGACGATCTTGGTATTGGCCGCCCAGAGGAGCGGGTTGCTCTCCCAGCTTATCATGGCGGTGATGGGGTAGGGCTGGCGGGAGAGGATGGTGCGCCAGAGGAGGGGGGCCGGGGCGCCCATGCGGTGGATGGCCGGGGCCGGGACCCTGTAGAACTTCTCGTAGGGAGGTGCCGTGAGCTCGTAGCCGGGCCAGGTCATCAGCTTGAAGCGGTCCGAACCTATCTGCTTCTTGCGCTGCTCGACGGGGAGCTTGTCCCGCAGCTCCAGCTCGGAATCGCGGACGAGGTGGCCCTTCTCGTTGAAGGGGCCGCGGTTCGGCATCATGCTGCCGCCGGAGATGTCAATGTTGCCGGTGAGGGCCTGGCAGATGGCGCAGGCCTGCTCGACGCGCGTCCCGTTGCGGCCTATCTGGTCCGAGGCCAGCCCGCCGATAATCCAGGCCGGCCGGGTACCGGCGTACATCCGGGCGGAGGCGATGATTTGCTCCTCCGTCAGGCCGGTGATGGCGGCTACCTTGGCCGGGGTGTAGTCCTCGAGGCGCTTGACGAGGGCCCCGAAGCCGACCGTCCAGTCCCGGATGAAGTCCCTGTCGTAGAGGTTCTCGTTGATGATGACGTTGGCCCAGCCGAGCGCCAGGGCGGTGTCCGTGCCGGGCCGGAGCGGCAGGTGGATGTCCGCCAGCTCCGCCATCCTGGTGACCCGCGGGTCCACGACGATGATCTTGAGCGGCCGCTCCTTGCGCCGCGCCATGAGCCAGGTGGAGGCCCGCTGGATGGAGTTGGTCATGTCGTTGCCCCAGATGACGATGCAGTTGGTGTTATCAATGCCGGTCTTCTTGGGGGTCATGGCCTTATCGCAGACGCGCCACCCGGCGATGGCCTGCCCGATGGAGTAGCGGTTGAGGGCGCAGGTGACGCCGGGGTGGAAGGCGTTGTGCGGGTTGCCGAAGAGGTTGCAGAACCGCGAGCGCATCCAGAAGAGCGCGCCGCGGACGGTGCCCTCGGTGCAGGCGAGCGTCTCCGGGCCGTAGGTCTCCTTGAGCTCGAAGAGGCGGGCGGCAATCTCGTCGAGGGCCTGGTCCCAGGTGATGCGCTCCCACCTGGCCTCGCCGCGCGCGCCGGCCCGCTTGAGCGGGTACTTGAGCTGGTCCGGGTGGTAGAGCCAGTCCGCGGCGTGGGTGATGCGCTGGCAGACGAACCCGCGGCTGATGGGGTGGTCCTTGTTGCCTTCGATCTTGACGATTTTCCCGTCCCGGACGTGGACGAGGACGCCGCAGTTGCCGGCGCAGAAGGTGCAGATTGACCGCTTGATGACTTCGCTGCTCATCGTTCGCCTCTCTTTGACGGCCGCTCCGGCCGTCGGAAAAGTCTAGGCCGCCGCGTCGGCAATTGTCAACCGGTTTTGGGCGCCGCCGTCCGGAGCCCCGGGTGAATCGGCGCTCAGGTATGAGAAGGGCCAGCCTTGAAAGTTTAAAAATTCTATGAAATCATAGATAAATTTGTATTGAAATGGGCTATAGCGCGTGCTACATTTCAGGTAACGCCAAGACACCCGGTCGAAGCTCGTCGGGAGGTGATGAGATGACCGGACCATGAGGCACTTTCCCGGCAACCCAGCAAACGCAAGGAGGTAGTAATGCGACGCATCACGCCAAAGTATGTAATACCGCTCTTCCTCTGTCTGGTCCTGCTGGCAACCATGACAACCCTCTTCGGCTGCGCGGGCAAGGAGGAAAAGACGGAAATCGTCGTGGGGATGTCCCGGCCGCTGTCCGGCTGGAACGCCGTCATCGGTGACTCCGCCTTCCGGCCCGTGTACGAGAAGTGGGTCGAGCTCGTCAACGCCGACGGGGGCATCTACGTTGACGAGTACGGCAAGAAGCTCCCCATCCGGCTCCTCATCTACGATGACAAGAGTGACGTCGGCACCATGACCCGCCTCACCGAGAAACTCATCCTGGAAGACAAGGTGGACTTCCTCTGGCCGGCCTCCGGGACGGCCTTCCTGTTCGCCCAGGCGCCCATCGCCAACAAGTACGAGTACGTGCTCATCACGGCGGAGGGCGGCGCCACCAGCCTCAAGGACATGCTGCCCAGCCTGCCCTACATCTTCGTCAGCCTGAGCTTCTCGGACTGGTACGAAGTGCCCGTGCTGGCTGAAATGATGGCCGCCAAGGGCGTCAAGACCGCCTACATCATGTACATCGCCGACCTCCACGGCATCGAGTACTCCGGCGTGGCCGGCATCGAGCTGCCCAACCACGGCGTCGAGGTCGTCGGCATCAAGAGCGTCCCGCCGGACATCAAGGACCTCTCGCCGATCATCAAGGACGCCAAGGCTTCCGGCGCCGATGCCTTCCTGGCCCTGGCGTACCCGGACCAGGTCATGCCGGCGGTCGGCACCTCCATCGAGCTCGGCTATAACCCCAAGATCTGGCTCGGCGGGCCTGGCGTGAACTTCGGGTTCTTCCACACCGCCTTCGGCCCGGCGGCCGAGGGCGTGATGGGCTGGACCACGTTCGCCCGCAAGTCCTCGCCGGAGCTCAACGCCCTGGCCGATACCCTCTACGAGGGCCAGCCGGAAGACCTCAACGACTGGTGGGGCCATCCACTCTACTGGGCCTCCCTCGACTGCTGGAAGGCCGCCATCGAGAAAGCCGGCTCGCTCGACCAGAACAAGATACGTGATATCCTGGCCACCGAGCACTTCCAGACCGTCCTCGGTGATACCTGGTTCACCATCTTCGGCGACAACGGCGGCGGTTTGATGGCCAAGGAGAGCCACCCCGGCGAAGTCGGGCAGTGGATCAACGGCGTCTACGAGGTCGTCGGACCGTTCGAAAAGGCCACCGCGGACTGGGTGTACCCCAAGCCGAACTGGCCCGGCCAGTAAACGACGCTACAAGAGACAACAGAACAAGGCACGCAGGCCGCCCGGAGACGGGGTAGTCCCCCGGTCCGTCTCACCGGGGTTACCCTCCCACCCTCCCTCCGGCGGCCTGCCACAATCAGGACGCGCACAACGACGGGACTATGACGCAGACCGTTCTTGACATCGTCATCGCCGGCCTCCTGCTCGGGGGACTCTACGCGCTCATCGCCATGGGGCTCAGCCTGCAGTACGGCGTGGCCCGGGTGCTGAACGTGGCCCACGGCGAGTTCATCATGCTCGGCGGCATGAGCACTTGGTGGCTGTTCAAGATACAGGGGGTCAATCCCATCCTGTGCATCGTCATCTGCGGGCCGCTCGCCTTCGGGCTGGGCTTCGTCATCCACCGCTACATCTTCCGTTACCTGCTGCAGAAATCACCCTCCCAGGCGACGTTCGAGGGCAAGTCGCTGCTGGCTTCCTTCGGGCTGTCCTTCATCATCATGAACGTGGCCTTCATGGTCTGGGGGCCGGACATCCGCGGCTACAGCTTCCTGGCCCACACCGTGGACATCGGCGGGGCGCTGTTCGGCGCCAACCGGTACGTGACGCTGGGGTTCTCGCTCGGCATCGGTGTTGCCTTTTTCCTGTTCCTGGTCCGGTCGCGCATCGGCAAAGCCATCCGGGCGGCGGCGCAGGACCCTACCACCGCCGGCCTGATGGGCATCAACATCAATTTCGTCCTGGCGCTCTGCTTCGGCCTCGGCGCGGCCATGGCGGCCGTGGCCGGCGTGCTCATCAGCATGAGCTACCCGGTCAGCGGGGCGATAGGCATCGAGTACACGATCATCGCCATCATCGTCGTCGTGCTGGGGGGCCTCGGCAGTATTTTGGGGAGCTTCATCGGCGGGTTCCTGCTCGGGCTCATCGGAAGCGTCGTGTCCTACTACGATCCCGGCCTCACCCTGGCGGCCTACTATTTATTGTTCGTCGTGATGCTGCTGGTGCGGCCGACAGGGCTCTTCGGCAAGTGATGCTATGGTGAATTTCAGGAAAATTACCGGCAGGCAGTACTGGATGGGGCTGGGCGGGCTCGTGCTCGTCTTGCTGGCGGTGCTGCCGCTGCTGGAATCCGCCTACACCGTCATTTTCCTGACGAGCATCATCATGTACGTCGTGATGACGGTGGCCTGGACGCTGTTTTCCGGCACGACCGGCTACCTGTCCCTGGCGAGCGCGGCCTTCTTCGGCGTGGGCATTTACACCTCCGCCATTCTGGGGAAAGACCTCCCCTTCGGGCTGGTCATCCTCATCGGCGGGGCCATCTGCTTCCTGCTGGCGCTCCTCGTGGGCGTGCTGACGCTCCGCCTGCGGGGCGTGTACTTCGCCATTTTTACCCTCGGCCTGACGGAGCTCATCAAGAACGTGCTCCTCTGGTACGAGATCAAGTTCACCGGCACCCGGGGACGGTTCGTTATCGTCATTGATAACGACACTATCTACTGGGCGATGCTGGCGGTCTTCGTGGCGCTGCTCCTGGTGACCTACCTCATCCGGCGCTCCCGCTGGGGCCTGGCCCTGCAATCCATCGGCGAGTACGAGGAGGCCGCCTCGCACATGGGCATCAACACGACGCTCCTCAAGACGGTCATCTTCGCCGTCAGTTCCTTCTTCATCGGCACGGCCGGGTCCATCATCGCCACCCGCTGGACGTACATTGACCCGTACATCGCCTTCAACTACTTCCTGTCCTTCCTGCCGGTGCTGATGGCCATCTTCGGCGGCATGGCGAACTGGTACGGGCCCATCGTCGGGGCGGCCATCTTCGCCTACCTGGAGGAGCTGCTGCTGACCCGGTTCCCGTACCACTACATGATTATCTTCGGCGTGATGATGCTGGTCGCCATCATGTACCTGCCGGAAGGCATTACCGGGGCGCTGCGGACAGGCTGGAGACGGCTCACGGGAGGGAAACGTGCACCTGCTTGAGGGCGAAGGCGTCACCCGGTACTTCGGCGGGCTGGCGGCCGTCGCGGAGGTTGATTTCCACGTGGACGAGGGCGAGGTGCTCGGCCTCATCGGGCCGAACGGCGCCGGCAAGACGACGCTGTTCAACCTCATCTCCGCGGCCCTCAACCCCAGACCGGGCGTCATCCGCTTCCAGGACCGGGAAATCACCCACATGAAGCCGTACCAGATATGCCGTCTCGGCATCGCGCGGACGTTCCAGACGGTCAAGATTTTCGGCGGGCTGCCGGTCATCGAGAACATCCTGGCGGCGGCCTACTTCGGGGCGGCCAGGCGGGTGACCACTGCGGAGGCGCAGGAGCGGGCCCGGGAGGCGCTCGCCTTCGTGGACATGACGCCGTCCGCCGGGACCATCGCCCATGATCTGACGCTGGCCAACCAGAAGAAGCTGGAGGTGGCCCGGGCGCTCGCCACGCGGCCCAAGCTGCTGCTGCTCGACGAAATCATGGCCGGCCTCACCCATACCGAGGTGACCGAGGCCATGGCGCTCATCCGGCGCATCAAGGGGCGGGGTATCACCATCGTCATGATAGAGCACGTCATGCACGCCATCATGAACATCTGCGACCGCATCATCGTGCTGGACCACGGTAAGAAGATTGCCGAGGGCACCCCGCAGGAGGTGGCCGGCAATCCGAAGGTGATCGAAGTCTACCTGGGAGAGGAAGCCGATGCTGGAAATCAGCAGCATTAACTGCTTCTACGGCAACATCCAGGTCCTCTGGGACGTCACCATGCGGGTGGACGAGGGCGAAATCATGGCCCTCGTCGGGGCCAACGGGGCCGGCAAGACGACGCTGCTCAAGACCCTCTCCGGCCTGATGCGGCCGACCTCCGGCACCATGAGCTACCTCGGCACCCGCATTGACGGCATGGAGCCGAACGATATCGTCAGTCTCGGCATCTCCCACATCCCGGAGGGCCGCCGGCTCTTCACGGAAATGTCCGTCTACGAGAACCTGGAGATGGGCGCCTACCCGAAGAACTCCTGGAAGCAGCGGCGCCAGACGCTCCGGGAGGTCTACGAGCTCTTCCCGGTGCTGAAGGAGCGGGCCGACCAGCTGGCGCGGACGCTCAGCGGCGGCGAGCAGCAGATGCTGGCCATGGGGCGGGGGCTCATGTCGCGGCCGCAGCTCTGCATCATTGACGAGCCGTCCAACGGCCTGGCGCCCATCGTCGTGGCGGAGGTCTTCCAGATTATCAAGTCGCTCCGGGAGCGGGGCATCACTATCCTCCTCGTGGAGCAGAACGTCCGGCAGACGCTGCAAATCGCGGACCGCGCCTGCGTGCTGGAGAACGGGCGCATCGCCGTAGAAGGGGCCAGCGCCGAGCTCCTCCAGAGCGACCACATCCGCCGGGCCTACCTGGGGCTTTGACCGCTCCAGTACGGCCGGCGTCTCGTACCACCTTTCCAAAATTTCTTCATGCAAACGATTGCACCGCCGGATTTTCCGTGGTAAGATTAGGGGCGCTTTAAGAAGCGGACCTCTATTCCGGACTGGTGCAAGCTCACGGGAGACTCGCCCGCAACCTGTGAACTCCTGTCAACGCGGAGTATATGGTACCGTTAAAACTGGATCTTCATAGCCTCATCGTGTTCTATCAGGTGGCCAGCGTGGGGAGTGTCACTGCGGCGGCGGACGCCATGTGCCTCACCCAGCCGACCGTGACCTATCACATCCGCTCGCTGGAGCGCAATACCGGCGTCAAGCTCCTCGACGTCAAGCGCCAGAAGGTCTCCCTCACCCAGGCCGGCAAGGGCCTGCTCGCCTACGCCAGCCAGATTTACCAGCAGATGGCGGACGCCGAGCAGTTCCTGGAGAACCTCAAGGAGACGAGCTACCGCGTGGGGGTCTGCACCACCTTCTGCAACTGCCTCATCCCGGTGGTGGCCCGTTTCAAGAAGCAGTACCCGCAGGTGAAGCTCATCTTGCGGAGCGCGCCCTCGGACGAGGTCCGCGAGGACGTCGTCAACTCGGAGGTGGACATCGGCATCGTCGTCGGCACGGACGGCGACGATCCGCGGGTCAGGCAGCTCACCCTCTCCGATAGCGAGCGGCTGGTGCTGGTGGCCTCGCCGCAGAACCCCATCACGCGGCGCAAACGCCTCAACCTGGTGAGCATCTGCGGGCACCCGCTCGTGCTCGGGCCGGAGACCTCGGCGACGCGGCAGATGATACTGCACCGGCTGCGGGTCGGGGGCTGCGGCACGCCGGCGCCCATCATCGTCGAGGTCAACAACTCCGAGTGGGGTATCAACCTGGTGGAAAACGGGCAGGGGGTGGGCCTGCACCACATTTGCAGTGTGCAGAAGTCCATCGAGGAAGGACGGCTCAAGGCGCTGCCGCTCACCGGCGAGCTGCGCGTCCGGGCGGACGCCCTGCTCCGGGCGGACGCTCCGGAGCACCCCATGACGGCCACCTTCATCGCCCTGGTCCACGACGCGCTGCGGCGCGCCAACCGGGAGCCGGAGCCGGCCGCCTCGGCGGTCTAGCGCTCGAAAATCCCCGCCCAGAAGCCGGTCAGGAAGGACCGCGCGTTGACGCCGAGCACCCGCGTATCGTAGCCGCCTTCCTGCACGATGAGCGAGGGCAGACCTAAGACGCCTATCATCCGGCCCATCGCCTCGAAGTCCGCCGCTTCGAGCGTCCAGCTCCCGGTGGGGTCTTCCTTGGCGGTGTCCAGCCCGAGCGGCACCACGAGGTAGCGCGGCCGGAAGCGGCGCACCCGGGCCAGGGCTTCGTTCAGGGCTTCGCGGTGCCGTTCCCCGTCAATGTTCTCCGGCAGCGGCAGGTTGACGTTCATACCGCGCCCCGGTCCGCGTCCCTTTTCCCCCTTGAAGCCACTGAAATAGGGATAGGTATAGCGCGGATGGCCGTGGATGGAGATGGTCAGCACGTCCTTTCGCTCGTAGAAAATCTCCTGCTGGCCGTTGCCGTGGTGGTAGTCCACGTCCAGCATGGCGATTTTCCCGTACCGGCTCAGCAAATGGGCCGCCACGGCCGCCGAGTTGAAGTAGCAGAACCCCCCGAAGGTAGCCGCCTCGGCGTGGTGGCCCGGCGGGCGGATGAGCGCGTAGGCGATGCGGTAGCCTTCCAGGAGCTGCTTGGCGGCGGTGAGGGCGCAGTCCACGGCCCGCTTGGCGGCCAGGTAGGCGTTGCCGGTGAGCGGCGTGAAGGTATCAATGCAGTAGTAGCCGGCCCGGACGGCCAGGTCCACCGGCGGGCGGGTCCGGTTGCGGACGGGGAAGACGTAGGGATAGATGGCCTCGTCCTCGCTCAGGCCGGTGCAGACCCGTTCCAGGTAGTCCACGAAGCCGCCGTCGTGGACAGCCCGCAGGTGCTTCTCGGAGAAGTGGCGCGGCGGCACCTTCTGGAAGAGGTCGGTCTTATCGAGCTCCTCCAGAATAGCGTCAATGCGCACCGGGGACTCAACGTAGCCACGCTCCTCGACGTGGTGGATGCCGTGGCGGTCATTGATGACGAGGCGGATGCGCCGGTCGGCGCGGGTCTTTCGGCTGACCGGCATGGGACGGCGGCGGCGGTAGCGCGGCGGGCGCAGCCGCACCGGGTCGTCCTGGAAGGAAGCGACGACCATCTCCGTGTAGTCCTGCGGGACGATGCCCTTGTACTTGCGCTCCAGAATGGCCCGGACGATGTCACGGGCGGTGTCCCGCGGCAGCTCGATGTCCTGTCCCAGGCCGTCGTAGACGAGGTAGGGCGGGTTGTCGTCGCCGGGCTTGAGCGGCGTCTCGTAGGCGGTGTTGGCGACGGGCCGTGCGCCGTAGCGCTCGTAGAAGCGGAGCCGGGCGGCGTTCTGCTTGCGGACGGCGGGGTCCGGGCTGAGGGCCGGGTCGTCCGGGAGGCACTCGAAGAAGAGGCCCACCGTGTCGAGGTCGAGCGCCTCCTCGCGAATACGCTCGTAGAGCGCCCCGCCGATGCCGCCGCCCGTCTTCTGCGGCCCGGCGGAAATATAGTCGAGGTAGCAGAAACGTAGTGCGGGCTCGTGGAACAGCAGAGCGAACCCGTCCACGTGGCCCCGCCGCCCCTCGGCGATGAAGAGGATGGACTTGAAGCGGAACTTGAGCGGGTCGCGAAGCTGCTCCGGCAGCTTATTGACGTCCCGCCGGGACAGCAGCGGGAACTGCGCCCGCAGGATGTCCTGGACCTGCCGGATGGCGTCCTGGTTGGAGGGGGTCACGTCGTCGTAGACGCGGCGGATTCTGAACATCGTTGTCTCCTAGCTGCCGAGATGGATGATGCCGACGAGGTCGAGCCCCTGGAGCATCATGTTCACCCCGAGCGCCGCCAGCAGCAGGCTGAAAACCCGGGAGACGGCCCGCAGGCCGCCCCGGCCGAGGAAACGGGAAATCCGCTGCCCGAGCAGGAAAACGACCCAGGTGATGACCATGTTGAGCACGAAGCTGATCAGCACGGTGTAGAGGGGGTACTGGAGGGCCAGCAGCAGCAGCGTCGTGACGGTGGCCGGGCCGACCGTCAGCGGCGTCCCGATGGGCACCACGGCCACCATCTCATCGCGGGCGGCGGTCACCATCTGGCCGGTCATCATGTGCTGGATGGAGAGGATGAGCAAGATAATACCCCCGGCGATGGCGAAGGAGCCGACCGAGATGTGAAGCACGTTGAGGATGAACTGCCCGAAGAACAGAAAGATGAGCCCCACCACCGTCGCCGTGAACACGGCGGTATGGACCATGCTCCGCCGCTGCGGCGCAGCCAGCTCCTCGCCCATTGACACCAGGAACGGAACGTTGCCGAAGGCATCAATGACGATGAAGAGGGGCACGAACGTCAGGACGAAATCATGGAAGAAGGTACTCATGGCACCGCCGTACTGAGCCTACCACGCCGCCCCGGTCATTTCAACCGCTTCTGCATGGTGATGCGGTCATCGCCGGGGGAGTAGAAGTCCGGTATCCGGCTGACGACCTCGAAGCCGTGGTTCCGGTGGAAGCGGCGGGTGTTCTCGTAGCCGGGCGTGGAGGAGGTCTCGACGAGGATGAGCCGCCCCCGGGCCTTCCGCACGGCCGCCTCGGCGGCCTTGGAGAGAGCCGAGCCGATGCCGTTACCCCGCTTCTCCCGCCGCACCGCCTCCCAGTAAAAGTCCCAGGTGCCGTCGGTGCAGGGGGTGGGGCCGTAGCAGATATAGCCGTCCACGCCGGGATTGCCCTCCGCCACGATGATGTGGTAGCCGGAGCCCCGGGGGTCTTTCAAATAGGCGTCAATGACCTCCTCGGCCACCGTCACCTCGTAGGACTTGAACTCCGGCGTGGCGCGCAGCAGTCCCATGAGCGAGGGTTTATCCTGCGGCTTCATGGGGCGCAGGTCAGCCGGCATGGACGCCCGCCTCCGCGGCCAGCTTCACGATGCCGGCGATGAAGTCCGTGTAGCTCAGCCCCGCCGCGGCGGCCTGAAGGGCCGCCCCCGCGTCCGGCGAGAGGTCAGGGTTGGGGTTAATCTCGATTACGTGGAGGGTGCCGCCGGCGTCCATGCGCAGGTCCACCCGGGCGTAGCCGCGGCCGGCCAGTTTTTTAAAGACGGACCGGGCCGTCGCCACGAGGTACTCCATCTCCTCCGGGGTGACCTCGGCGGGGCAGACGGCGTTGGTGCCACTGTATTCCACGCTGTCCGTCTCCCACTTGGCGGCGAAGGTCAGCAGCTGTGGTTTCTCCGGCGGCAGCGTGTAGACGATTTCGGACGGCGGTAGCACGGTGATGTCCGCGCCGCCCATGACGGTGGCGTTGAACTCGCGGCCCGGCAGGAACCGCTCGACGAGTACGCCGGTGGGGTAGGCGGCGCTCAGCGCGGCTACCTGCTTCGCCAGCTCGGCCTGGCTGCGGACAACGCTCGCGTCCGAGATACCGTGGCTGGCGTCGTCCCGGCGCGGCTTGACGATGCAGGGGAAATCGAGCCGAAAGGAACCAAGCGTCCTGGGGTTGAGCACCTGAAAGTCCGGCGTCGGCAGGCCGGCGGCGCGCAGCATCACCTTGACGTTGACCTTGTCGAGGCCCAGCCGCAGCACCTCCGCCGGGCAGCCGGTGTAGGGCAGGCGGCGCTTCTCCAGCACCATCGGCACGAGCGCCTCGGACTCCGGGTCGCCGGCGAAGCCTTCGAACAGGTTGAAGACGAGGTCCGCGTCGAGCCGCGTGAGCCTGACTTTGGCGGACTCTACCGGCGGCACGAGCGGCAGCAGGGAGATTTCGTAGTCCAGCTCGGCCAGGGCCTGCCGCACCGCCGCCACCTCGTCCAGCACGCCGAGCACGGCCTTCTCCTCGTGGGCGGCCGTGTAGCGGGACACCTGCGGCTGGTTGTAGACGATGGCTACGCGCTGACGCATTGGGGGTACCTCGCTCCGGCGGCTTCCAGCACCGCGTTGATGAGACCCTCGTGCGTCCAGCCGAGCTTGCCGGTCATGATGATGAGGTCGCTGTAGGTCCCCAGCCCGGGCAGGGGATTGATTTCGATGAAGTACGGCCGGCCGTCCCGGCCGACGCGGAAGTCCACCCGCGCGAAGTCCCGGCAGCCGAGGGCGGTGAACACGCCGAGGGCGGCCCGCTCCAGCCGGTCGAGCACCGGCTGGGGCAGTTGCACCGGGGCCTCGTAGTCCACGAGATTGACATAATCGCGCTTCACTTCGAGCGAGTAGACGAAGTGGTCGGTCTTTTCCCTCGGGACGACCCGCATCATGCCGACGACTCGCGGCGGGTCGTTGCCGAGCACGCCGACGGTGACCTCCTCGCCGGCGATGAACTCCTCGACCATGGCCGGCTGATGGTAATCGGTCACGATGCGGAGCGCTTCCGCCTCGGCCTCCCGCACGTTATGGACGAGCGAGGACAGCCGGATGCCCTTGCTGGAGCCCTCGAAGGACGGCTTGATTATCATGGGGAAGGGGAAGACGTCCCAGCGGGCGGCCGGGATGTCCGCCCTGCTCTTCACGGTGAACCAGCGCGGCGTGAGGAGGTTGGCGGCCCTGACGAGCTGCTTGGTCACCGGCTTGTCGAGGCAGACGGCCAGCGTCAGCGGGTCGGAGCCCGTGTAGGGCACGCCGAGCATCTCCAGCACGGCCGGCACCTGCGCCTCGCGGCTGCGGCAGCTCCCCCGGCCCTCCGAGATGTTGAACACGATATCCAGCGGTTCCCCGGTGATGTTCCGGAGGAACTCCGCGCCGCCGCCGAGGCGGACCGTTTCGTGGCCGTGGCTGCGGAAGGTGGCTTCGATGATGTCGAGCGTCTCCGGGGAGTCGTACTCCTCGAGGGCGTCCTCCACGCCGGAAGACGCCGCCACGTTAATTTTCAGGTCGTAGGCCAGCCCGATGCGCATCTAGATGGTTCCCCTTTCGGCTTCCGCCAGCAGGCTCTCCACCACGCCGCTGGCCGGCACCGGCGCTCCCGCCACGTCCTCGGCCCGGCGGATGTCCGGGTTCCGGTAGCGGAACACCTGGCCCTCGTAGTTCTTGAGGATGAGCTCGTTCTCCGACATGGAGAGGACGTAGTTCGGCTGGAGCGGCACCTTGCCGCCGCCCTGCACGAGGTCCACCACGAAGGTCGGCACCGCCAGCCCGGAGGTATGGCCGCGCAGGCCTTCGATGATTTTGATGCCGGTCTCCACCTTCGTCCGCAGGTGCTCCGTCCCCTGGACCTCGTCGCACTGGTAGAGGTAGTAGGGGCGGACCTTGGCCCGCAGCAGGCCCTGTACGAGCCTGGTCATCGTCTCCACGCTGTCGTTGACGCCGCGGAGCAGGACCGACTGGTTGTTGACCGGCACCCCGGCGCGCAGCAGGCGGTCGCAGGCGGCCCGGGACTCCGGGGTGAGCTCGTTGGGGTGGTTGAAATGGGTATTGAGCCAGATGGGCCCGTACTTCGAGAGCATGTCGCACAGCCCGGCGTCAATGCGCTGCGGCAGCACGACCGGGTAGCGCGAGCCGATGCGGATAATCTCGATGTGGGGGATGGCCCGCAGCCGGGCGATGACGCTCTCCAGCGCGGCGGTGGACAGGGTGAGCGGGTCGCCGCCGGAGATGACGACATCGCGGACGGCCGGCGTGCGGCGGAGGTAGTCGAGCATGGCCTCTATCTCGGTGTCGGTGCGGGTCCAGGCGCCGTGGCGCCACTCGCGCTTGCGGGTGCAGTGGCGGCAGAGCATGGGGCAGATATCGGTCAGCACCATGAGGACGCGGTCCGGGTAGCGGTGGACGAGGCCGGGGACGATGGAGTCCTCTTTTTCCCCGAGCGGGTCTTCCATGCCGAGGCAGCCGAGGGTCACCTCCTCGAAGGCGGGCACGGCCTGCCGGCGGACGGGGTCGTCCGGGTCGTCGGGGTCAATGAGGGAGAGGTAGTAGGGGGTGATGGCCATGGGGTAGCGCGCGGTGACGAGTTTCAGGCGCGCGGACTCCTCGGGGGTGAGGGGGATGAAGGCGTTGAGCTGTTCGATGGAGGTGATGCGGTGGCGGAACTGCCATTTCCAGTCGTTCCAGTCCGTATCCGGGACGGACGGGAAGAAGCGGGCCCGGCCGGTGAGGCGTTGACTGGGAGGCTCCTCGGTCAGGGCGGGGGAGCCGGGCTCCAGGAAAGACTTGGCGCTGCTACGGTGCCGGGAGCCGGTCCTGGCGGTGACGGCGGCGGAGACGGAGGGCCTGCGGGAGGTGGTGGTCACCGATGCGGTATTCAATTTTCTGTTGCAACCTTCCTTTTTACGAGTATCGGTACGGAGCTAACGATAACGGAGGCCCGCGGGCCTCCCGTCAATAACCTGTTATTCCGTATGTCCTATTCAGGAAATATAATTCCTAAATTAATTATACAATGTACGTTGGCGTTGTCAAGGAGTTTGAAGGAAAAATTTAGTACTGGGCCGGCCCCGGACTTTTTACGCCTCGGACCGGAGCCGCGCCCCCCGCGACGGTTCCGTCCTCCCGGCGCGGTACCGCCGCACGTACCGCTCGAAGTCCCAGGTGCCGAAGAACTCCTCCGCCGCCCGCCGCCCGGACCGGTAGAGGGCCTCGCTGCGCTCTCTGGTGATATTGAACTCCGTCGTCCGCACGCCGAGGGTCGGGATGGCGATGGTCCGCACGAAGTCGTGGTCGCTGATATAGCGGGCGTCGTGGGCCTCCATCATGGCAGTGAAGAGGGCGGCGAGCAGGCTCACCGGCCCGCGGATATTCTCCGGCTCCCCGGCGTCCGGCTCGACGAGCTTGAAGCCGATGGTCGGCCAGGGGGGCGGGCCGTCCGTATCGAAGAGCCAGACGGGGTAGTTGCTGAGCAGGCCGCCGTCCACGATGTAGCTCGTGCGGCCGGTGTGACGGTTTTTCAGGGTGGCCGGCTCGTAGAAGAAGGGCAGGCTCATGCTCATTCGTACCGCGTCCGCCACGCCGAGGTCTTCCGGCCGGCCGCCGTAGTCCCGGATGTCCCCCGGCAGCACGAGCAGCCGGCCGAGCGAGACGTCCGAGGCGACCACGTTGAGCTTGAACCGGTAGCGGTCACCGGTCTCGCCGGGGACGAGCAGGTCCCCGAAGGTCCGCACGCCCCTGGCCACCAGCAGGTCGCGGAGCCAGTCGTGGAAATAGTCGCCCTCGTAGATGCCCTTCTCGGCGACGAGGCTGATGACCGGCCCGGCGAGCGGGATGCGGTCAACGGCGCTCGCGTCCTTGAAGCTACGGTAGTCGAGTTTACCGAGAATATCGTGGAGCTCACCGGCCGTATAACCCGCCGCCGTGAGCGCTGCGATAATGGCCCCGGCCGAGGTCCCGGCCAGGTTCTGCCAGGCCACGCCCCGCTCCTCGGCCACCGCCAGCGCCCCGGCGAAGCCGATGCCCTTGACGCCGCCCCCTTCGAACACGCCATCCGCTTTCATCATCGTCCTTCCGTAGAAGACAGGGTAGTCCCGCCGCACCGGATTGTCAACGATATTTTGTCGCGTTTTTTCGCGGTTTTCAGGGTTGCGGGCTCCCGGAGGCCGTGGTATAGTACCTCAATACCCGGCACGGGGAGCGGCGCCCGGTAAACTCATTTCGTCCCAACCGTGCCGGAACGTGTCCGGACGGTCGGTATGACAGAGGCAACCACCAGACTGAAGAGCGGCTCACGGGTGGCTATCATCGGCGGCGGCCCGGCGGGCAGCTTCACGGCCATGTACCTGCTCTCCTACGCGCAGCAACTCGGCGTGCAGCTCTCGGTCACCGTGTTCCAGGACCGGGACTTCGACCAGAAGGGCCAGGCCGGCTGCAAGGGCTGCGCCGGCATCCTCTCCCTCCTGTTCCTGCGCAACCTGGGGGACATCGGCCTGCGGGTGCCGGAGAGCATCGTCCAGCACAACATCAACGACTACGCCGTCCACAGCCCGTACTCGTCCATTGACATCGTCAACCCGGAGCGGGACGTGCAGATCGTGAGCGTCTACCGGGGGGCCGGCCCGGCCAAGGGCCCGGAGCCGGTGCAGGGCTTCGACGCCTGGCTGCTGCGTCAGGCGGCGGCCCGCGGCGCCCGCGTGGTGCCGGTGGCGGTCACCGCCGTCCACCTGGACGGCCTGCCCCGGGTGACGGCCGGCGGCGAGACCGGGGAGTACGAGCTCGTGGTGCTGGCTAACGGCGTCAACGGCCCGCCGCTGGCCATCACCGGCCTCAACTACGTCCCCCCGCCGACGGTCACCATGACCCAGAACGAGCTCTACGTCGGCCGCGACGAGGTGGCCGCCCGCCTCGGGGACGCCGCCCACGCCTTTCTGCTGCCGCATACCGGCATGGTCTTCGGGACGCTCGTGCCCAAGGGGCCCTACGTGACCGTCTCCATCCTCAACGGCCCCCACAGCACGACGACACTGCCGGACTTCCTGCGCCACGGCCTCGTCAAGGGGGTGCTGCCCGGCCCCGCCGCGCCCGTCTGCGGCTGCCGTCCCGCCGCCGTGGTCGGCCCGGCCCGCAACTACTACGCGGACCGCTTCGTGGCCGTCGGCGACGCCGCCGTCTCCCGTCTCTACAAGGACGGTACCGGTACCGGGCTGCTGGCGGCGCGGCAGGCGGCCTGGACGGCCCTCCACCACGGCGTTTCCGCCGAGGATTTCCATCGTCACTATGAGCCCTTCAACCGCTCCATCCGCCGCCACAACGGCTGGGGCAAGGCGCTCTTCGCGGTGAACGACATCGTCAAGAACTCGCGCACCTTTTTGCTGGCCCAGCCGCGGCTCATCGGGGACGAGGTCCAGCGCGCCGGAGGGCGGCAGCCGTTCACGAGGGCGGCCTGGGGCATGTTCACCGGGTCGTACCCCTACGGCCAGATAGCCGCCATGATGCTCTCGCCCGTCTCGCTGGCGAGAATGGCGGGCGCCGTCCTCCGCGAGGTGCTGCACCTGCCCGGCCGGCCCAGAGAGACGGAGCCCCGCAAGATACGCGTCGGCGTGACGCGGGTGCTCATCCTGGGGAGCGGCTTCGGCGGGGCCCACGTGCTGCGGCGGCTCGTGCCCGGCCTCAACCAGAACGAGAACGTCCGCACCACCATGATAAGCGACGAGAACTTCCTGCTCTTCTCGCCCCTCCTCCACGAGGTGGCCATGGGACGCATCGAGTCCCGCCACGTGGCCTATCCCATCCGCCGCCTCCAGTGGCGCGACCGGTTCGACTTCGTCCAGGCCGCCGTCAACCACATTGACCTCCGGGCGGAGCAGGTCGAGACCGATGTCGGCACCTTCGGCTACGACTACCTGGTGCTGGCGCTCGGCGGCGTGGCCGATCTCTCCGGCCTCGAGGACCCGGAGCAGAAGACCAACGTCTTCACTCTCAAGACCCTCTACGATTCCCGCCTCATCCGAAACCACGTCATCCGCATGTTCGAGAAGGCCTCCATCGAGACCGGCACCGAGCGTCAGAAACAGCTCCTGACCTTCGTCATCAGCGGGGCGGGCTACATCGGCCTCCAGCTCGTCACCGAGCTGCGGGACTTCATCACCCACAGCCTCGTCAAGCACTACAAGGCGGTGGACACCCACAACATCCGCATCATCCTGGTGGAAAAAGAGCGGAAGCTCGTTGCGGACCTGGACACCCGCCTCGGGGCCTACGCCATGAAGCAGCTGCGGAAGAAGGCCATCGAGGTCAGGTTCGAGACCCGGCTGACCCGCATCTGGGACGACCGCGTGGAGATCAACGGCAAGGAGATTATCCCTGCCGCCACCGTCATCTGGCTGTCCGGGCAGGTGGCCAGCCCGCGCATCGCCGAGCTGGACGTGCCCAAGGACGACATCGGGCGGGTGCTGGTTGACCGGAACCTGGAGGTGCCGGCCTACCCGCGGGTCTACGCCCTCGGCGACTGCGCCCACTTTACGGACCCGGCTTCCGGCCGGCCGGTGCCGCGGCGGGCCCACATTGCCGTGCGGCAGGCGAAAACGGTCACCCGCAACATCCTCGCTTCCATCCGGGGCAGGGAGAAGAAACCGTACCGCTACCGGCGGCCGGTGGACCTCGTGTCTCTCGGCGTCTCGCAGGCAATGTTCCGCTGGCGGCGGTTCCGGCTCTACGGCTGGCCGGCCCGGCTGCTTTGGTTTGCGAGCTACGCCTTTTTGGTCACCGGTGCCTACAACCGCGTCAGGATTATCATTGACTGGACGTCCGCCATCTTCTTCGGGCGGGACACGTCCTACATCAAGACGAAGATCGGCAAGTCCGGGCAGTAGGGTGGCTTGACTTTACCGCGCGGCATAAAGGAAAATGACACGGGCCCTTTCCGGGAGATGGGAAATGATTTCAGCCCGATTTCCGGCGAGCCTCTTGAAAATACCTGAATTTCCTGTTATACTATTCAGGAATTCTACTTCCTGAATTGATATGAGGTGCGTGCCGGCGGGGCCGGCCGGGAAGGAGCACCATGCCGGGATGGAAATTTCTGACCAACCACGCCCTGGTCCTCTGCCTCGTGGCGCAGCAACCGCGCGTTACCGGGCGTGAGATAGCCAATACCGTCGGCATCACCGAGAAGGCCACCCGCAACATCATCAACGACCTGGAATCGGACGGCTACATCGCCAAGAAGCGCGAAGGCCGCCGCATCCGCTACCGCATTGACCCTGATATGCCCCTCCGCCACGAGACCCAGCAGGACTCCTCCATCGGCAACCTGCTGGAAGTGCTCGGCTGGAAACCGCGCCGCCGCAAGCGCGCCGCCGAATAACCGCCGCCGTTCACCCCGGCCGGTTTCCCTGGCCGTCTTTCCCGCCGCCGGCCGGCTTTGACTTTTTTGTTACTCTTTCCGCGCCGTTCGTGAGCCCGTTGAGACACCCGCCGTCTAGACTTCATCGCATAGGAGATGGAGCCCATGAAGGGCAGGTTGATCGGCGCGCTCGTGCTGGCCGCCGCCTGTCTGGTGCTGTCGTGGTCGGTCTCCTTCGCGGCAGCATCCGGCAGTCCGGGCGGCGATACGCTCGTGCAGGTCGTTCCGCTCACGAGCCGTCCGGCCATGACCGTGTACCGTGACGGCATTGCTCCCGTGACGCCGGGCGACCTCTTCATCGTTGATGCGCGCAGCGTGCCCTGCGACCTCCCCGTGGCGCTCCATCTCCTTAACGCCGGCGACCTCGCCACGACCTTCCGCTACACCACCTTCCGGATCGGCGTCTGGCGCCTCGATAGCGACGGCACCCGCGCGCCGGTCATGGCTCCCGGCGGCACGGCCCCGCTGGAAGACATCCTCACCCTCCTCAACGGCAGCGTGTCCTTCGTGCTGCCGGGCGGGGCGCGCTACGTGGTGGCCGTTGACGGCGGCTCCTACGCCACCTATCCCGCCGCCACCGGGGGCAGTCTCGCCGCGCCGGACTTCGCCCTCAGCACGGACTGAACCTCCCGCGGCGCCAAATGTGAGGTTTCTGTGATACTCCCTCCGAACCTCGTGACGAACGTGTGACGGCCCCTGCATATACTGCAAACGTGGCAAACCCAACGAACACCGCAACCGTTGCCCGGGCGGCGGACGATGACCTATAGGTACGCCGTCTACACGGACGACCGCCGTATTTTGCGGGGGCGGCTCGACGCCGCCACCGAGGACGATGCTGCTGCCGCCCTGCACCGCGCCGGCTACGCCCGCGTCCTTTCCCTGGAGCCGGTCGCCCCGGCGCTTCGTCTCGCCGACGTGCTGCCCTCGCTCTTCGGCGCCAGGCGGCGGGACGTCATTGATTTCGCCGGGGAGCTCGCCACCCTGACCGGCTCCGGCATCACACTGCCGGTCGCCCTCCGCCTCCTCGCCGGGCAGCGCCGGCCGGCGCCGCTGCGGGACGCCGTCCGCGGGCTGCTGGCGGCCATCGAGGCCGGCCAGTCCCTCTCCGAGGGGCTGGAACACTACCCGGCCCTCTTCCCGGTCTCCTTCCGGCAGACGGTGCGGGCCTCGGAGCAGTCCGGCACGCTGGAGGAGGGGCTGCGCCGCGCCACTGCCTATCTGGAAAAAGACGTTGCCACGGCCGGGCGGCTGCGCCGCGTGCTGACCTACCCGGCCATCGTGCTCGTCGTGGCGGCCGCGGTGGCCTCGCTGCTGCTGACGGTGGCTTTGCCGCCGCTGGTGCGGCTCTTCGATTCCCTCGGCGCCGACCTCCCCTGGACGACCCGCCTGCTGCTCGGCGGGGCCGGGTTCCTCTCGGACCACGGGCTGGCGCTGGGCGCCGGGCTGGCGGCGGCCGTGCTCGGGGCCATCGGCCTGTTCCGGCTGGAGTCCGTGCGGTACCGGCGGGACGGCCTCCTGCTGCGGCTGCCGGTTTTCGGGACGCTCGTCCGGGAGCGCCACCTCGGCCAGCTGTTCCGCACGGCCGCCGTCTTGACAGCCTCCGGCGTGCGGCTGACCGCCGTCATGGAGACGGTCGCCGAGGCGGAGCCGAACCGCGTGCTGCGGGAGGCCCTGGAACGGGTGCGGGCGCGTCTCCTCCAGGGGGAGGGGCTGGCCGGGCCGCTCGGTGATGACCCGCGCTTCCCGCCGCTCGTGGCCGAGATGGCGGCCATCGCCGAGGAGACCGGTACCCTGGAGGCCGCCTTCGCCACCCTGGCCGACCTCTACGAGCGCGGCGCCGAACGCCGCACCGCGACGCTCATCATCCTCGTCGAGCCGGCCCTGACCATCGTTATCGGCGCGGTGGTTATCTTCATCGCGCTGGCGCTCGTCGTGCCGCTCTACTCTGTTTTGAGGGCGATGGGATGAGCGTCCTTGGCGGCCTCCGCCCCGGCGAGCGCGGCTTCGGGCTGGTGGAGACGCTCGTCGCCCTGGCGCTCACCGGCTCCGCCGTGACGGCTTTCGTGCTGGCGCTCGCCACCGGCTCGCTCGCCGTGAACGAGCAGCAGGGCCAGACGGTCGTCCAGGAGCTGGCGCAGTCCCAGCTGGAGTACGTCAAGAGCTACCCGTATGACGCCGCCGCGAGCACCTATCCCGCCGTGGCCGCGCCGTCCGGCTACGAGATTACGGTGACCGTCAGCCCGGTGCCGGGCGGGGACGCCGCCATCCAGGCGGTGACGGTGACCGTGGCGCGGGACGGCGCCGCGCTTTTGATGGTGACGGACTACAAGGTGGACCGGTGAACGGACAGAGAGGTTTTACCCTCGTCGAGCTGCTCATCGCGGCGGCGCTGACCGGCCTGCTGGTGGTCGTGCTCGGGCCGGCCGTGTCGCAGATTTTCTCGGTCAGCCGCTACGGTAACGATGTCCTCGCCGTCACCCACGGCTTCCAGAACGCCGCCCACCGGTTCCTCGACGACGGCCGCCGCGCCGTGAGCGCCAATACGAGCGGCGGGCTCGTGTTCACCGTCAGCGCCAACACGACGATTATTTATCAGCTGGCCGGCACCGAACTGCGGCGCACCGCCGATACCGGCATGACGGTCCTCGCCGATGACCTCGCTGCGGTGACCTTCACTCAGCAGGGCCGCCTCGTGACGATGACCATGGTCGCGGCACCGGTCGGCACGGAACCGGCGGCTTCGGCCAGCTACACGGTCTCGCTGAGGGCGGACGGATGATAGCGCGGCGCGGCGAGCGGGGGCAGGCCCTGCTGCTGGCGGTGCTGGCGCTCGGCGTCGGGATGCTCGTCATCACGCCGTTCCTGGCCAACGCCTCGGAAACGCTCCTCGGCTCCGGCATCTACGCCCGGGATATCCATGACCGCTACGCCGGGGACGCCGGCATCGAGTACGGCATCTGGGGCCTCCTCAACGGGACGTGGACGGTGACCGGGAGCGGTACCCTCGATTTGCCGGTCTTCGCCCTCAACGGGCGGGACGTGGCGGTCACCATTACCGACCTCGGCAGCGGCGCCTATGACGTGCGGTCCCGCGTGGCCGACGGCACCGGCCACCTGGCGACGGTCGCCTCCGTCTTCCGGCTCGGCGGCTGGACATCGGACGGCGACCTCACCGGCGACGTCAGCGGGGACGTCTTCGTGAGCGGGGACGCCAGCGTGGGCGGCGGCGTCACCGTGGACGGCAGCCTCTACGCCACCGGCAACATCACCATGGATACTAACGCCGAGGTCACCGGGGACGTGGCGACCGGCGGTGATTTGAACGTGTCCAACAACGGCGTCATCGGCGGGGACGTCTCGGCGAACGGCACCGTCACCCTCAGCAACAACACCTCGGTGGGGAGCCTGGAGATCGGCGGCGACGTCTGCGCCGCCGGGGACGTGGTGCTCCTCAATAACGTCACCGTGTACGGCGATGTGTTCGTGGGCGGCGATCTGGCGATGTACGGCAACGCGGCGATAGCCGGGAATGTCTTCACCGGCGCGGCGACGGCCCGCATCGTCCTCGATAACAACGCGCTCATCGGCGGGAGCGTCTACCTTGACGGTTCTCTCTCCGACCGGCTCCAGCTCGCCAACAACGCCGCTATCAACGGCGCGGTCTACGCCGCGGGTACCATCGCTCACGTCGTCCGGCCGCAGAACGTGGCCGGCGGTATCTACGAAAATTACACCGGCGGATTTCCTCCCGGCCCCACCTGACCGGTCACGCCGGCCGCCGGAGGTTCCGGCATCGTCTCGTATCAATAAGAAGGAGGCAACGGTATGTCACTCACCTTTGATTCCCAGGCGGTTTCCAACATCTTCCTGGCCGTCATCGCGCTTTCCAGCCTCGTCATCCTCTTCATCCTCTACCGCATGTACCGGGAGAAAGGGTAGGGGCCCGGCGTGAAAGCGACGACCTTCGCGGCGGTGGTCGTCACCGTGGCGCTGCTGGCCGCCTACTACGTGCTCGGGACGGGTTACCTCCGGGCCCGGCGGGACGTGGCGGCGGCGCGGTCCGACGTCACCGCGGCCCTGCAGGCCCTCGCCCAGGTGCCACTGCCGGCGGCGGACATTACCGCGCGTCTCCAGGCGGCGGAGCAGGACGTGGCCGGTGCCACGGCCCTCTTCCCGGCCCCGGACGACGTGACCTCGCTGGTGCGGGAGGTGGTGGCCGTGGCCGGGGCGTCCGGCGTGCAGTTGAGCCCCTTCGCCACCCAGCCGTGGACGACGGAGGAGGTAAACGGCGTCAGCGTGCCGGTGCTCCGCTTCACGGTGACGGCGAGCGGCCCTTACTCAGCCCTGCGGGCCTTCCTGGCGGCCCTGGAGACGGACGGCCCGCCGGGGCTCGTCGTCGGGGACGTTACCCTGTCCGGCCTGAGCGCGACCGATAACGCCACCCCGCGGTTCAGGCTGGACGTCCGGGCGGCCGTCTACGGCCGGCCCGCCGCGACGGAAGGGAGCGGCCCGTGACCGTTTCGCTCAACATCACCGCCGATGCCGTCAAGGTGCTCTGGCTCCGCCGCGGCCGGGTCAAGAAGTGGGGGGCGGCTCCTTTGGAACCGGGCTGGGTGAGCGACGGCCTGGTGCGCCGCCCGGCAGAGGTCGGCCGGACCATTGCATCTCTGGTGGACGGCCTCCGCCTGCCCTCGGGACCCGTCGCCGTGGGGGTGGCCGGGCTTTCCTTCGTCTACCGCTTCATCACGCTGCCGCGGCTCGGGCCGTCCCGGCTCGGGGAGGCCGTCGTCCGCGCCGTGAAGGACGAGATTTCCATCCCCCCGGAGGAGCTCAACCTCGCCTGGCAGGCCCTCCCGGCCACCGGCGACGAGGTGACGGTCTTCGTGCTCGGTGTGCCGAAGGCCCAGACGGCCCCGGTAGCCGCCGCCCTCCGTGCCGCCCGCCTGCGGCCGCTCTTCATGGAGCCCCGGCCGCTCGCCCTGGCCCGGGCCGCCGGTGTCCGCAACGGCATCGCCGTGAACGCGGACCCGGACAGCGTGGACATCGTCTTCCTCCGCGACGGCGTCACCACCGTCGTCCACACCATCCGCCCCCGCGGCCCGGGCGCCACCCTGGCCGATAACGCCCGCCGCATTGCCGACGAGATTGCCAAGATGGCGGCCTTCTTCGGGGAGGAGCCCCGTCACGAGGAGACGGCGCCGCCGGCGCTCTACCTGACCGGTGAGCTGGCGCTGGACGCCACCGCCCCGGCCCTCTTCAACGCGGAAACGGGCTACGAGGTGGAGCTCCTGGCGCCGCCGGTGACCGCCCCGGCGGATTTCCCGCTCCACCGCTACGGTATCAACCTCGGCCTGGCGCTGCGGGGCAGGGACGCCCCCGCCGGGTTCGCCCTCGACGTCCTCACCGACCGCCGTCCCCGCCCCAGGGAACGGGCCTCCCGGCCGCTCCTCCTGCTCGCCGCCGGGGTCATCGCCCTGGTGCTGCTCGGCTGGCCGCTCCACCTCGTTACGGTGAATCTTCAGGCCACCACCGCCGACCTCCGCGACCGCCGGACCGAGCTCCAGCGCCAGGCGACCCTCGCTGGCCTGGCCGCCGCCGATGCGGCGGACACGGAGAAGGAGACAGCCGCCGCCCTCGATCGCGCCGCCGAGCTCCGGCAGGCGGCCGGGACCCTCGAGGGGCGGCGGGGCGTCACCACGGGCCGGCTTGACGTCCTCGAAAGCGCCCGTCCTGACGGGGTGACCGTTTCCCGCTACGACCTCAAGGACGGCGCGATTATCGTCCGGGGCACCGCCCTCTCCCCGGACGAGGTCGTCCCCTATGCCGCCGCGCTCCAGGCCGGCGGTAGGTTCGGCGACGTCCGCATCGCCTCCCTCGACGAGACGGCCGAAGCCACCCTGTTCGAAATCGCCATCGTGCCGTAGGCCTCCCCGGAAAATCGGGGAAAACCCCCATTGACAGGGAAATACTTTAGGTGCTAAAATATTGAGCAGCTAAAAAGTCCTATTACCTAATTATAGAGTAACTAAAACAAATGGCCGGCACGCAGCAGGAACGGGAAAACCTCGTCCAGGAACTCATCGAGCGGATGATGGGCATCATGCGCAAGGTGCGGCATGACGCCGTGCCAAACGAGCCGCTCCTCAGCATGCCGCAGCTCCACATCCTCTTCTCCATCGCCATGAAGAAGGGCGGCGTGTCCGTCTCCGAGCTGGCCGAGCTGAGTGGCGTGACCCCCGGGGCCGTCACCCAGTTCGTCAATGCGCTGGCGGAGAAAGACCTCGTGGCGCGGGAGAGCGACCCCAGCGACCGGCGCATCGTCCGCCTGCGCATCACGCCGCGGGCCCGCGGGCAGCTGGAACGCCTGCGCCGGGACCACCTGGCCGCCGCCGCCCATGCCTTCGACGTGCTGAGCCTCGAAGATATCCGTACCCTGAACGAAATCCTCGGCCGCCTTAACGTACCGCTGGAAAAGGAAGAACTTCCCCCGGACGGCCGCCGGGCGTAATCCCTCATGCTGAAGGTCATCAGACACCTCAAACCATTCATCCTCTCCATCGTCCTCATCTTCGGTCTGCTCTTCGGGCAGGCGATGGCGGACCTGGCGCTGCCGGGCTACATGGCGGATATCGTCAACGTCGGTATCCAGCAGAGCGGTGTCCAGAACGCCGTGCCCCGCGTTATCCGCGTGAGCTCCTACGACAAGCTGGCGCTCTTCATGACCGAGGACCAGCAGGCCGCCGTGCTGGCCGACTACGAGAAGCTCGACCGCAGCCAGATGTCCGACGCCGCCTACCAGAGCGCCGTGCAGGACTATCCCGCCCTCGCCGACGAGCCCCTCTACAAGCTGAAAAAGATCAGCGGCGCCGAGACCGACCGCCTCGACGCCATTTTCGCCCCCGCCGAGCTGGCCGTTACCGGCGTCACCGCCATGGCCAGCGGCAACGTCACCTCCGCCATCCCCCTCCCGTCCGATTTCCAGCAACTGCCGGCCGGCACGGACCCCTTCACCGCGCTGGCGGCGCTTTCGCCGACGCAGCGGCAGGCGATGCTCTCGCAGCTCCAGACCCAGGTGAGCGCCCTCCCGGCGCAGATGCGGTCCCAGGGGGCCATCGTCTACGTCATCAAGGAGTACGAGGCCATCGGCTTCGACCTCAAGAGCCTCCAGTTCAGCTATATGTTCCGCATCGGCTCGCTCATGGCCGCCATCACGCTGGCCGGGGCGGCCGCCTCCATCATCGTCGGTTTTTTGGCGGCGCGGGTCGCCGCCGGCATGGCCCGGAACCTGCGGCGCCAGCTCTTCGAGCGCGTCGAGAGCTTCTCCAACGCCGAGTTCGACAAGTTCTCCACCGCCTCGCTCAACACCCGCTCCACCAATGATATCCAGCAGATACAGATGCTGTTCGTCATGCTGTTCCGCATCGTGTTCTACGCGCCCATCCTCGGCGCCGGCGGCATCCTCAAGGTCGTCACCACGGATGTCTCCATGTCCTGGATCATCGCCGCCGCCGTGGGGGCGATGCTCGCCATGATAGGCATGGTCTTCATCTTCGCGGTGCCCAAGTTCCGTATCATCCAGAAGCTGGTGGACCGCGTCAACCTGGCCACCCGGGAGATGCTCACCGGCCTGCTCGTCATCCGCGCCTTCAACACGCAGCGCTACGAGGAGAAGAAGTTCGATAACGGCAACGTTGACCTTACCAACGTCAACCTCTTCATCCAGCGCGTCATGGTCATCCTCATGCCGACGATGATGCTCATCCTCAACGGCGCCATGATACTCATCGTCTGGGTGGGCGGCCACCGCATTGATACCGGCGCCACCCAGGTCGGCGACATGATGGCCTTCATGCAGTACACGATGCAGATTATCATGGCCTTCCTCATGATTTCCTTCGTCTTCGTCATGCTGCCGCGCGCCATCGTCTCCATCCAGCGCATCAACGAGGTGCTGGATACGGAGCCGGTCATCGTGGACCCGAAGGAGCCGAAAGACTTCCCGGAGGGCCTCCGCGGTCAGGTGGAGTTCCGCAACGTCTCCTTCCGCTACCCCAACGCCGAGGAGGACCTGCTGAAGAACGTCTCCTTCACCGCCAGGCCGGGGGAGACGACCGCCATCATCGGCTCCACCGGCAGCGGCAAGTCCACCCTCATCAATTTGATACCGCGCTTCTATGACGTGACCGATGGCGACGTGCTGGTGGACGGCGTCAACGTCCGCGAGGTGGCCCAGCACGCCCTGCGGGACAAGATAGGCTACGTGCCCCAGAAGTCGTCCCTTTTCTCCGGCACCATCGAGTCCAACCTCCGCTACGCCGACGAGAACGCCGAGGAGGCCGTCGTCGAGCAGGCCGTCGTCTCCGCCCAGGCGGCGGACTTCATCCACACCAAGGAGCACGGCCTGGACTCGCTCGTTTCCCAGGGCGGGGCCAACCTGTCCGGCGGCCAGAAACAGCGCCTCTCCATCGCCCGGGCGCTCGTCGCGCAGCCGGAGATATTCATCTTCGATGACAGCTTCTCCGCCCTCGATTTCAAGACGGACTCCGCGGTGCGGCGCGCCCTCAAGCGGGACACGCACAACGCCACCGTGTTCATCGTCACCCAGCGGCTCAGCACCATCATGGGCGCCGAGCAGATTATCGTCCTCGACCACGGCGAGGTCGTCGGCCTCGGCCAGCACAGGGAGCTCATGCGGACCTGCGAGGTCTACCGCGAGATTGCCCAGTCACAGCTTTCCGCGGAGGAGCTGGGGTCATGATACCCGGTGGCGGCCGGCAGACCGGCCCGGCGCAAGGACGCCCCCCGTTCGGCGGCCCCGGCCCCGGCCCGCGCGGCCACATGGCCATGCTGACCGGCGAGAAGGCCAAGGACTTCAAGGCCACCCTCCGCACGTTGATAGGCTACCTGCGGCCCTTCCGCGTCCAGCTCATCATCGTCTTGGCCTTCGCGGTGGCCAGCACCGTGTTCATGATTCTCGGCCCGCGGCTCCTCGGCGATGCCACCACCGAGCTCTTCAACGGCATCGTCGCCAAGATGAGCGGCGTGCCCGGCGGCGGCATTGATTTCGGCGCCATCGGCCACATCATCATGCTGCTCATCATCCTCTACGTGTTCAGCGCGGCCTGTACCTACACGCAGGGCTTCATCATGACCGGCATCGCGATGAAGGTGACCTACCAGTTCCGCAAGAACATCGCCGAGAAGATCGACCGGCTGCCGCTCAGCTACTTCGACCGCGTCCCCCACGGCGAGGTCCTCTCCCGCGTCACCAACGACGTGGACTCCATCAGCAACACGCTGGCGCAGTCGCTGACCCAGATGGTGACGGCCGTCACCACCCTCATCGGCGTGCTCGTCATGATGCTCACCATCAGCTGGCTGATGACGCTGGCGGCCCTCGTCATTTTGCCGGTCTCGATGGTCCTCATCCGGCTCATCGTCAAGGCGTCCCAGAAGTACTTCCGCCAGCAGCAGGACTACCTCGGCCACACCAACGGCCACGTCGAGGAGATGTACGGCGGCCACACCATCATGAAGGCCTACAACGGCGAGGAGAAGTCCATCGCCCAGTTCAACGTCTACAACGACGAGCTCTACGGCGCGGCCTGGAAGGCCCAGTTCCTCTCCGGGGCCATGATGCCGGTGATGCAGTTCGTCGGGAACCTCGGCTACATCCTGGTCAGCATCCTCGGCGGCTACCTGGCCGTCATCAAGACCATCACGGTGGGCGATATCCTCGCCTTCATCCAGTACATCCGCATGTTCACCCAGCCCATCATGCAGACGGCCCAGATCGCCTCCGTCATGCAGCTCACCGCCGCCGCCGCCGAGCGCGTCTTCGAGTTCCTCGACGAGCCGGAAATCCCGGCCGACGTCGGCACTCACCGCTCGCCGGAGCGGGTGGACGGCCGGGTCGCCTTCGAGCACGTCCGTTTCGGCTACAACCCGGAGAAAATCATCATCAAGGACTTCTCGGCCGAGGTCAAGCCCGGCCAGAAGGTGGCCATCGTCGGGCCGACCGGCGCCGGCAAGACGACGCTCGTCAAGCTCATCATGCGCTTCTACGAGCTCAACAGCGGGAAAATCAGCATTGACGGCGTGAATATCAAGGACTACGGCCGGCGCGACCTGCGCTCCATCTTCGGCATGGTGCTCCAGGATACCTGGCTCTTCAACGGCACCATCCGGGACAACATCCGCTACGGGCGGATGACCGCCACCGACGAGGAGCTGCTCGCCGCCTCCAAGGCCGCCTACGTGGACGACTTCGTCCACGTGCTGCCCCACGGCTACGATATCGAGCTTAACGAGGAATCCAGCAACATCTCCCAGGGCCAGAAGCAGCTCATCACCATCGCCCGGGCCTTCCTCGCCGACCCGCGCATCCTCATCCTCGACGAGGCGACGAGCTCGGTGGACACCCGTACCGAGGTGCTCATCCAGAAGGCCATGCAGCAGCTCATGGAGGGGCGGACGAGCTTCGTCATCGCCCACCGGCTGTCCACCATCCGGGACGCCGATTGCATCCTCGTCATGAACGAGGGGGACATCGTCGAGCAGGGCACCCACGAAGAGCTCCTCGCCGCCGGCGGCTTCTACCACACCCTCTACACGAGCCAGTTCGAGGCCGCCTGGGTCGAGGACGAGCCGACCGACAACCAGCCGGACTTCTCCACGCCCCGCCGCCAGCGCCCGGACGGTATGCCGGGCCTCGGCACCGCCGGCCTGTAGCCGAGCCCTCCGTATGGAGCGTGCCCCGGCTTTCTGTTACAATGGAAACGTGACCAGCCGGGCCCTCTATATCCACCTGCCGTTCTGCCGCCGCAAGTGCGGCTACTGCTCGTTCGTCTCGTGCGCGGGGCGGGAGGGCGCCATCCCCGCCTACCTGGACGCGCTGCGACGGGAGATAGCCGCCCGTGCCGACGGCAGTACCGTGCCGAGCGTCTTCTTCGGCGGCGGCACGCCGAGCCTGCTCTCCGCTGCCCAGGTCGAAACGGTAGTGACGACCGTCCGCGAGCATTTTGACGTCCAAAAAGATGCCGAAATCACGCTGGAAGCT
>DAOUEG010000003.1:0-9586 GCA_034430495.1 Dehalococcoidales bacterium
CGCTCTCGTGCCTCCCTTTGTAAAGGGAGGTCAGGAGGGATTTTGTCCCCCGGTCATTCTGAGGAAGCCGAGCGACCGAAGAATCCGTGGGTCGTGGGGACCTTGCCAGCGCAATTGCAGGACCTTGCTACCCGTAGAAGTGCAGCAATAGCGGAATGACCCCGAGCGCCGCCACCGTCGTCAGGAATACCACGCTCGAGACCTGCTCCGCCTCGTTGTCGTACTTCGCCGCCAGGATGGACGAGTTCGCCGCCGCCGGCATCGCCGAGACGAGGATGACCACCGTGCGCGTCAGCCCCGTCAGCCCCAGGGCGTTCGCCATCAGCAGCCCGATGCCGAGCCCCACCCCCATGCGCAGGAACGAGGCCAGCAGCGTCGTCGGGAACGACGTGATTTTTACCCTGGACAGGTTGTAGCCGAGCACGATGAGCACGAGCGGCACCGTCACCTGCGCCACCAGGTCGAGCGAGTGCAGCACGAGGTCCGGCACCGTTACCTTGGTCAGGCTCAGGACGAGCCCCAGTATCGCCGCGTAGATGACCGGCTGCCGCAGCACCTCCTTGAGCGCCGCCCGGTTGCCGCCGGACATGATGTAGATGCCCAGCGAGAACGCCAGGATGACGTTGGGGATGTAGTAGAGCGTCGCCGGGACGAGCGCCGCCGCCCCGTAGGCCAGGTAGAGGATGGGGAAGGGCAGGTTCACCGTGTTCATGATGCCGATGGGCACGTAGAGCCCGGAGTGCTTCTGCCGCAGCGCCGTGAACACCAGGAACGCTGCCAGCCCGCAGCCCAGCTGCACCGTCAGCGCCGCCCCCCAGACCCGCGCCGCGTCGAGCAGGTTCACCTGCTTCTCCAGCAGCGAGGTGAACACCAGCGCCGGTACGCCGATGTAGAGCGCCACGTCCACCACCGTCCTCATGTCCGGTTTCCACAGCTTGCCGAACATGAAACCGATGAAGATGGCGAAAAAGGCCGGAACGACCACCGTGTAGAGGGCTGGCATGGTAAGCCCATCGTACCGGAAAAGCCGCGGCCCTGTCCAGCAGCCGTCCCCCGTCCTCTCTCGGGACTCCCTGAGTTGGTGACCGCCATCGGTATCGCTCTCGTGCCTCCCTTTGTAAAGGGAGGTCAGGAGGGATTTTCTCCCCCCGTCGTTCTGAGGGAACGCAGCGACCGAAGAATCTCGTCCTCTCTCGGGACTCCCTGACTTGGTGACTGCTATCGGTCTCGTGCCTCCCTTTGTAAAGGGAGGTCGGGAGGGATTTTCTCCCCCCGTCATTCCGAGGGGGTCTGCCTCAGGCGGACGGCCGCGGAACCCCGTCGCGGGGAAGCCCCGGCACGTCCCGCCGCTCCCCTGACCCGGGTTCTCGCGTCCTCGGTTGCATCTGCGACCGTGAGTGTGCTATTTTCACAGGAGACAGTCTACGAGGAGGGCGTCATGCCGAAAGTATTGGTCGCTTACACCACGCTCGCCGGGCACACCGAGAAAATGGCCCAGTTCATCTCCGAAGGGGTCCGCATGAGCGGCTGCGAGGCCGTCATGAAGAACATCTCCAAGATTTCGGACGCCGCTGACCTGGAAGGCTACGACGGCTACATCTTCGGGTCGCCCACCTACCACCGCGATATGCCCAACAACATGAAGACCTTCCTCTTCCTCTGCCACAAGGTCAACCTGGAAGGCAAGCTCGGCGGCGCCTTCGGCTCCTACACCCACAGCGGCGATGCCCCCCTGGAGATTATGGAGACGATGGAGTATGTCTTCAAGATGGAGCACTTCGATCTCAGCTCCTTCCGCCTCAAGGAAGCCGTCATCGATAATCCGGAAAGCATCAAGGCCTGCCAGGACTACGGCAGGACCTTCGGGCAGAAGCTCCTCTAGGCCCCCCGGGAAAGGCCGGACATGCGCGTTATCACCCGGAAGATAAACTGGGAGACGAAGGTTACCCCCAACGAGGCCTACGTCGCCATGTCCAACCTTACTCCCAAGGTACAGGCCATCGCCGAGGAGACCTATATCGGCAGCGGCACGGTGACCATCTTCATCCCCGGGACCACCGCCGCCGTCTGCACCATCGAGTGGGAAGAAGGCCTGCTGGGCGACTTCCAGGAGGCCTGGTCACGGCTCGTGCCGCGGCACCTGGACTACCGCCACAAGTTCCTCTGGGAGGAGAACAACGCCTTCTCTCACATCCGCGCCTCGATGCTCGGCCAGTCGCTCGTCGTGCCGGTGGTGAACCGGCGGCTCGTGCTCGGGCAGTTTCAGCAGATTGCCTTCGTGGAGTTCGATAACCGCTCCCGCCAGCGCGAGGTCATCCTCCAGTTCATCGGCGAGCAGGCGGGGTGACCTGGCCCGCCGTCTTGCGGCGCATCACGTCCCCCGGCACCATGAAGAACGTGCCCATCATGCTCAGCAGCCGGTCGTCGCTCTGCTCGATGACCTTCTTCAGCTTGAGCAGCACCTCCCCGGCCACGGTGTCGTCCCAGAACCAGTCCTGGAGCACCCGGCTCGAGGCGCCCCCCTGTCCCGGCTGCGCGGTGATGCCCTCCACGTAGTAGGCCTTGAGGTCCTCCACCGCGTTCTTCAGCACGTAGGCGGACGGTACCCCCGTGCCGGGGTCGGGCGGCTCCTCGCCGCACGCGTAGGCGTAGATGAAGTCCGCCAGCTTTTCGATTGCCAGCCCGCTGGCCCCCACCGTCGTCCGGCCGCGCGTCGCCACCGCCGTCTCGTACCAGGGGCGCAGCGCCGTTACCTCGCGCCGGAGCGCCGTCAGCATCGCGTCGCAGTCGTCTTCCGCCGCGGCCGTCTTGCCGAAGTTGACCGGGCAGGCCAGCACGGTGATTTCATCGCTCTCCGGCTCGTCGTCGGGGAAGTCCTCCAGCACCGGCGCCGGTCCCGGTGATTCCAGCAGCTCCAGCAACGCCGTGAGTACCCGCCGCTGGAAGGCGGGGTCGCCCGGCGCGCCGAGGGGACGCCCCAGCTGGAACGGCACCCAGAGCGCCCGCGGCGGCTTGATTTTCTCCGTGTGCGGCCGGACCAGGCTGATGCTCGCGGTCGGCACGCCGTTCTCTTCGAGGAAATGCCCGATGGCGCCCACGGCGCCCGTGCAGCCCGGTCAGACCGGGAAGAGCAGCGCCGCGTCAACGCCGTCCTTCTTGAGGAAACCGGCGATTTCCTTGCAGCAATCGGCGAACTCCTCCCCCTGGTGGCCGCTGCTCACCGAGTAGTGGAAGTCCGCCAGGCTGCCGATGACGCCCTCCTCGGCCAGCTCCCGCAGCCGGTCGAGGGGAAACACCACGTTCCAGTCCCGCTGGAAACCGCTCCGGTCGAAGCTCGCCGCCAGGTGCGACATGACGAGGTCGTTCGGCCCGACGCCGCCGGGAATGACCCGGTAGAAATCGTTCGGGTCGAACTGGAACGGCCGGTCCGTCCGCAGGTGCAGCCCCGCCGTCGTCACCAGGGCCACGCGCCGCTCCTTGAGCGGCGGGCCGGTCACCCACGGGTTGGTGCTGAACTCCGCCATCGGCAGGCTGAGGAGCTTTTCCCGTTCCTCTTTACTGACCTTGTCCAACCGTACCATGCGTTCGTTCCCCCTCTATTCAGTCCATCCTCGGCCCGACGAGCGGCCGGTAGGTCGCCGCCTCCGCCACCACCGCGGCCTGTTCCTCCGCGCTGAGCGGCGTGAACGTATCCGCCGTATCGAGCATCACCGGCCAGAGCCTGGCCTCCCCCGGCAGCACCGCCGCCGTGATGTCCTGGCTGAGCGTGTAGCGCAGGCTCTTGCGCAGCTCGTCCGGCGTGTCGAACGGCTCGTACCAGGTGTTGTAGTCCTTGTGGTCGCGGCCCGGCCAGGCCTGCTTGGCCGCCGACTTGATGCACAGCACCCCCACCTCCCGCTGCCGGGCCTTGGCCAGCAGGGGGCGCCAGTCGTTCCAGTCGTTGAACGTGGCGGCGTGGACCCGGTTCAGCGGGAACATCACCGTGTCGAAGTCGAACCGCTCCAGCGCCTCGTTCTGGAACACCGGGTTGTGCCCCGTGAGGCCGATGCTCCCGATGAGCCCCTGGTCCTGCGCCTCCATCACCGCCTCCATCGCCCCGCCGGGACCGAGGATGACGTCGAGCACCTCCATGCTGTCCACGCCGTGGAACTGGAAGAGGTCGAACTTGTCGACGTGCAGCGTCTCCAGCGACCGCTTGATGCTCTCCCACGCGCCCTCCTTCTCCCGCTCGGCCGTCTTGCAGCCCAGGAAGAAGCGTTGACCGTGACGCTTGAAGTACGAGCCGAGCCGCTCCTCCGCGCCGCCGTACTGCGGCGAGACGTCCACGTGGTTCACGCCGTGCTTCAGGGCCAGCTCGATGACCTTGTCCGCCTCCGTCTGCGTCAGCCGGAACAAAGCGAAGCTCCCGAAGACGAGGAGGCTGCTCTCCTGGCCGGTCCGGCCCAGCTTTCTCGTTTCCATGACGACCTCCTGCCTCGTTATGCCGTTGCCCCGCGCCGTTGGGGGTGGTCTTCAACCGGTAGTATAAGCGGCTGGCCCGGCGGCGTCAATGCGGCGCGCCCGCCCCCGCCGGGCTATGGAAATCCCAGGCGGTACGCTATAATAGGGGACAAACACCGGGGGTAGACCATGACCAGTGACAGTATTGTGGCAAAAACCGTGAACGCGGCGGGGCTGATCGCCTACCAGGAAGGCTCCATCGTCAGCCGGACCGTCATTGACAAGCCGAACGGCACGGTGACCGTCTTCGCCTTCGATAGGGACCAGGCCCTCAGCGAGCACACCGCCCCGTTCGATGCCATCGTCCACGTGCTGGACGGCGAGGTGGAGGTCTCTATCTCCGGTAAGGCGAACGTCGTCAGGGCCGGCGAGATGATTGTCATGCCCGCCAACGATCCCCACGCCCTGAAGGCCCTCACCCCCTTCAAGATGATGCTCATCATGGTCAAGGCCTGAACCTGTCCCGCTCCTGACGCTGGAGGAACATGGAACAACGAACGACCCCCATGCCGGTCATCGCCGGGGTGCTCATCCTTATCTCCGTCGGTTTCCGGGCCCTCGGCCTGCTGGCCGCGCTGGTGTTCGGTCTCTTCATCCTCATCTGGCCGGCGGGCGGCGTCTTGATTGCCTTGGGGGCCGTCGGGGTCGTCGTCTGCGTGGGTCTGCTCGTCCTCGCGGCCGTCGGCGGCGTGGATGCCCTGCAGCGCCGCCGCTGGGGCTTCGCCCTCACCGGCGCTATCATCGCCGCCCTGCCGTTTTCCCTGCTCGGCGTGGCCGCCATCGTCCTGCTGGCGCTCTCGCGGGAGGAGTTCTCATCGTCGCCCCGCTAGTCGTCCGCTCCCCGCGGCGGAGGGGCCGCTGATGTGGGCCGGTATCCTCCTCGTCGTGGGGGCCTATCTCTTCGGCTCCGTCCCGCACCTGCGGTTCCTCTCCTGGCTGCGCGGCATCCGGCTTGACGGTGACTACCACCAGGAGCTCTGGTACCGGGCCGGCAGGCTCACCGGGGTGCTCGGCGTCATCGGGGAGTTCGTCAAGGGGGCCGTGCCGGTGCTCGTCGGCAAGGCGCTCGGCTTCGACCCCGCTTTCGTCGTCGCCGCCGGCGTGGCGGCCGTGTGCGGCCAGATGTGGCCGGTCTTCGCCCGCTTTGACGGTGAAAAGGGCAACAGCATCGGCATCGCCATGACGGCCGCCCTCGCGCCGCTGGCGCTGCTCTGCTCCCTCGGCTTCGTCATCATCGCCCTCGTCATCCGCATGGCGCCGCGCCTCCGCGCCCGCTCCAGCGGCCGGCGCATCATCGGCGGGGAGTACAGCCGCAGCCTGCCGCTCGGCATGCTCGCCTGCTTTTTCGCGCTGCCGTTCTTCGCCTGGGCCTTCGGCGAGCCGCCCGCTTACCTCTGGGGCCTGGCCGCGCTCTTCCTGCTCATGATGGTCGTGCGCCGCCTCACCGCCGGGCTCCGCCTGGACCTGCGGGAGAGCCCGGACCGGCGCCGGGATATCCTCCTCCGGCGCCTCCTCTACGACCGCGCCGCCGTCTCCTGGCGGCAGGAGGCCTGACTAGGGCAGGTCTCCCTGGCCGTGGTACTTGAAGGACAGCCGCACCTTGGCGCGGTAGCTGGCCACCTTGCCGTCCTCCAGCTGCATGTCCAGCTCCTCCACCTCCGCGATGCGCAGGTCCCGCAGGCTCTTGCTCGCCATGTCTACCGCCGCCGCCGCCGCCTTTTCCCAGGACTCGGAGCTTGTCCCGACGAGGGTGATAATCTTGTACACGCTGTTCGGCATGCCTGACCTCCTTTGAGAAAGTGCACCTCTAGTATATATCCGGCGTCAAGCCTCGGCAACGGGCCCGCCGGGGCGGACCGTGGTGCGCAACGCTGGCCGATACGCGCGCCTCCGTGCCCCGCCGTTACGCATTAAATTGAGAATTTGCATCTTCCCGCGAAAATGCGTATAGTGGCAGGGTACCGGGTGCGGAATGACCGGTTTCGGGAGGGGAATTATGCTTGATGAACTGGCTCAGCATATTATCAAGGAGCTCCAGGACGATGCCCGCCAGAGCTTCCGCGAGATAGGCCGCAAGCTGGATGTGTCCGAGGGCACCGTCCGCAACCGCGTCAAGGGCCTCGTCTCGAGCGGGACCATGCATATCAGCGCCGTCCCCAACCCGGAGAAGCTCGGCCTTAACTTCATGTGCGTCATGTGCATCGAGGTCAAGGCCGGCGCCGCCGAGGCCGTCGAAAAGCGCCTCATCGTCAGCCCCAACGTCTACTACCTGGCCGGCTGCACCGGCAACTACGATATCATCGGCCTCTTCGTCTTCCACTCCCCGGCGGAGTTCGATGCCTTCGTCAGGGACGTCATCGCCAATATCCCGGAGGTCGTCCGGACCAGCACCTTCGTGGTCATGCACGTGTCCCGCAGCCCCTGGGCCCATAACCTCGACGTCACCGCCCTCAGCAATCAGGAGAAGTAGCCGCCCGGTCCCTCGCCGTTCCGCTATTTGAAATAGGCCCGGCGCCCGGAAATAGTGCCGCCGTCACGTGTGGTTTGGTTTGACATCGCCACGCTCCCGGCGATATATTGGATTGACCATCATGCTACCACGCGAGCAGGTTGAAGCTACCCAGCGCTATCGGAAGAAACGCCGCCGGATAATCACCTTTTCCATTCTCGGGGCGTTTCTGCTCCTGGTCCTTTACGTCGTGCTCGTCGGGTTCACGGACATCGTCTACCGCACCAATCCCGGTATTTCCTCCAACACCACCTCCACGGACTGGCCGGTGTTCCAGCATGATATGCAGCGGACCGGCGTGACCGGCTTTGCCGGCCAGCTCCCCCGGGGCGAGGTCGCCTGGACCTTCCAGACCGGCAAGGCCATCCACTCGTCGCCGGCGGTGGTGGACGGCGTCGTCTACTTCGGCTCGGAGGACGGCTATATCTACGCCGTGGACGCCCAAACCGGCCAGCAGAAATGGAAGTTCCAGACCGGGAGCTGGGTGGATTCCTCGCCCATTGTCGTCAGCGGCGTCCTCTACTGCGGCTCCAACGACGGCAATATGTACGCCATTGATGCCGCCACCGGCGCCGAAATCTGGGCCTTCGATGCCACCTACGCCGTCCGGAGCTCGGCCGCCTACGCCGATGGCGTCATCTACTTCGGCTCGGACGACTGGAGCATCTACGCCGTGGACGCCGCCACCGGCCAGCAGAAGTGGAACCGCCATACCGATAACATCATGCTGTCCTCGCCCCTCGTGTACAACGGCGTCGTGGCTATCGGCGGCATGGACGGCTACTTTTACTGCGTCAACGCCGCCAGCGGCCGGCAGCGGCTCGCCTATCCCACCCGCGCCTTGGTGCCCGGCGCGCCCGTGGAGGTGGATGGCGTGCTCTACTTCGCCGGTTCCACCGGCTATCTCTACGCCGTTGACCCCATGGCCAGGAACTGGCCGCTGGAAAATGCCCTGCGCAAGTACTGGCTGGCCGGCTACCTCTACGGCATCGCGCCCAAGCCCCCGAACCTCTCCGGCTACATCTGGAGTATCTCCCTCGGCAGCTTGCTCGGCCCGCCGACCGCCGGACCGCCCGTGGTGGTGGATTCGACCTCCACCCTCACCGCGGCGGATAACGCCCTCTTCGTCGGCGCCGGGGACCTCCTGCTCGCCGTGGACAGGGAGACGCAGCAGGAAATTTGGTCATTCCCGACGGGCGACCGGGTGCTCTCCTCGCCCGCCGTGGCGGGGGACGCCGTCTACTTCGGCAGCAACGACGGCACCGTCTACGCCCTCGACCGCACCACCGGGGACGTCCTCTGGCAGTATACGACCGGCGACGAGGTCAACTCCTCGCCCGCCCTCGCGGGCAACATGCTCTACGTCGGCTCCAACGACGGTATTCTCTACGCCTTCAAGTAGCCGCTATTTGTTCCGCTCGAAGCCGAGCTTCTGGTAGAGCACCGCGGTCCGGTCCGCCACCGCCTGCATGAAGCCCTCGCGGCCCATCGCGAACCAGTCCGGCTCCCACTCGATGTCGCCCAAGTTGTCGAGCAGCATGGCCAGCTGGTCGAACGGCACCACGATCATGATGAGCCCTTCCGGCAGCACGCCCCGCGCCTTCATGCTGAAGCCCAGGCCGCTGACGGAAAGGTTGATTTCCCCGTTGAGGTACGGGTGCGCGTACAGCCAGGCGCAGGCCAGGCAGGTCGTCCCCTTGAAGTTCCACATCTTGCCGTCCGTGTAGCTGCTCGCCCGCATGATGATTTCCGCCTGCTTGGGCCGGCAGGTGAAAATGAGCACGTCCGGGTCGTAGTCCATCTTGTCGGTCGAGGCATGAATAACGTACCTCGCCGAGTCCTTCGGCAGGTGCGGCACGTAGTCGTAGATGCGGCGGTTGGCGCCGGGCGTCTTGAACATGGAGAACATCGGCCCCAGCGAGCCGCTGTACATCACCGGCGGGAACTCCGCCATGCCGAGTATCTGCTCGCCGCACTGCACGTCGGCTTTCTCCGCGTAGAACGGTTCGCTCGTCTGGGCTTCCTTGAACATCTCGCAGAGCGCCAGCGGCTTGTCCAGCCGGGCCACGCCCTCCGGTTTCGCCAGCGAGAACTTGACCCCGACGGGCTTGTACTCGAACCCCATCTTGTCGAGAATGCTGTAATCGAGCTGCTTTGCCATGGTGCGCCTCCGTGCCGTTTTTTCGGTCAGTAGTATACCATGCCGGGGTATCCCGGCCAAAGCAGCCCCCATCGCATTCCCTCTCCCTTGATGGGAGAGGGTCAGGGTGAGGGTGAAAGAACCCACCGGCGGCGGCCCGCCGCAGGCGGCCCGCCGCCCCCAAGCCCTTTGTTCTCCTCTTCTTTCCCCCTCTCCGTTAACGGAGAGGGGGCCAGGGGGTGAGGTAACACGAGGCAAAAACCACGACAAAATCGCCTTGACATTAGCACACACGTTCTAGTATACTCTCGTTGCGGCCTAAAAATCGTACGCCGCACGGGGGTGTAGTGCGCCGTGAAACTCGCGATTTCCAAAGCTAACCGGGCCCGCCGGATGGTGACCGGCCCAGTCCTCGCCCGCTCCGAAGCTACGAAATA
>DAOUEG010000004.1:0-36370 GCA_034430495.1 Dehalococcoidales bacterium
GGCGGCCCGCCTCAGGCGGGCCGCCACCGGGGGGTTACTCGTGAAGGATGAGCGGTTTACGAGGTCGCCAGGCAGGTGCCGGTGCCGCCGCCGAAGCGGTTGCCCATCATCCCGCCGCCGGCGCCGTTCCCGCCGAAGCGGTTGCCGGCCCCGTACTGGGAGGCCGTGCCGTTGCCGCGGGTGCCGTCATCGTTCCAGCCGCCGAACATGCCGCAGGAGCCGGGGCCGTAGCCCGTCCCGTTGCCGACGTTCATGCCGTAGCGGTTGGCGTTGCCGAGGTGGTACTGCTCGCAGTACTGCTCCATCTGCTCGTGCCAGGCGGCGAAAGTGCCCGGGTCGGAGAGGTCCTGCGTCAGGAAGGACGCGGCGTTGTCGCGGGCGGTCTGGACGAGCCCATCGGCTTCCTCCTGGGTCAGGACGCCGTTGTCCACGCGGAGGGCTAGCTGGTCGGCGTAGGGGCTGACGAGGGCGTCAATGACGGCGTCTTCCGTCACGCCCTGGGCCGCGGCTATCTGGGCCAGGGTCTCACCTGACTGGAGGCGGGTGACGAGGTCGGTGGTGGTGATGCCGAGGGCATCCGCCACGCGGACGACGGCCGGGCCGTCGCTGGTGTCCGCGGTGGCGCCATTGCCGTTACCGGCGAATGCCGGCACCGCGATGCCGATGGTCAGGGCCGCCAGGACGACGACGGCGAGGGCGATAAACCAGGTCTTTTTCATCTTCTTTCTCCTTTTGCGGCGCCTTGAATAGTTTTCCCGGCGCCGTGCTCGCTTCACTTTCCAGAATACCGGCGTTGTGTGAAGCCGGCGTGAAGACGGGGAGAAGATACGATGAAATTGCCGGGTCGTTTTTCTGAAGAAAGGGCGGCTCGGGCGGCAGTTTGCGGGCCCGGGTGTGTCTGTTCTATGCTGGGGGAAAGCAACGGGAGGCTGCCATGACACCCTTCGGCTGGTTCGGGCACGGCAAAGGTTCCGGGTTGATGCCCGGTGAAGCGACTATTTACGAGCAGCTCCGCTGCAACCGTGAAGCCGCGGCGGCCGAACTGCCGGAAGAGCTGCGGCACGAGTTTCTCGCCGCTATCTTTCCGGAGCGGGCGCTGCGGGACATCGTGCTCTCCACGTTCCGGGAGCCGGGCGTCAGCGGGAACCGGTCCGGCTGGCTGGCGGATTGCCTGGCGGCGCGTTTCGCGAAGAAGGACTTCGGGTTCCGGCTCGTTACCGAGGGACGGGTCAACCCGGACGACGTCCTGGAACAGCTGCTTTCCGGCTGCGACGTGGATGCCGACCAGCCGGACTCGTAGCTACTTCACGCCCTTGAACAGGTCGTGCTCCCTGCCGCCTCCCGTCCAGGGCGGCTCGGCCCGCATGTAGTGGTCCTTGGCCCCCATCAGCTTGTTGATGATGCCGAGGATACCCCGCCGCGGCGGCTCTCCGCCGAGCTGGCTATCGTGGCAGGCGGCGGCGGCGTTGCGCATCAGCTCGAACCGCTTGGGAATCTTCAAGACGGCGTGCACCGGGAACTCCGTCTGGACGAGCGCCGCCAGGTCAATGTCATGGTTGCGCCCGAACTTGTGCGGGTCCCGCCCGAAGAGCGGCATGAGCCGCACCGCCAGCTTCATGATGGTGTGGGGCATGGTGTGATAGTAGAGCTTCTGCGGGGTATAGGCCGGCCCCGCCTCCGGGTACTGGGCCGGGTCGGACACGGCGTGGTAGGCTTTCACGGCCGCGTTGTGGGCGGCGATGTGGTCCGGGTGACGGTAGCCGCCGATGGGGTCGTGGGTGATGACGACCTGCGGTCTGAGCTCTCGCAGCAGCTTGACGATTTTCCCGGCGGCTTCCTCGACCGGCGCGCGGCAGAAGGCGTCCGGGAGGTCGTTGTCCGGCGAGCCGGGCATCCCCGAGTCCCGGTAGCCGAGCCAGTAGACCCCCTTCATCCCCAATATTTCGGTGGCGCACTCCAGCTCGTGCCAGCGCAGCTCGCCAACCGAGCCGTAACCCTTGAGGTCGGCGTCGGGGTCGTCCACACCGGACTCGCCGCGGGTGCCGCAGAGGTAGTAGCAGTTGACGCCGCGCGCGGCGTACATGGCCAGGGTGCCCCCCAGCCCGAAGGTCTCGTCGTCCGGGTGCGCCCCGATGAATACCAGTGCCCGTTCGTTGCTCATAGTGAAAAAACCCTTGTCGTGCTGCGGGGGCCGCTCAGCCGAGCGCCGCCCGGATGTTCGCCGGGTAGGGCGGGCCGATGACGCCTCGCTCGGCGATGATGGCGGTGATGTACCGGGCCGGGGTGACGTCAAAGGCCGGGTTGGCCGCCGCCACTCCCTCCGGGGCCGTCCGCCGCCCGCCGAACGCCGTCACCTCCGCCGGGTCGCGTTCCTCGATGGGTATCTCGTCGCCGGTCTTGAGGGAGAGGTCGAAGGTGCTCGCCGGCGCGGCGATGTAGCAGGGCAGGCCGTGCTCCTTGGCCAGCACCGCCGTCGTGTAGGTCCCTATCTTGTTGGCGCTGTCCCCGTTGGCGGCGATGCGGTCCGCCCCGGTGATGACGGCGTTGATTTTCCCCGCCTTCATGAAATGGCCGGCCATGTTATCCGTAATGAGGGTCACCGGCACACCCGCTTTTTGCAGCTCCCACGTGGTCAGCCGTGCCCCCTGAAGGAGGGGACGGGTTTCGTCCGCGTAGACGGCGACCTTCTTACCTTGCTCGTACGCCCGGATGATGACGCCGAGGGCGGTGCCCGCCCCGGAGGTGGCCAGCGGCCCGGCGTTGCAGTGGGTCAGCACCGTCCAGCCGTCTTTAATCAGGGCCGCCCCGTGCTCGCTGAGACGCTCGGTGGCCGCCACCTCTTCCTCGTGGATGCGCTTTGCCTCTCGTTCTAGTTCCGGTACGCGCCCGCCGCCGTCCAGCACCTTCTTCATCCGTTCCAGCGCGAAAAAGAGGTTCCGGGCCGTCGGGCGGGTGGCGGCGATGGCGGCGATGACCCCATCCACGTGCTTCTGGAACATCGCGGCATCGGCGTCGGCATGGGGCAGGGCCCCGAGCACGACGGCGTAGGCCCCGGCGATGCCGATGGCCGGCGCCCCGCGCACCCGCAGGGTCTTGATCGCCTCAGCGGCGGCCCGGTCGTCCGTCAGGTCGAGGTAGACCTCCTCAAGGGGCAGCTTCGTCTGGTCGAGGATGACGAGCCGGTCGCCTTTCCATTCGAGCGGTTGCACGGTCATAACGGCCGGTCTCCATTCCCCCCGGCGAGGTGCTCCCAGCGGTCCCGGGTCATCTCCATCGTCTTGAAGTGGTACTCGGCGCGCTGCATGAAACCGGTCGGCAGGAAGCCGGCCTTTTCGAAGGCCTTGTGGGCCCGCAGGTTCCAGTCGAGCGATTTCAGGTAGATGCGCCGGAGCGTCGTCGTGGTGAAAGCGAACCTGACCATGGTGGTAACGGCGTCCGTCCCGTAGCCCTTGCCCCAGTAGTCCCGGTCGCCGATGAGGATGCCGAGCTGGGCTTCCTTTTTCTTCTCGTCCACGTCGTAGAGGGTGCAGTTGCCGATGTGGGTGCCTTCGAGAGTATCCACGGCGAGGGGAAAGCGCCGGAAGCCGGGGCTGCGCAGCTCCACGGAGTAGTCGAGCAGATACACCGCGAAGGAGAGGTGGAGCGGGTGCGTGGCGTCGAGCACGGCGAGGTCCGGGTCGGACTGCCAGCGGTAGTCGGCGCGGGCGTCGGACATCTTCTTGGAGCGGAGGACGGTCTTTTCACCGGTGATTTTCAGGTCCCGCGAGGCGGGCAGCCCCACGCGGGCGGTACTGTTCTCGACTTTCATGGCTCGGGCCGCGGCCTCCGCTCAGGAGAGACCGCCTTCGTCATCCTCCTCGTCCTCGTCGAAATCGTCTTCCTCGCGTTCCCAGATGGGCTCGGTGAAATTGTCTATGTACTCCTCCATCGCCTGCGCGGCCACCTGCTTGAGGCGCTCCTGCGCGTCCACCGCCATCTTGGCGAGCTCGGCGAAGTCCATGGTGACCCCGAGCGCCTTGACGAGCACCTTCATCACGGCGAGCGCCGCCATGGGGTTGGTGACGCGGCTGGCGTACTGCGGCACCTCGCCGAGGAAGCAGACGCCGTCTATCTCCCGCTCCTTGGCTACGCCGAGCAGGAGGCCGTTGAGACCGGCGATCTGCAGGTTGCGCGAGTACTCCAGGTGGTACTTGGCGAGGTCCCGGGAGATGAGATGGCTGGTGCCGACGCCCCAGACCTTGGGCGGCTCGGTGTGGTGGATGCGCGTGATGGCGGCGGCGCAGGTGTAGACGCGTTCCACGCCGAAGCGGACGGCCACGTCAATGATGGCGTTGGCGAGCTCGTAGCTCTTGGCGGCGGGCTGGTCGTCCCCGGTGAAGAGGATGAGGTCGTGCTCGCCGGCAGGGTTCTTCCAGTAGGCGAAGCGACTCTGGGGGAAGGTGGGTGCCTCGACGACGTTGTCCTTCACCTGCACGCCGATGGGATCGAAGAAGGCCGGCGCGTCCAGGTAGCCGAGCTCCTTGAACGGCAGCTTGGCCTTGAGGTAGTTGGCGATGACGACCGCCACGTTGCCGACGCCCGGCCAGGCCGCGATGAGGTTCGGGCTTTTCAGCTTGGGGCGGCTCGTTATCTTGACGACGCTGGCCATGCGCTACTCCTTGCTGGAGACCGATATCCCCGTGCAGTAGAGGTGCGGCGTGGAGAGGAACCCGCCGAGCCACTCCGGCTCGCTGCCCACGGCGGCGATGTCCTTCAGGATGCGGTAGACGTTCCCGGCCACCATGGTGTCCTTCACCCGGCCGACGATTTCGCCGTTCTCAATCTTGAACCCGAGCAGGACGTTGCCGGAGAAATCCCCGCCGAGCACGTTGCCCTGTCCGGCCCCCATGAGCTGCTCCACGATGAGGCCTTCCTTGATGTCTTTCACCATCTCCTCGAAGGCCGTCGCGCCCGGCGCTATCACGAGGGAGGTCGGTCCGGGGGAGGGGAGGCTGGCCCCGCCCCGGCTGCCGTTGCCGGTGGACTCTTTACCGGCCCGGGCCGCCGTTTGCAGGTCGTAGAGGAACCCCTGCACGAGGCCCCTGGCCACGAGCGGCGTCGCCCGGCTCGGCACGCCCTCGTCATCACAGGGGCGGCTGCCCGGCCGCCACGGGTTGAGCGGGTTGTCCGTCAGCGTGAACTTGGGGTCGAACACCGGGCTGCCCACCTTGTCCCCGAGGGGTGATGCCCCTTCCAACACCGTCTTGCCGTTGAAGGCGGCCATGAGCGGCATCATGAGGCTCGTCACGCCGTTGGGGGTGAAGATGACGGGCAATTGCTTCGTGGGCGCCTTGGCCTTGTTCTTGGCGAGGTCGAGCTGCCGCAGCACCGGCCCGGTCACTTTCGCGGTGTCATTCAGAGGGTGGCAGGAGGAGTCGCTCTCCCCCACGAAGAGCATGTCCGTGCCCTCGATGACGTTGCCCTCGAGGTCCATCCCGAAGAAGCTCTTTTTGTAGTTGGCTTTGCCCCCGCTGGAGTTCAGCAGGGTGACCGTCACCGTGCCCCGGCTGAGGCCGGCCTCGCAGAGGACGGCCGGCGTGTGCTTGACCACGGTGTCTATCATGCTCGTGCCGAGCTGCACCATGTCCTTGATGGGCACGTCGGCCACGGCGGCGTCGTAGATGTCAACGGCGGGGAAGGGGGACGCGCCGGGGAAGGCGAACTTCGCCTCCATCCCGAACTCGGCCGTCTCCACCGCCGCGTCCACGAGCGCCTGCGGGTCGGCTTCGCCGGCGGCCGTGGCGTAGCCGATGCGCCCGTTCTTCACGATGCGGAGCGCTACGCTGGTGCTCTGGTTGGTCTGGAGCTGCTTGAGCCGGTTGGACTCGAAGCGTACCTGCGTTTCCTCGGTGGCGAGGGAGAAGACCTCGGCCGCCTCGGCGACCTTCCTGGCGAGTTCGAGTATCTCTTCCATCTACTTCCCTCCCACCAGGCACTTCTGGATGCGGATGTGCGGGCTGCCGTTGGAGACCGGCAGGGGCATCTGGCCGCCCTTGCCGCAGCCGCCGCCCTCGTTCATGTCAAGGTCGTTGCCGATGGTGTCAATGTTCTGGAGCGTGGTGAAGACGTTGCCGGTGAGCATCACCGGCCGCACCGCCTCGGCTATCTTGCCGTCGCGTATCATGTAGGTCTCGCCGGCGGAGAAGGTGAACATCTCCATACTCGTCATACCGCCGTACCAGTTCTTGGCGTAGATGCCTTCTTTGATATCGGCTATCATCTCCTCAAAGCTCGTCTCGCCGGGCTCGATGTAGGTGTTCGTCATGCGCACGATGGGCGGGTAGCGGTAGTTGATGGCCCGGGCGTTGCCGGTGGGCTTTTCACCCATCTTGGCGGCCGTCTCGCGGGAGTGGAGCCGCCCCGTCAGCTTGCCCTCGCGGATGAGGTAGGTCTTGACGGAGGGCGTGCCCTCGTCATCGTACTTGTAGCTGCCGCGCAGGCCCGGCTGGGCCGCCGAGTCCACGATGTTCAGAACCGGCGCCCCGAACTGCTTGCCGAGCGTCATGATCTCCCGCATCTTGTCGTTCTCGTAGACGAAGTCGCTCTCGCTGAGGTGGCCGAAGGCCTCGTGGACGAAGACCCCGGCCAGAATGGGGTCGAGGACGACAGTGTACTCGCCGCCCTTGACCTCCGGCGCGGAGAGGAGGTTCACGGCGTTCTCCGCCATCTCCCGGACGTCGTCGTGGAGGTTGCGGATGGTATCGAAATCCCCCCGGCTGCCGAGGCTCAGGCCGACCTGCTGCACCTCGCCGTCCTTGGCGGCGATGGCCGTCAGGCGGAGGGTGACGTCCGCTCGCTCCTGGACGATGAATGAGCCTTCCGAGTTGAGGAAGATGACCTTTTTGCGGCTGTCCCCGTAGCCGATGCTGCTCGTCTGGATGCGAGGGGTCTGCCAGATGAGCTCGTTGTACTCGTCGAGGAGGACCTTCTTGTCCGCGAGCGGGATGTCCACCGGGTCGCGGGCCACGCCGCTCGGCACCCGGTCCTGGACGGGCTTGACGTAGGCAAGACCGCTCGTGCCGCTGCCGGCGGCCCGGGCCTGTTCCACGGCGAGGGAGAGGCGGTCCGCCGCGCCGTCGAAGCTGTTGAAGCTGGTGAAGCCCCAGCCGCCCCGGTCGAGGGCGCGCACGTTGCCGCCGCTGGCGCTGCTCCGGCCGATGGATTCGAGCGTCTTGCCCCGGTAGACGATCTGGCTGGTGCGGCTCTCCTCGAGCCGGGCCTCCAGGTAGTCCGCCTTGTGTTTCTTGAACTCGTCCGCCAGGCCGCGGGCGATGGCTTCTATGTCCGGCATGTATCGATCCTTGGTAGAATATCTGCTTCTATCTGAAAGTGTATCGTCCGTACATAGGAAAGTCAATTTGGCCGGCAGGGCCGGCCGCCAGGCCTCCCTCTTCCTGGAAGAGAGGGCGGGGGGCGGGGGTGAACTCCCTCCCCTTCCTTGACACTCACACGTGATTTCACCTAGAATAAAGAGGGAAATTTCTCCTCCGGAACTCCCCTCGGACCGCCGTTTGAGGCAGCCCCGCGCGCGTGACACCCGTACCACAAGGAGGACACACCGTGACGTACACAACCCTGCTCTATGAAAAGGCTGACGGCGTCGCCACCGTCACCCTTAACCGCCCGGACAAGCTCAACGCCCTTAACTCCACCGTCTACGACGAGCTCTACGCTGCCTTCGAGGCCGCCGAGAACGACCCCGAGGTCGGCGCCATTATCCTGACCGGCGCCGGCGAAAAAGCCTTCGCCGCCGGCTCGGACATCGCCGAGATGCAGCACATGGGCCCGCTGGAGAGCCAGAAATTCATGGGCACCATCCGCCGGGCGTCTGATTTCATCTACAACCTCACCAAGCCCACCGTGGCCGCCGTCAACGGCTATGCCCTTGGCGGGGGCTGCGAGCTCGCCCTCTGCTGCGACCTTCGCATCGCCTCGGAGAAGGCCCGCTTCGGCCAGCCGGAAGTCACCCTCGGCCTCATCCCGGGGGCCGGCGGCACCCAGCGCCTCACCCGCGTCGTGGGGCCGGCCAAGGCCAAGGAGATGATTTACCTCGGCGAGATGATAAATGCCGCCGCGGCGCTGGAAATCGGCCTCGTCAACCGGGTCGTTCCGCCGGAGAAGCTCATGGAAGAGACCCGCGCGGTGGCGGCCAAGCTGGCGGCCCTCAGCACGCCGGTGCTTGCCATGGCCAAGATGGCCATCAACACCGCCGTGGAGACGGACCTCGCCTCCGGCCTGAGCATGGAGACCAAGTGCAACGCCCTCTGCTTCGCGCTGGAAGACCGGCAGGAAGGCATGGACGCCTTCATGGAAAAGCGGAAGGCGGTTTTCAAGAACAAGTAACATCCCCTGTTATTCTGAGTCCGCCTCAGGCGGACTCAGAACCTCGCGGGTGGAGTGGGGTAACGAACGTAACGACGCAAGGAGGTACCACCGTGGCTATTCAAAAAGTCTTCGTCATCGGGGCCGGGACGATGGGTAACGGCATCGCTCAGGTAACCGCCCAGGCCGGCTACGAGGTCGTCATGTCGGACATCAAGGACGAGTTCATCGAGCGCGGCATGGCGACCATTTCCAAGAGCCTCGACCGCCTCGTCAAGCGGGAGACCATCACCGCCCAGGACAAGGAGGCCATCCTCGGCCGCATCACCACCACCCTCGATAATGTGGACGCCGGGGACGCTGACCTCGTCATTGAGGCCGCCCCGGAAATCCTCGAGCTCAAGCAGAAACTCTTCAAGCAGCTCGACGCGGTCTGCAAGCCGGGCGCCATCCTCGCCACCAATACCTCCTCGCTCCCCATCGGCGCCATCGCCGCCATCACCGGGCGTCCGGACCACGTCATCGGCATCCACTTCATGAACCCGGTGCCGGTGATGAAGGGCGTCGAGGTCATCAACGGCCGCCACACCGCGCCGGAGGTCATCGAGGAGGCCAAGGAGTACGTCCGGGCCATCGGCAAGGACCCCTGCGAGGCGCGGGACTACGCCGGGTTCATCGTCTCCCGGCTGGTGGACGCCCTCATGAACGAGGCCGTCCTCTGCGTCATGGACGGCAATAGCCCGGAGGAGGTGGACAAGGCGGTCAAGCTCTGCCTCAACCACCCGATGGGCCCGCTCGAGCTCTGCGACCTCGCCGGCGCCGACGTCGTCCTCCACGGCCTGGAGACCATGTACGAGGAGTTCGGCGAGCGGCTGAAGCCCGCCCCGCTGCTGCGCCAGATGGTGCGCTCCGGCGACCTCGGCCGCAAGACCGGCCGTGGCTTTTACGATTACAGCGATACGTAACGATACCACTCGTCCTGAACCTGTCGGGGGACGAGCGGACGGATAGGAAACCGGTCAACCAGTAAAGACCGTAAAGGAGAAGAAACAGCATGGCAAACGCGAATGATGTCGTCATCGTCGGAGCGGTCCGCACCCCCTTCGGGAGGTTCGGCGGTTCCCTCAAGGACATTGATTTCTACGAGCTCGGCGCCATCTCCATGAGAGAGGTGATCAAGCGGGTCGGCGTGCCGCCGGAGACCGTGGACGAGGTCTTCTGGGGCGTCGGCGATACCTCCGCCTGCCGCGACCCGTACACCCCGGTGGCCGGGCGGCAGTCCCTCATCAAGGCCGGCCTCCCCCACGAGACCGTCTCCATCTCCTTCGACATGGCCTGCGTCTCCGCCATGCACGCCGTCAAGCTGGCCGCCATGGAGATGAAGGCCGGCGAAATCGAAGTCGCCATCGCCGGCGGCGCCACTTCCTTCGGGCAGTCTCCCATGGTCGTCCGCGGCCTCCGCTTCGGCGGCAACCGCCTCGGTAACGTCACCATGGAAGACCCGCTGCTGGCCCTCGGCTACAAGGATTTCAACCCGGTGTCCGTTGACTCGGACGATGTCGCCCACGAGTACGGCTTCACCCGCCAGGACATGGACGAGTGGGCCGTCCGCTCCCACGAGCTCTACGGCAACTCCTGGAACGCCGGCAAGTTCAAGGACGAAATCATGCCGCTGGAGGTGCCCGGCGCCAAGAAGGGCGAGACGAAGATACTCGACATTGACGAGCAGTACCGCCCCGGCACCACCATGGAGGCCCTCGCCAAGCTGAAGCCGGTCTACAACACCCGCGCCATCACCGCCGGCAACGCCCCCGGCCTCAACGACGGCACCACGGCCATCATGCTGATGACCCGGAAGAAGGCGGAGGAGCTCGGCCTGGAAGCGCTGGCCACCGTCATCGCCAACGTGTCCATCGCCATCAACGCCAGCCGCATGCCGGAGGGCCCCGGCTACGCCATGCTCAAGGTCCTCAAGAAGGCCGGCATGACCCTCGATGATATGAGCGTCATGGAAATCAACGAGGCCTTCGCCTGCGTGCCGCTCGTCTCCATGAAGGTGGCCTCGGAAGGCAGCGACCAGAAGTACAAGGGCCTGATCAGCAAGATGAACGTCAACGGCAGCGCCATCGCCATCGGCCATCCTAACACCTCGAGCGGCGCCCGCCTCGTCATGAACCTCATGTACGAGCTGCGGCGGCGCGGCGGCGGCTACGCCCTCGGCGCCATCTGCGGCGGTCTCGCCCAGGCGGACGCCTGCATCATCAAGGTCGAATAAAGAGGAGGAGCCCAGCCAATGTTAACCGAAAAGAACTACCGCGTTGACGGCAAGATAGCCCTCGTCCTCGGCGGGGCCGGGGACATCGGCAAGGCCATCGCCACCGCCCTCTCGGCCGCCGGCGCTGGGACCGTCATCCTCAGCAGCCGCAAGCAGGAGAACCTGGACAAGGCGGCCGCCGAAATCACCGCCGAGACCGGCGGCAAGGTGGTCGGCATCGCCTCCCACCTCGGCAAGCTGGACCAGATCAAGGACCTGGCGGACAAAATCAAGGCGGACTACGGCCGGCTGGACATCCTCGTCAACTCCTCCGGCTCCAGCTTCATGGTGGACCTCATGGACGTCGAGGAATGGCAGTGGGACACCGTCATGAACGTCAACCTCAAGGGGCCCTTCTTCCTCACCCGCGAGCTTGTGCCCCTCATGAAGGAGGCCGGCGGCGCCTCCATCATCAACATCACCTCCTACATGGGCATCCGCGTCGAGGAATCACTCGGCGTCTACTGCATCTCCAAGGCGGCCGTCATCCACATGACCAAGGCCATGGCCAAGGAGTGGGGCAAGTGGAACATCCGGGTCAACGGCATCGCCCCGGCCTGGGTCCACTCCCGCCTCGCTGACCCCTTCCTCAAGACGGGGGACACCGAGGCCCGCATGCTCAAGCAGACGGTGCTCGACCGCTTCGGCGACCCGGACGACGTGGCCGCCATCGCCCTCTTCCTCGCCTCGGACGCCGGCAAGAACCAGACCGCCGGCATCTTCCCGCTCGATTACGGCATGCTCACCTAACCCTATCACGCTATGAGCAAGGAGGCACGTCCATGTCACTGAAAGGTAAAGTCGCCATCGTCACCGGGGCCGGGCGCGGGCTCGGCCGGGCCATCGCCATCGGTCTCGCCAAGGCCGGGGCCAGCGTCACCTGCGCCGCCCGTACCGTCGCCCAGATAGAGGAGACCGCCGGCATGCTCCGCGACCTCGGCGGTACCGCCCTCACCGTCTCCACCAACGTGTCGGACGAAGAGGCTGTCAAGAACATGGTGGACAGGACGGTCGAGCAGTTCGGCCGGGTGGACATCATGATAAATAACGCCGGCATCACCTCGCAGGACCGCTTCCCGGACATTTCCCAGAAGCGCTGGAACCTCATCTTCAGCGTCAACGTCAACGGCACGGTGCTCTGCACCCAGGCCGTGCTGCCCCACATGCTGAAGCAGGAGAGCGGCGTCGTCATCAACGTCTCCTCCATTCTCGCCCACCGCGTGCAGTACAGCGTGGCCTACGGTGCCTCCAAGGCGGCCATCGAGCGCCTCACCCAGGGCGTGGCCCGGGAGGTCCGCAAGACCCCCGGCATCGCCGTCACCTGCATCCGGCCGTACTTCGTCACGACGGAGGTCGTGGAGGGCTATCTGGCCAGCCAGGACACGAGCGACTGGGAGACGCCGGAGCTCTGGGAGCACTACACCGCGCTGCTGGCCGCCGCCAAACCGGAGGACATCACCGGCAAGATTTGGGACCGGGCGGCCCTGGAAGAAAAGTTCGGCAAATTCGAAGGCTAGTCTACCCCGCTCCTCCTGAGCCTGTGGAAGGATGAGCGGCTTTTCGCCCTCGTCCTGGCCCTCTCCCGTCAAGGGAGGGGAGCATCAAAAAAACGCCCCGGTTTTGCCGGGGCGTTCGTGTTTCTAATCAGGTACGATTACCGCTGCGAGACCTCGCAGAAGAACTGCGGCGTCGCCGAACCGCTCGACCAGCTGCTGCTGTGGATCTGCGCGATGAACGAGCCGCTCCGCAGCCAGACCGTGTAGACCTGGGGCGTCGTCTGCTCGAAGGGCATCGTCACCGAGCCGTTGTTGAGCGTCAGCAGGGCGAAATCGCCCGAATCGGCGTTGCCGTCCTCGTTGATGTCCACCAGGTTGCCGCCGGCGTCGCGGAGCTCCAGGGACAGGCTCAGGCTCCGGTAGATGGGCGACAGCTCGTCAATGTTGGCCAGGCTGATGGTCAGCAGCAGGTCGCCGGTGTAACCGGACGAGGCGGTGTCTACGTCGAACAGGGTGGCGTTGCCGGTGGAGCCCTTCAGCCCGCCGAGCACCGTCCAGGTGTTGACCACGGAGGTGTTGGCGGAGACCTCGGCGAAGTTGTAGTTGGAAGAGGTGGCGTTGATGGCCGCCGTGCCGCTAATGAAACCGGAGGCGAAGACGCCGCCGGTGACGGCCAGGGCGAGCAGCAGCGCGCTGATAAGAAAGGCGACCCGGTGGCCGATGGCCCGGAAGACGAGGTTGTCATCGTCGTGGAGGACGGTGCTGCCTTCCCGGTGGACGGAGACGCGGACGCCGTTGAGCACGGCCGCCGTCTTCTTGGTGAAGCCGAGCTCGTCCTCGAACAGCCGGCGCGCTTCGGCGACCGTCCGTCCGGTCAGTTCCGCTTCTCTCGCTTCTTTCTTGTATTCTACCTGTACCATGGGTTCGTCCCTTCTTTTCCACCCATCCTCTCCCATGGTACTCGCCGAACGTGAAGATACGGATAAAGAAGATAAACTGGGGCGTAAACAAATATAAGGTCGGGATAAAGGTTTATAAAGGAAACGTTAAGAAAAAGGGTGGAGCAGGGGAACCCGCCGGGGCGTCAGTCCGCCAGGTAACGGGCGCGGGCGAGCTCCTTACCGGTCCCGGTGAGGAACACCCGGTCAATGATGGTCGCCAGCTTCTCCCGGTCGCGGATGTCGTACTCGTCGGCAAGGTTCACCAGCCAGTCGGCATCGTAGAGCACCTTGAAGTTGACGGTGGTGATGACGCCCGGGCTGTGGTGGTGGGCGATGATTTCGCAGACTTCGTCAATGGTGTCCGGCGGGTAGCCGAGCTCCGTCAGCAACTCCCGGGCTATCGGCGGGCCTTCCAGCTCCTGGAACTGTCCGGCGGTGCTGCCGTGCTGCCACTCTGCCGCGTGGATGCCGATATCGTGGAGCACTCCGGCGGCGATGATGACCCCGGCGTCGCCGCCCTCGGCGGCCATGATGCGTTCCGCGTACTCGGTCACCTTCTTGGCGTGCTCGATGCGCGGCGCATCGTCCCCGAAGTACGCCTCCATTACCGCGATGAGTTGCTCTTTAGCGGTCAGTGGCACCGCACCCCCTCCATCACGAGGCTGGCCATCTCCCGGGCCAGCCGGGCGTGGTCGTTCAGGTCAATGGGCGTCGTATCGCCCTCCATCCGGGTGATGAGCACGAAACCGATGAACATCCCCCCGACGGCCCGCACCGTCACCGCCGGGTCGAGCTCGCGGAAGGTGCCGTCGGCCATCCGCTCTCGCACGTAACCCTCCAGGGTGCGTATGATGGGCCCCAGGGCCTCCTCGGCGTAGCGCCGCCGCAGGGCCGGGTCGCGCTGTATCTCATTGAAGAGCGCCAGGAAACGGCTGGCGTCCTGGATGCCGAGGCTGAGGCGGTTCTCCATGACGGCGGCCAGGAACTCCAGGTCATTCTCGGAGCGGTTTTCCACGATTTCCTGGAACGGCGCGATGATGTAATCGTCCGCAATGGCCTCGAGCAAGTCGCGCTTGCTCGGGAAGTAGTTGTAGATGGTCCCTACCGCCACCCCCGCCTCGGCGGCCACGTTGGCCATGGTGGCGCCGTCGTACCCCAGCCGGGAGAAGACGCTCATGGCCGCGGCCATGATTTGCTCGCGCCGCTTGGTTTCGTTCGATTGTTTTTGCTCCTGCTGGGACGCCACCGGCCACCTCCATGATGTCGTAATGAATGAATACTCATTCATTGTAGGGTGACGCGAAGCTGAGAGTCAACGAAGCCTGCGTGGCGGTACGGTGGTGAGAAGGTGGCGAAAGGCGGACCGGTGGTCGCGGAGACCCGGAAGGGGCGCGGCTACTCCTTGCGGAACGCCCGCAGCAGCACGAAGAACACGCCCGCCCCGATCAGACCGGCGGCTATCATCATGGCCCACCAGTAGCTCTGGATGAAGCTGTTTTGCGGCGCTTCGTTCAGCTCCGGCAGCGTCAGCGTCCTGGTGGGTGTCGGCGTCGGCGCCGTGAAGGCGGCTTCTCGGGTCAGGGAGTTGTTCGTCTCGTCGGACTCGGTGATTTGCCCGCCGTAGTCCGCCATGGCGGTGATGACCGGCGCCAGGGACGTCAGCGTCCAGGAGAACTTCAGCGTCTGGCTCTCCCCGATGCCGATGTCATCGGCGGTCTGGGTGGCCACCACCTCCCCGTCAATGCTCAGCCGCACCGTCACCCCGTCCACGATGGCGTTGCCCCGGTTCTCCAGGTTGACGCTGATGGTCACGTTATCGCCCACGGCGGCCTCCACCGGCGTCCAGCTGATGGCCCGGATATCGAGGTCCGGCGCCTTGGAGTTGAAGGTCAGGTTGGCGGAGTTGTTCGTTTCGTCCGTCTCCCAGAGGGCGTCCCCCGGGTCGAGGGTAATGCTGAAAGTGTGCGGCTTCGGGTCGAGGTCCTCCGTCGCCGTGAAGGCGAAGCTCTCGCCGGCCGCCAGCTCCGGCACGTCCCCGGTCAGCGGCTCGCCGTCGTCTATCTGGTAGACGAGCTTGGAGGGCAGGGCGGTATCGTCCCCGATGTTGGTAATGTTGGCGCTCAGGTCCACGGTATCGTTCACCAGCGGGTTCGGCATGCTCCAGCCGAGCTCGCCCACGGTAAGGTCCGGCGTCCGCGTCGTGACCTCCACGCTGCGGTAGTTGTTGGTCTCGTCGGACTCGATGGTCGTATTCGTCACGTCCGCTGCGACGGAAAAGGTGTGCGTGCCGCCGGTGGCCTGCCATTGGTAGGTCTTGCTCACCGTGGCGCCCGGCGCCAGCGGCGCCACCGGCAGCGTCTGGGTGGTTTCCTCGTCGAGCCGCCCGCTCAGCACCGTCGCCTGGGTCGTGCTCTGGCCCTCGTTCGTCAGGGTCACCGTCAGCGTGACCGTATCGCCGATGACCGGCGCGGCCGGCGACGGCGAGAGGTCCGTAACGACGAGGTCCGGCAGCGGTAGCGTCAGTATCTTGGTGTTGTTTTCCTCGTCGATTTCCTCCACGAGGTCCGTCGAGTCCGTCACGAACTCGATGACGTGCTCCCCGGAGGATATCGGCCAGGTCAGCGACTGGTTTACCACCCCGTCCGCCGCCAGCGGCGGCACGTCCACGTAGCCCGCCATGACATCGTCCACGTAGTAGGCGAGGCGGGTCAGCGGCACCGGCTGGGTGCCGATGTTGTGTATCTTCAGGGTGAAGGTGGCGTCCTGACCCACCGGCAGGTCCGGCGGCGACCACGTCACGGAGTCAATGACGAGGTCCGGCATGTTGGCCACCACTGCCACCGACCGCGTGTTGTTCGTCTCGTCCGCCTCCGGGATTTGCTTCTTGAAGTCAGCCATGGCGGAGAAGGTGTGGTAGCCGTTCACCGCCGTCCAGCTGAAGGTCATGTTGACGCTCTCGCCCTTGTTCAAGCTCCGCACCAGCGTGTTGTTCACGAGCTGGTCGTCAATGTAGTACCCCAGGTAGCTCTGATCGGCCGTGCCCTTACCCTGGTTGGTGACCGTTACGTTGAAGGACACCGGCGTGCCGTGGTCCGGGTGCTGCGGCGTCCAGGTGATGTTGGACACGGTGAGGTCCGGCGGCGCGACGGTAATATCGGCGGTCTTATTGTTATTGGAATACTTCGTTTCATAAATGGACGAGTCGTAGTTGGCGGTGAAGTAGACCTGGTACTTCCCGGCGATGGCTTGCCACGGCACCGTCAGCGTGTAGGAGTTCCCCGCCTCGATAGGCGGGATGATGTATATCTGTGAAGCCGCCAGCCCTATCTGGAAGATGGCCCGCGAGGTCTCTGCCCGGCCGCTCCCCACGTTCTTAACGGTGATTTCGATGCTGACGCTGTCCCCCGCGCCGACGCTCTCCGGCGTCCACGTGATATCGGAGACGGTGAGGTCCGGCGGCACCGCGCCCATCTGCCACGTAGCCGTGTTGTTGGCTTCGTCGGTCTCCGGGAGGATGTCGTTGACGTCCGCGACCACCCGGAGTACGTTATCGCCGTCCCGCGCCGTCCAGGTCGTGCTGACATTGGCGGAGGCCCCCGCCGCGAGGGGCGGGCAGGTCAGCGTGGTGAAGAGCACGTCGTTGATATAGAAGGCGACGTCCGAGGTGGCGGCTTGCCCGGTCCCCCGGTTGGTGATTTCCGCGGTCAGGGACACGTCGTCCCCGGTCGAAAACTCCGCCGGGTCCTGGTAGATGGCGTTCACCGTGACGTCCGGCAGTGCCGTCGTGAAGGTCAGCGATTTCTCGTTGTTGCTCTCGTCGCTCTCCGGGACCATGCCGTCCTCGTCAACGCGGGCCGTCATCAGGTAGACGCCCGGCGCCGCTATCCACGAGTACACGATGTTCGCTTCGTCCCCCGGGTTCAGCACTGGCACGTCCTGGTAGCCCCGTGACTTCGAGTCCACCAGGAAGTTTACCCGGGTCGCCTTGGAGTAGGCCGTCCCGACGTTGCGGACGTGAATGGCAAACTGCACCTCCTGGCGCAGCGCCGGCGCCTCCGGCGACCAGGTGATGGAGGTGATGGTGAGGTCTGCCGCCCGCGGGGTCAGGGTGTAAGAGCTGACGTTGTTCGTCTCGTCGGACTCGTAGACGATGCCGGTGCTGTCCACCGTGCCCCTGATGACGTGGACGCCGGGGGTGGCCGCCCAGGGGAAGGAGGCGGTGGCCGTCATGTTCGGCGGGAGTTGGATGATGGCCTGGTTGGTGATGACCGCCTCGTCTACCTCGCCGGTCACGTAACAGCCGTCCGCCATCGCGCTGCCGATGTTCTTCACGCGTATGGTGACGATGACGGTATCCCCGGCGGAGGGGTCGGCCGGATTGGTGGTGATGGACTCGATGGTGAGGTCCGGGTTGCCGGCGGCGGCAACCGGCCGGACGAGCGCCCCCCACGGGCCCACGGTCACGGCGAGCGCCACGACGGCGACCAGCAGCCTCAAGACAAACGTGTAGAACGGGGCGGAACGTGCGCGCAAGGAATCGGTCCCTCCGGTCTGCTAGGGTACTTTATCTATATATCCATTCTACGGAGCAGACCGGGCCGGCCCAATAGTCATTTGGTCATGAGGTACCGGGTGAATTGGTACTAAGGGTTACCCCCCAGCCGCCCCGCCGGATGACCGGCCGGGCTCGGGCGGGTGATTGACGTACCTGCGGGCGGGGGCAAAGGTAAGGGTGACGTCACCCATTTTGAGGCGGGGGAAACCCCCGGGGAGGGTTGTCCTGCGCGTCCAGGCCCCAGGCCTTGAAGACGCGGTCGTAGAACTCCGGGCGCGGGAAATCCGGCCGCATCTCGATGTTGCCGAACGGCATCCCCCGCTGCATCTCCGCCATGCGCTGCATGGCTGTCAGGAGGCCGCCGAGCTTGCCGCCGGGGATGGAGAAAATCATCTCCTCGTCGGCCACCGCGGCCCGGGCGTGCTCCCCCGGGTCCGGCACGGTGATGCGGTATTGGCCGGTCTGCAGCACCGGCACCACGGCGTAAACGCAGGAGTCAATGGGGTCGAAGTCCGCGTGGAGGGGCGCGTCGCCGCTCATCTTGACCCCCATGAGGAGCTGCCGGAGCTGCGCCGCGTCCGCGTAGACGAGCACTACGTCCGGCTCGAAATTTGCCGTGGGGAGCGGCCCGAGCACCGTCCCGGCGTAGCTCCCGTAGGGGAGGGTGGGGAAGCCCTTGAACTGGTCGAGGAACTCGTCGTGCGGGTCCGGCGTGATGCCGAAGGCGAGCAGCGGCGCGAAGCACCAGTGGTCTTCCTTGAACATCGCTATCGTCTGGCCCTGCCGCCGTGCCAGCGAGACCGCCTGGCAGAAAGCCAGGTGCTCCCCGTTGTCCCGCTTGGGCCGCACCGCCCCCGCCGGGACCTCGTCCTCGCTCTTCAGCATCTTGAGCGCCACCGGATGGGTGCGCAGCTTCAACATCCGCTCCAGCTCGCGGCCGTGCTCGTTAATCTCGTCAATCGTCACTCGCCTGCCTCCTGTGAACCACTTGATTGTAGCCGGGCGTGAGTGCGGGTGTCAAAAGTACCATACCACGGCCCGTGGCGGTATGGTACAATGGCGCCAATGAAGACACTCGTCCGTCACCTGACCGCCCCCGCGCTGGCGGTACTGATGGTCCTGCTCGCCGCCTGCACCGGCACCGCCACCACTGCCGTCACCTCGCCGACGTCGGCGGCGCCGAGCGTGACGACCGTCGCCCCCGTGGACGACCCGGCCCTCCCGGACCGCGGTTTCTTCATGGGGTGCCTCCCCGTCCCCGCCGCCGGCGAGACCTTCCCGGACGCCTACGCCACCGTTGCCCGGGTCGGCGATTTCGTCCCCGTCTGGGGCCGCCCCACGCCCTTCTATGGTCTGGCGGCGGACCTCGCCGGGGACTGGGGCGCGACCTTCGTGGATGGCTACACCCGGGACCGCGGCCTCTTCCCCCTCGTCAGTCTCTCCTTCATCGGGGTGGACATGGCGCTCGTCGCCCCGCCCGGTATGACCGGCGCCACCCTCGCCGACCCCGCCTGGCGCGCCGCCTGGAAGCAGGCCGCCCTCGACGTGGTGCAGGCCGCGCGGCCCCGCTACCTGTGCCTCGGCAACGAGGTCAACCGCTGGTACGAGACCTACGGCGACACGCCCAGCGACCCCAACGCCTTCGGCAACTTCGTCTCTCTCTACGAGGAGACGTACGATGCCGTCAAGGCGCTCTCCCCGAAAACGCTCGTCTTCTGCACCTTCGCGCGGGAGATCGTCGCCGGGAACCGCCCGGCGGATGTGTCCGTCATCGGGAAATTCGACCCCGCCACGCTCGACCTCCTCATGCTCACCAGCTATCCCTTCGCGCTTCAGGGCGTCAACCGGGTTTCAGACCTCCCGTACGATTACTACTCGTCCGTTGCTGATTTGCTGCCGGACAGGCCCTTCGGTTTCACCGAGGCGGCCTGGCCCTCTTTGGATGCTTTCGGCGGCGAGGCGGAGCAGGCCGCCTTCCTGGAGCAGCTTACCGGCCGCCTCACCCGCGACCGGGGCGTCAACCTCCGCTTCCTCGGCTGGCCCTGGCTGACCGACCTCGACGACAACGACACCACCGGCCTCGTCCACCGCGACGGCACCCCCAAGCTCGCCCTGAACGTCTGGACCGGCCTCGCCTACTTCGGTGCCTACCACGACCGTGATGCGTCCATCCCCGCCGATGCCGTCAAGATGACGCCCGCGATGGATGAGTACCCGCCCATCCTCCACTCGGACGAGTGGGAAGAACCGGTGCCGCTGCCGTACCCGGTCAATACCCCCGGCGGCGAGGACTCCTCCTTCGTCCTGCCGGACGGCAGCGCCTTCTTCGTCTTCTTCACGCCGGATGTCAGCGTCCCGGTGGAGAAGCAGGTCATTGACGGCGTCACCGGCATCTACGAATACCGCCGCCAGCCGGATGGTACCTGGGGCCCGCCGCAGCGGGTTTTCCTCGACGACGACGTCGCCATGGACGGCTGCGAGTTCGTCCAGGACGACATCATGTGGTTCTGCTCCGCGCGCGCCGGCTACACCGGCCTCAACTGGTTCACCGCCCGCTACGAGCACGGCCTCTGGGTGGACTGGCAGCTCGTCACCGAGTTCCCGGACGATTTCGAGGTCGGCGAGCTCCACTTCTCCCGGGACTGGACCGAGCTCTACTACCACTCGTCCCGCCCCGGCGGCCAGGGCAGCTACGATATCTGGATGACACGTCAGGCGGACGGCGTCTGGCAGGAGCCGGTCAACATCGCCGCCGTCAACACGCCGGACTCCGAGGGTTGGCCCTGGCTCTCGGCGGACGGCAACGAGCTCTGGTTTACCCGTTTCTACCAGGGCAGCCCGGCCATCTTCCGCTCGACGCGGGTCAACGGCGAGTGGCAGGCGCCGGAGCTCATCGTCTCGCAGTTCGCCGGGGAGTGTACCCTCGACGACGCCGGCAACCTCTACTTCACCCACCACTACTACGAGGACGGCGTGATGATAGAGGCGGATATCTACGTGTGCAGGAAGAAGCCGTGATGCGCCGCACCGCCTTTAGTGTCGTCCTCTTGCTCCTGGTGCTGGTCGCGGTGCCCGGCTGCGCCGGTCTCTCTACGGCCACGACCTCCTCGACGCCGGCCCCGACGGTGCCCCATGAGTCCCACTGGGGTATCTACGCGCTGGATCTCGCCTCCGGCCGGGTGCGGCTCGTCTACGGCACCGAGGAGGCCATCGGCAACCTCGACCTCGACCCCGCGGGGAAGACCTTCGCCTTTTCGCAGCGTCTCGGCGGGACCGCGGACACCGACGAGGAAATCGTCACCCTGCCGGTCACCGGCGGCCAGGTCACTCGCCTCACGGATAACGCCGCCATGGATGTCTATCCCGTCTGGTCGCCGGACGGGAGCCGGCTTCTCTTCCTCACCATGCGGGACGGCACGCTGGATATCTATCTCATGGACCGGGACGGCGCCAGCCAGCGCCTGTTCTACGATTCCGGCGGCCACGACGGGGACATTGACTGGGTGGGGTCTGCCATCACCTTCACGGCGGAGCACCGCATCTGGCTGATGAACGATAACGGCACCGGGGCCCGCGCCGTGACCGACCCGCCCCGCGCCGGCGAGTGGGGCAACGCCAACCTGCCCTTCGGGGACTACGACCCCCGCCTCAGCCCGGACGGTCAAGAAATAGTCTTCGAGCGCCTCGTGGACGATACCTCGCCCCACGGGAACTACGACCTCTTCACGGTGAATACCGACGGCACTGGCGAGACCCGCCTCACGGACAACGGCTGCAGCCAGGGCCTCGCCAGCTGGTCGCACGCCGGGACCCGCCTCGTCTACGAGGTCGCTGCCATCGGGGAGCAAGGCGTCTACGACCTCTACGCGGTCAAACCGGACGGTTCCGGGTACGGAAACATCACGCCGGATTACTTCCCACCGGGCTTCCTCTGCCACTGTCCGCTCTTCTCCCCGGACGATGCCACCGTCTACTTCATCGGCGAGTGGTGGCAATAAAGGCAAGGCCGGGGGATTGCTCCCCCGGCCCGCGATAGTACCGAATTGATTGCTGGTCAGGCCGCGACCGGTTCCTCCTCCGGGTAAGCCTCGATGCCGTGCTCGGGAACGTCCAGGCCCTCGAGCTCTTCTTTCCGGCTCGCCCGCAGGCCCATGGTCTTCTTGAGCACCCAGAACAGGATGAAGGCGGTCGGGGCGACCCAGACGATGAGGGCCGCGATGTCAACGAGCTGGAGCACGAGCTGGCCCCAGGCACCGGTGATGAGGCCGCTCACGCCGCCGTAGGTCCCGTCGGCGAAGATGCCTACCGAGAGCAGGCCCCAGAGGCCCGCGCCGAAGTGCACCGGAACCGCACCCACCGCGTCATCCACCTTGAGCTTGTGCTCCACGATGTGGGCCGCGCCGAAGAGGAAGGGCACCGCGAGGGCGCCGATGACGACCGAGGCCCAGGGCGCCACGAAGGCGCAGGGGGCCGTGACGGCCACCAGGCCCGCCAGGGCGCCGTTGCAGGCCGACAGGATGTCCGCTTTGCCCGTCGTGATGAACTTCCAGTAGAGGGCTACCACCGCGCCGGTGGCCGCCGCCAGGAAGGTGTTGACCGTGATGACCGAGATCCTCAGCTCGGTGGCCGCCAGGGTGCTGCCCGGGTTGAAGCCGAACCAGCCGAAGAACAGGATGAACGTCCCGACGACGACGTAGGGGATGTTGTGCCCCTTGATGTTGTTCGGCGTGCCGTCCTTGTTGAACTTGCCGATCCGCGGGCCGACCATGGCCGCCGCGATGAGGGCCGTCAGGCCGCCCACCATGTGCACCACGCCGGAACCGGCGAAGTCAATGACGCCCGTCGCGCCGCCGATGGTGATGTTGCTCAGCCAGCCGCCGCCCCAGACCCAGTGACCGTACACCGGGTAGATAATGGCGCCCAGGATGAAGCTGTAGGCCAGGTAGGCGGTAATCTTCATCCGCTCGGCCACCGCGCCGGCCACGATGGTGGCCGCCGTCGCCGCGAAGACCATCTGGAAGAACCACAGCATGATGGTCGAGACGTCATAGCTCTGCCCGCTCAGGAAAAAGCCGGAGAACCCGAAGATGCTGTTGCCCTGGTCGAGCCCGGGGAACAGGTGTGACCCGCCGAACATCAGGGCGAAACCGAACGCCCAGAAACCCAGCGAGGCAATACAGAAGTCCATGAAACTCTTGGTCCAGTAGTTCACGTTGTTCTTCTTGCGGATGAGCCCGGACCCCAGGAACGCGAACCCCAGCTGCATGAAGAACACCAGGAACCCGGCGATGAGCGTCCAGGCCATGTTGATGGCCGCCGTCGGGTCCGCCGCCAGGGTGTCCGCTCCGTTCGAGTCCGCGGCGTGGACGATGGCCGGTACCCCCAGGAAGGCTACCCCGAGCAGGACGGCCATGATGGTAATGATGAACCATCGCTTTTTTAATAGTGGCTTACTCATTACTGCTGTTGCTGCTGCCCTCATTATCTTCCTCCTTTAACTACCCCTTGGTAATGGGTGCAACCGCTTGTTACTCGCCTGTTTCTTCGCCGGCGGCGTGGCGCTTTTTCACGAGGCTCGGGACGATGACCCAGGTCCCGAAGAGTACCACGAAGGCTATGACCCCGAAAATCGCTGACATCGTTTTCTCCCTCCTGAACGGTTACTACTTTCATGGTACGGTCGGCGTATTTCCGGCAGGTTACACGCGCGTTAAATACGCGTTACGCCGGCGTTACGGCCGTGTTACGGTTTCCCCTGAAAAACCGGAAACCGGCGGGGGAATTCCCCCCGCCGGTTTCGTGACGGTCGTCTTGCTGGTTAGTGGGTTGTTACTCTCCCGGCTCCTCCTTCGTGTGGCGCTTCTTGACCATGCTCGGCAGGATTACCCAGGCCCCGAAGAGGACGACGAAAGCGATAACTCCAAAAATCGCGGTCATTGTTTTGACTCCTTTGAGTAGAATTTCTTGCTGACATCTTCATGATAGGGCCGGCGTGTTTCACCGGTATTACGCGTATATGAAATGTGGGTTACGTTTATGTTACGGACAGGTTACACCGCCGGTCTGCGAGAGAGGGGTGACGCACGAACGGCCGGGCGGGGGCCCGCTTCCGGGGGGCCGCCGCCTCCAACGTGTTCCCTTGACAGCCGTGGGCAGGGAGCGGTATTATTTCGATGTACATCGAAATAAGGCGGGCAGCATGAGCGAAAGTATCTTCAAGGCGCTCTCGGAACCCACCCGGCGCCGCATCCTGCGCCTGCTCCGGCAGCACTCCATGAGCGCCGGGGAGATCGCCGCCCATTTCGACCTGGCCAAATCCACGCTCTCCAGCCACTTCAATATCCTGAAAGCGTCCGGCCTGATTTACGAGGAGCGGAACGGGACGACCGTCAACTACAGCCTTAACCTGTCCGTCGTCGAGGAAGCCCTGGCCGCTGTCATGGACCTCTTCGGCACCGGCGAAGCCCGTCCCGCGGATAAGGAGGTCCCATGAAGGTAAGCTGGCGCACCGAGCTCCTGCCCGTCACGCTCGTTATCGGGATGGTCGTGCTGGCCGCTGTTGCCTGGCCGCACGCCCCGGCGCGGCTGCCGGTCCACTGGGGCCTTTCCGGCCAGCCGGACAGCTACGCGGGCAAGTTCCTCGGCCTGTTCGGGGCACCGCTCATCGCGGCGGCCGTCTATGCGCTGCTCTTCATCCTGCCCGGCATTGACCCCCGGCGGCGGCACTACGCGCTCTTCTGGGACCGGTACCTGCGGTTGCGGACGATTCTCGTCATCGTCCTTGCCGCCATCGAGGTGGTGACCTTCCTCTACGCTATCGGCACGGCTATCAACCTGAACATCGCCGTCTTCATCATCGTCGGGTTCCTGCTGGTTTTCATCGGCAACTACCTCGGCAAACTGCGCTCGACCTGGTTCGTGGGCATCCGCTCCCCGTGGACGCTGTCGAGCGAGGAGTCCTGGAACAAGACCCACCGGCTCGGCGGCTGGCTGTTCGTGCTGTTCGGGCTGGCGCTCGTTATCGCGGCTCCCTTCCAGGAGAAATGGGCCTTCTACGGGCTGGGTATCGTCGGCGCCGCCGCGCTCGTCTTCCTGTACGTCTACTCCTACCTGGTCTGGAAGAAGGACCCGGACGCCGGCCCCGCCGGGACGCGGTGGTCGGAGCGGGAAGGTCACTAATGATAAGGTACGGCACTGCCGCCTTTGAGATACGACCGGATCGGCCGGGTGGGGACGCATCGTTGCCTGCCCGGGCCGGAGGAGTGAGCCCATGAAACTCGCCATTGAGAAAGACACCCTGCACATCAAGCTGAACCCGCTGGAAATACTGCTGGCCCACCGCGGATCGCTGCACCTGCCCCTCGACCACATCACCGCCGTCTCGGCGACGAGACCGCCCCGGGACTGGGCCCAGGTCCGCGCCCCGGGCACCCACATCCCCTTCATCGTCAAGGCCGGGACCTACGTCGGCCGGGACGGCCGGGAGTTCTGGTACGCGACGCTCGGGATGCCCTACCTCGTCATTGACCTGGTGGGGTGGGACTATCGGCGGCTCGTGATGACCCTCAGCGATAGCGGCTCGTGGGCCGCCCGCATTGACCGGGCGCGGCAGGCGCAGCCCTCCGCCGGCGCCTAACCGGCTGCCTGCCTCGTTCCCCTTGGACAAAAGAGAGAGGGGCGGATGGCTCCGCCCCTCGGGGAAAAACGTGGGTCGGCTATCGCCTGGTGCCGGTGGTTTGTGTTCCTGACCTGCCCGATGGCGAAATCGCCGTCGTAGTTCAGGACGGCCCAGACCGTGGTGGTGGTCGGGTCTACCCCGTAAGCGCCGAGCGCGTAGCCGGGCTGCCACGGACCTGAGACGAAGGTCGTCGTGCCGGTTGGCTGAAAAAAAGACCGCGGGGCCTCTTGACAAGTCCGAAATTTGCGTTATAATAATATCTAGATATATCTAGATAGAACTTGAAAAGGAAACAATCCGATAGTAGCGAAGAACCCGCCATCGGAACCGGGAGGTTAGTAACAATGTTCGGAGACAGAATGTTCCGCCATGAGCGGTTCGGACGCGCTTCCCGCCGGGGCATGGCGTTCCAGAAGGGAGACCTGAAGTTCGTCATCCTCGGCTTGCTCCAGGAAAGCCCGCGGCACGGCTACGATATCATCCGCGAACTGGAAGACCGCTCCGAAGGACTGTACAAGCCGAGCCCCGGCGTCATTTATCCCACGCTCCAGATGCTGGAGGAAATGGGGTATACGACATCGCGGGAGGAGGAAGGCAAAAAGGTCTATACCATCACGGACGAGGGAATCAAGTTCCTGGCCGAAAAGAAGGAAACCACCGACGGCATGAGAGACCGTATCAAGAAAAGGTGGAGTTTCCGGAACATCGGCCGCATGGCCGGGGTCATGCGGGACTACCACGAGCTCGAACACGTCATCTCGAGCGGTCTGCGCTCCCTGGATGAAAACAAAGCCGGGCGCATCCGCGAGGTACTCTCACGGGCGAGCCGGGATATCGAAGATATCCTCGGCGAATAACAACAGGTTGCAGGGAGGAGAGCAATGGGTTATTTCAGGATTATGGCGGCCATCCCCGGGTTTTTCCTGAGTTCGCTGTTCGTCATGCTGCTCTGGGACGTCATCGCCCCGAAGCTGGCGCTGCCGGACATAGGGTACGTGACGTCCATGCTGGTCACTATCACCCTCTGGCTGGCGGTCGCGCCGCTGGCGGCGGTTAGGGACCGCAGCCGGCGGTCCCGGTAAGCGGCCGTGTCCGAAGCGGGGGAGCTGGTAATCATGGAACGGCCGCACGCCGCCGAGCTTAGGGTAGAAGTGGATGGAGAGACCGGGTGCCGGTACATCGTCTGGCAGCCGATGGTCACGATAGGGCTCGGCACCACCGAGCGGGAGGCCCTGGAAGACCTGCGCCGGGCGGCGCACGCCGGCATAGACTGCAGTATTGACGAAAAATGCCGGGAAGTGGAGCCGGGAAACGGGTCGGGGACCGGCTAGAACGTGAACATGCGGCCCGCCACCTGGGCCAGGTGCATGATGAGCCCCGGCACGATGCCGAGCAGCAGCACGCCGAGCGATGACAGCACCAGCGCCAGCCGCGGCATCCCGCTGGACGGCACCGGCTCCAGCTTGGCCGGCGTCCCGAACCACATCACCTTCACCACCCGCAGGTAGTAGAACGCGGAGATGACGCTGTTGATGGCCGCGATGATGACGAGCCACAGCAGCCCGTTGTCCGCCGCCGAGCTGAAGATAAAGAACTTCGCCATGAAGCCGGACGCCGGCGGCATCCCGATGAGCGATATCAGCGCCAGCGTCAGGGCCAGCGCCAGCACCGGCGCCCGCTTGCCCATCCCGGCGAAATCGGAAATCAAATCGCTGCCGGTCTTGCCCGTAATGATGATGATGGCCACGAACGCCCCGAGGTTCGTCAGCGCGTAGCTCGCCAGGAAGAACATGATGCCGCTCTGCCCCTGGAGGCTCGTCGAAGAAGCCGCCCCGAGCGTCGCCAGGCCCACCATCAGGTAGCCCGCCTGCGCGATGCTGGAGTAACCGAGCAGCCGCTTGATGTTCGTCTGCGGGATGGCCGCCACGTTGCCCACTATCATGCTCAGGATGGACAACGCCGCGAATATCATCGCCCAGTTGGCGCTGAACCAGCCCGGCAGCCCGAAGGCCGTGTAGAACACCCGCAGCACCAGCGCGAACCCGGCCGCCTTGCTCCCCACGGAAAGGAAAGCCGTGACCGTCGTCGGGGCGCCCTCGTAGACGTCCGGTACCCACATCTGGAAGGGCACCGCCGCCATCTTGAAGCCGAACCCGGCGATCATCATGATGATGCCCACGAGCAAAGCGGGGTTGTCCATCACGCCGGTGAAGCGCAGCCCCTGGATGGCCGCGGCGATGCCGCCGAGGTTGGTCGAACCGGTCACCCCGAACACGAATGACATGCCGAAGATGAGCACCGCTGAGGCGATGGCCCCGAGCAGCAGGTACTTCAGCGCCGCTTCCGTGGAGTTCCGGTCTTTCAGGAAGCTCGTCAGCACGTAGAGCGAGATGCTCGTCAGCTCGAGCGCCACGTAGATGGCGATGAGGTCCGCCGTGGCCGCCATCAGGCACATGCCGAGCGTGGCCAGCAGAATGAGCGCGTAGTATTCGCCCTGGAACTTCTCGAACTTGTCCGCGTAGTCCGCCGAGCTTAGGATGACGAGGAAGGCGATACCCATGAACAGGACCTTGAAGAACACCGCGAAGTTGTCCACCGCCAGCATATTGGCGAAGATGGGAGCGTGGTTGTTGTTCCACATGGCGATGGAGAGCGCCCCGGACGCGACCAGACCGACGAGCGCCACCATCCGCAGGATGGAACCCTGACGCACGAACAGGTCGAGCACGATCACTGCCAGGGCGAACCCTGCCAGGGTCAGTTCCGGTACGAACAGGTTTAGATTCAAATCCCGCTCTCCTTTGTCCTAGCCGCCTACCAGTTTCACGATGGGCGCCACGCCGTACTTGAACATATCCGTCAGGATGGCCGGGTATACGCCGATGAGAATGATGACCGCCACCAGCACGAACATGTAGAACCTTTCCAGGTTGTCGGCGTCCTTGACGCCGTTATAGACCGCCTTCACCGGGCCGTAGAATGCCTGCTGGAGCATCCAGAGAATGTAGCCCGCCGTCAGCACCACGCCGCTGATGCCGACGATGGTGAAGACGTGGATGCCGCCCACCACGGTGCTGTTATACGAGCCGAGGAAGATGAGGAACTCGGCCGCGAAGCCGCTCGTCAGCGGCAGCCCCAGCGACGCCAGCCCGGCGATGCCGAAGATGAGACATATCATCGGTACCTGCTTGGCGAGGCCGCCCAGCTGCCGCAGGTCCCGCACCTCGATGTTATGGATGACGAGACCGGCCATGGCAAAGAGCAGCCCCGTCACGATACCGTGGCTGAACATCTGGAGCGCCGCGCCGGTCATGCTTATCTGCCCCAGCGCGAAGATACCGAGCAGCACGTAGCCCATGTGGCTGATGGAGGAGTAGGCTATCATCCGCTTGATGTCCGTCTGGAGCAGCGTTACCGCCGCACCGTAGATGATGCCGATGAGCGCCAGTACGATCAGCAATTGCGCGTACTGCTCGGCCGGGCCGGGGAACAGGCTCACGCAGAGCCGTATCATCCCGTAGCCCCCCATCTTGATGAGCACGCCCGCCAGCATCACGCTCACCGCCGTCGGCGCGTCGGTATGGGCGTCCGGCAGCCAGGTGTGGAACGGGAACATCGGCAGCTTCACCGCGAAGCCGATGAACAATAGCCAGAAGATGGCCGCCGCCGGCAGCGCCGTTTGCAGCATCCCGAGCTGTCCCGTGGAAATATCGACGATGCTCAGGCTTCCCGTCGTGAAGTAGAGGGCGAGGATGCCGGCCAGCATGAACGCCGAGCCGAACAGCGTGTACAAAACGTACTTGATGGCCGAGTAGTCCCGCCGCCCGGAGCCCCACACGGAGATGAGGAAGTACATCGGGATGACCTCGATCTCCCACATGACGAAGAAGAGCAGCAGGTCCAGCGAGACGAAAACGCCGATGATGCTCGTCTCCAGCAGCAGCAACCAGGCGAAGAACTCCCGCGGCCGCTCGTGGACCTTCCAGGAGATGAGCACCGCCAGGAAGCCGAGGAAGGTCGTCAGCAGCAGCAACGGCATGCTCAGACCGTCCACGCCGAGGTGGTAGTAAGCGCCGAGCGGCCCGATCCAGGAGTACTTCTCCTGGAACTGGTAGACGCCGGCCATGGACGCGGAGCGGTCGAAGGTGATGAACAGGAAGAGCGACAGCGCGAACGGCACCAGCGTGAACACCACCGCCGTCCACTTGATGGCTTTCTCCCGCATCTTGAAGAGCGCGATGATCAGCGCCCCCACCGCCGGGAGGAAGAGTATGGTGCTCAGGTAATTAAAATCCACCTATGCTCTCCTGCTTTATCCCCAGATTAGTACCACTAACGCGATGACGGCCACACCCAGGCCGATGAACAATCCGTAGAACTGCAGCTGCCCCGTCTGGGACTGCCGCACTGCCTTGCCGCTCCCCGTGACGAGCGCGCCCGCCTCGTTGACCACGCCGTCAACACCCTTGCTGTCGAAGAGGGAGAACACCTTGAACAGGCCGCCCGCCAGCACCTTCTTGATGAGGAGGTTCTCGTAGAGCTCGTCGAAGTAGAACTTGCGGAGCGCCCACGTGTAGAGCGGTCCGAAGAACCTGCCGACGGATTCCGCCGTCACCCACTTCTTGATGTAGATGGTATAGGCCGCGAAGATGCCGAGCAGGGCCAAGATGAGCGAGACCACCGGCAGCGCGTGGGAGAACGATGTAAAGCTGAAGTGAGCGAACGGCGCGAAGACGCCGGCCGCGGCGCTGCTGACGGCCATCTCCCCCTCGTGGCCGAAGAAATTCCCGAAGCCGTTGGCCAGGTTCCACCAGCCCGCCCCGATGGCGAGCGCGGCCAGGAACACGAGCGGTGCGACCATCACCTTCGGCGATTCGTGGGTGTGGTGGTAGTCGCCGTCGGGGTCGCCGCCGCGGTACTCGCCGTGGAAGGTCATGAAGATGGCGCGGAACATATAGAACGCTGTCATGAACACCGTGATGAGCCCGAGCCAGAACAGCACCGGCTGCGCTTCGAGGGCGCTGGCCAGGATGGCGTCCTTGCTCCAGAAACCGGCCAGCGGCCAGATACCGGCCAGGCTCAAACTGCCGACGACGAAGGTCGCGTAGGTCCACGGCATCGTCTTGCGGAGACCGCCCATGAGGCGCATATCGAAGGTGCCGGTGGAGTGGTTGACGCTGCCGGAAGCCATAAACAGCAACGATTTGAAATAGGCGTGGGTGAAGAGGTGGAACAGCCCGACGGCCACGGCGCCCTTGGTGATGAGGGCCAGTTCCTCGGTGCTTACGTGGAAATGGCCGCCGCTGATTTCCTTGGCCAGCACCATGCCCACGGCCCCGAGGCCGAGCATCATGTAGCCGATCTGGCTGATGGTCGAGTAGGCGAGCACCCGCTTGATGTCGTTGGCCACCAGGCCCATGATGGCGGCGAAGATGCAGGTAAAACCGCCGATGATGGCCACCGTGGTGATGGCCGGCTCGGAGGAGACGAAGAGCGGCATCGCCCGCGCGACGAGGAACACCCCGGCGCAGACCATCGTGGCGGAATGGATGAGGGCGCTGACCGGGGTCGGGCCCTCCATCGCGTCCGGGAGCCAGACGTGGAGCGGGAATTGGGCGCTTTTGCCGACCGCCCCGGCGAACAGCCCGATGGACGCCCACATCAGCGCCGTCCCGCCGAAGGCACCGGCCAGGACGAGGGTGTGGAGCTGGTGGATATCCAGCGTATGGGTGTTGAAGAAGATGATCAGGATGCCGGCCAGGAACCCGAAGTCACCGACACGCGTCGTGATGAACGCCTTCTTAGCGGCGTCCGCGGCGGATTTCTTGTGGAACCAGAAGCCGATGAGCAGGTAGGAGCAGAGCCCCACCATCTCCCAGAAGACGAAGGTGAACAGGAAGTTGCTCGCCAGCACCAGTCCCAGCATGGAGAAGGTGAAGAGCGACATCCACGTGTAGTAGCGGTAGTAGCCGGCCTCGTCGCCGTGCATGTAGCCGATGGAGTAAATCTGCACCATCAGCGAGACGATGGTCACCACTACCGCCATCACGATGGACAGCTGGTCCGCGATGATGCCGACGCTGAAATGGAAGTCCCCGATGACCAGCCAGTTGATGGGCGTGATGGCTATCTCGTGCGAATCGAGCCGCATGAGCGAGGAGAGCGCCCAGATGGCGAACGCGCAGGCCAGGCCGATGGCCAGGATGGTCGTGTAGGCGTAAATCTTCGATTCCCGCTTGAAGAACGGGCGCAGAATGACCCCGTTGACCACGAAGGAGGCCAGCGGCAGCAGCATGATGGCCCAGATGAGCTGGTACGGTATCATAACTTCCTTAAAATGTCCTTGATAACGTGTTCCTTGTCCTTGGGAACGAGCACCGAGTAGGGGGCCAGCTCCCGGCCTTCCGGCAGCCCCGCCTCCGGCATGATGCGGGCCGGCACGCCTTCACCCTCGAAGGCCTCCTTCCACATCTCCGCCGTCGCCAGCGTCTTCGTCTGTTTAACTGCTACCCACATCTCGTCCCGCTACCATTTCATCAGGTTGATGTTGTTGACGTCTATGTCCGCCATGCCGCGGTAGATGGCCAGGATGATGGCCAGCCCCACGGCCACCTCGGCGGCGGCCACCACCATCACGAAGATGGCGAAGACCTGCCCCGTCAGCAGCGTCGGCACGACGAACCGGGAGAACGCTATCAGGCTGATGTTCGCGGCGTTCAGCATCAGCTCGATGGACATCAGGATAATAACGGCGTTGCGCTTGGTGAGCGCGCCGAACAGCCCGATGCAGAACAGTACCGCGGACAGGACTAAATAGTGTTCCAGCCCGATGCTCATCTATTTCTCCCTCGCAATGACGATGGCCCCCAGGATGGCGGCCAGTATCAGCATGGCGCCCGTTTCAACCGGCAAAATGTAGCCGTTCTGGCTGAACAGCTTGTCGGCCAGCGGTGTCGTCGTCGGGAAGACGGGGGCCACTGCGGCAATCTGCCAGTTGGTGGCGGTCACGGTGTAAATGAGAACGCCGAGCACCACCGCCGCCACGATGAAGGCGGGCACCACGAGCCGGTTGGACCGGTTGGCGTGCTGGACGTCCCGCGTCATTAAAATAGCCAGAATGATGAGGACGGAAATCGCCCCCACGTAGACGAGGACCTGTATCGCCGCCAGGAAGTCCGCGCTCAGGGTGATGTAGAGGCCGGCCACCGTCAGGAAGCAGAGGATGAGGGCCAGTGCCGCGCGGAACACGTTCTTCAGGGACACGACCATGATGCCCGCCAGCACCGCGACGACCGCCAGTATCCAGAATGCGATGGTCAGTCCCATTTACTCGTCTTTCTCCACGATCTTTTCCACCAGCAGCGTCTGCCGCGGCAGCTTTTCCGCGAACTCGGGGTGGTAGTAGCCGCTTATCGGGCGCTCGGGGGAGGCCCGCAACGCGTCGTTCTCCTGGACGAGGTCCTCGCGGCGGTACTGGGCCCGCTCGAAGGAGTAGCCCAAATAGACGGCATCATACGGGCAGGCTTCCACGCAGAGGCCGCACTGGATGCAGTAACCGGTGTCCACCCGGTAGGTTTCCACATCGTAGTTGTTCGTCTCCGGGTTGGTGGAGGTGACGATTTCGATGGCACCCTGCGGGCACGCCTTGGCGCAGGTGCAGCAGCCGGTGCACTTGGCCGGGTTCCAGACGAGCTCGTTGCCCCGCGAGCGCTGCGAGATGTGCAGCCTCTGCTCCGGGTACTGACTCACCACCGGGTGCCGTCCCAGGTGCTTGATGGTGACTATCATGCCCTTGATGAGGCCTAATCCATAGCGTTCAAACTTCACTGCGGCCAAACCCCAGCTTAAATGTCTTGGAGAACAGGAGGATTAACACCCCCGTGACGGCGAAGTTGATGGGCACCACCGCCCAGGGCAGGCCGTTCGGCCAGCCGAGCACCTCGATGGCGACCAGGAACAGGTTGATGATGGCGAGCGGGAAGAGGAACTTCCAGGCCAGGCCCATGAGCTGGTCAATCCGCACGCGCGGCATCGTCGTCCGGACCCAGACCATGAAGAAGAACACGATGACGATCTTGACGATGACCCAGAGCCAGTCCGGCAGGATGGGGCCGCGCCAGCCGCCCAGGAAGAGCGTGGTGATGATGGCGGAGATGCCGATGGCCTCGGCGTACTCCACCAGGTAGAACATGGCGAACTTCATGCCGGAGTACTCGGTGTGGAACCCTGCCACGATTTCGGAATCCGCTTCCATCAGGTCGAACGGGCTGCGGTTGATCTCGGCGCTCCCGGCGATGAAGAAGATGAGGAAACCGAGCGGCATGGTCAGGATGTTGGGGATGTTCTGGCTGAGCACGATGCCGTTCATGGACATGGTGCCCGCCACGATGACGACGGACACCAGCGCCAGGGCCAGCGGTATCTCGTAGCTGACCACGGCGGCCACGTTACGCATGGCACCGAGCAGCGAGTACTTGTTGCTGGAAGCCCAGCCGGCCATGAAGACGCCCACCGTGGAGATGGAGCTGATGGCCACGATGAACAGGATGCCGATGTTGAGGTCCGCCAGCAGCGCCCCGTTCTGGAAGGGGATGACGGCGAAGATGAGCAGCACCGGCACGAAGGCGACGAGCGGGGCCAGCCAGTGGATGAGCTTGTCCGCTACCGAGGGAACGATGTTCTCCTTGAGGAGCACCTTGAGGGCGTCGGCGACCGGCTGGAACAACCCGAAGGGGCCGGTCCGGTTGGGGCCGAGGCGGCTCTGCATGCGCCCCATGGCGCGGCGCTCGATGTAGATAACGCCCATGACGAGCGTCAGCACGAAGCCGATGAGCACGACCGTGAAGAAGGCCCAGTGCCCCCAGAACCCGCCCGGCCAGTCGGCCGGGACCGGGGCGGCGGCCGCCGCCGGGACGACGAACGTCACGGGATTCATCATCAGCGGTCCACCTCGCCGAGGGTGATATCAATGCTGCCGAAGATTACGATGAGGTCGGCTACCTTCCAGCCGCGCACCATCTGCCGCAGCGCCGTCAGGTTGATGAGGCTGGTGGGCCGGATGTGGTTGCGGTACGGCGCGATGCCGCCGTCGGACACTAGGTAGAAGCCGAGCTCGCCCTTGGGGGCCTCGATGTGCCCGTAGGCGTCGCCCCTGGGCGGCCGTACCAGATGGGGCACCTCGGCGCGGCAGGGGCCGTCCGGGATAGCCGCCATCGCCTGCTCGATGATGCGGATGCTTTGCTTCATCTCCTGCACGCGGACGCGGTAGCGGTCATAGCAGTCGCCCTGCTCGCCGACCGGGATGTCGAAATCGAACTTCTCGTAGCCGCAGTAGGGGTCGTCCTTGCGCAGGTCGCGCTTGATGCCGCTGGCGCGGGCCACCGGGCCGCTGATGCCGCAGTTGATGGCCATGGCCTTGTCCAGGATGCCGACGCCGCGGGTACGGGCCTGGAGGATTTCGTTGTCCTTGAGCAGGAACTCGAACTCCTCCAGGAACGGCTTGAACTGCCGGACGAACTTGTCCAGTGCCGGCAGGAAGTCCGCCGGCAGGTCCTGGCTCACCCCGCCGATGCGCATGTAGTTGTAGGTCAGCCGCTGGCCGGAGACCATGTCGAACATGTCGAGGATTTTCTCACGCTCGCGGAAGAGGTAGAGGAACGGCGTGAAGAAGGCGCCGCAGTCATTCACGAAGGCGCCGACCACGATGGCGTGGTTGGCGAGACGCTGGAGCTCCGCCATGATGACGCGGATATAGTCCGCCCGCGGCGGGACCTTGATGCCGGCCAGCTTCTCCACCGAGAGGACGTAGGCCAGGTTGTTGCTCATGGAGGAGAGGTAGTCCAGCCGGTCGGTGAGGGGCACGAACCCGGCGTAGGTCCGTTCCTCGGCCAGCTTCTCGACGCCGCGGTGCAGGTAGCCGAAGACGGGCTCGATGTCAATGACGACCTCGCCGTCCAGCGTCGCCCGCATGCGGTACACGCCGTGGGTGCTGGGGTGGACCGGGCCCATGTTCAGGACGAACGGCTCGGTCTTGAGATGCATCATCTCGGTTCGCGTCGTCAACGGTTGAAGTCCTTTCGCAGCGGGTGGCCGTCGTAGCCTTCCCAGAGGAAGATGCGGCGGAGGTTGTAGTGCCCTTCGAAGCTGATGCCGAAGAGGTCGTAAATCTCGCGCTCCTGGAAGTCCGCCCCCAGCCACAGGGGCGTCACGGAGGCGATGCTGAGGTTCTCCCGCCCCGGGAGCTGCGCCTTCACGCCCACGGTGGTGTTGTGGACGGTGGAGGTGAGCCGGTAGACCAGCTCGAAGTGGTCGTAGAAATCAACGGCGGTTACGTAGTTGAAATAGTCGTATTCCTGCCCCGGCGTGTCCTTGAGGTAGGTCATCACGTCGAGGAGCGATTCCGGCGTGATGCAGAGGGTATCACCCTCCGCCTTGAGAACGCTGCCGGGCAGCTTTTCCTCGAGGGCGGCGCCCAGGTCGTTCGCGGCGATGGCCACCGTCATTACATGGGCTCCTTTCCGGTCAGCTGCTTGAGGTCCGGCACCGGGTGGGACTTGGCGATCTTCTTCTGCAGCATCTGGATGGCGTGGATGAGGGCCTCCGGCCGCGGCGGACAGCCGGGCACGTAGACGTCCACGGGAATTATCTTGTTATACCCGGGCACGACGTTGTAGGAGGACCGGAAGATGCCGCCGCTGATGCCGCAGGCGCCCATGGCGATAACCCATTTGGGTTCGGCCATCTGGTTATAAACACGCCGGACGACCGGCGCCATTTTCCAGGTGAGGGTACCGGCGGTAATCATGAGGTCGGCCTGGCGGGGAGAAGCCCGCAGGATTTCCATGCCGAAGCGGGAGAGGTCAAAGCGGGGACCCTCGGCGGCGATAAGCTCGAAGGCGCAGCAGGCAGGGAAGCAGATGACCGTCCACAGCGAGGAACGGCGGGCCCAGTTTAAAACAGCGTCAACCGTGGTCACCAGGACATTACGCTTGACCTGTTCATCGAGCCAGGCATCGGGGTCGGCAA
>DAOUEG010000005.1:0-6687 GCA_034430495.1 Dehalococcoidales bacterium
ATGTACTTGGATTCTTTCTCGGTCAGATAGTCCGGGTGGTCTATCTTGCGCATGGGGTGGATGACGACCGGCAGGTCATAGTCCGCCATCTTCTCGAAGAGAGGCAGGAACTCCGGGTTGTCGAGCGGCTTTTCGTCCACGGGGGTATGGACATAGACCCCGTTGAAGCGGAGGTCCTTGATGCAGCGGTCGGTCTCTTTGAGGGCCTCGTCCATGTCCGTCATGGCGATGGTGGCCAGTGCGCCGCAGAAGCGGTCGCGGTGCCGGTTGACGAGCTCCGCCATCTCGTCGTTGGCGAGGCGGGCCAGCTCGGCGGCCTGCTCCGGCCCGGCCAGGTGCTCGGTGGGGATCCGGCCGAGCGTCAGCACCTGGCGGAGCGGCTCGTACTTGTCCATGACGCGGAAGCGGGCGTCCAGGTCGTAGAGGACCGGGCAGGGGAGGATTTGCCGGTTGAATATCTCCGGGAAGAGCTTGGCGATTTCCTTGCCGTAGCGCGGCGGCACGATGTGGGCGTAGGCGTCGATCTTGAGCGGATAGGGTTCTTTCATCATTTACTCCCTTTGTCTTCAGCGTGAAAGGCGGTCGTTCGAAGGAGGGGGAAGCACAGGCTGTGACAACCGTCAGCACAGCCTGTGCTTAGTGAGGAGGATATGAAAGGGGGGCGTCGCGGCAGCGACTTGACCGGACGCCCGGATAGCACACTCGTTCATTACCTGCCGGTTTCTGGCCGGATTACACGGCACCCCGCAATCTCGGGTCGAGCGCATCCCGCAGGCCGTCCCCGACCATATTGAAAGCGAAAACCACCAGCATGATGCACACTCCGGGGGCGAAGGACAGGGCGGGATTGTAGAGCAGGAACTTGTACCCGTCGCTCACCATGGAACCCCAGGAAGCCCCCGGCGGCGCGATGCCGACCCCCAGGAAGCTCAACCCGGCCTCCGCGAGGATGGCCGCCCCCATCTGCATGGTGACAAGCACTATCATGGTGGGGAAGGAGTTGGGGAAAATGTGGCGCAGCATGATGCGGAGACCGGTGGCGCCCATGCTCCGGGAAGCGAGGATATAGTCGTTTTCCCGCAGGGCCAGGACCTGGCCGGACATCAGTCTGGCGTAGACGGCGGTCAGGCCGATGCCGATGGCGATAATAGCGTTATAGAGGCCGCCCCCCAGCAGGGCGGCGATAACCAACGCCAGCAGGATAATGGGGAACGCCATCAACGCGTCTATCATCCTCATGATGAGAGCGCCGAGCATGCCGCCGTAGTAACCGGCCAGCAGGCCGAGTGCCATCCCCAGCGAGGCGGCGATGAAGATGGAAACGATGCCCACCATCAGCGACGTCCGGGAGCCGTAAATGACCCGGCTCAGGGTATCACGGCCCAGGTTGTCCGTTCCCAGCAGGTGCGCCCGGCTGGGGTTTTGCAGATGGGCGCTCAGGTCCGTCTTATACGGGTCGTAAGGGGCCAGTAGCGGGGCGAAGATGGCTACCACGGTGACCAGCACGATGATGACGACCCCGAAGATGACGATTTTCCGCGAGAACATCACCCGGAAGATACGTCTGAGTTCGCTGGTATGCGGCGCCACTTCCGTGAACGCCTGGTCCTGGGACACCATCTCCTGTTGCGTCATGCAGTTCTCTCCGTTTAACCGTACCGGATTCTGGGATCAAGCCACCCGTAGGCGACGTCCACGATGAGATTGACCGCCACCACCGTGATGGCCACGAACAAAACGATGGCCTGGATAACGGCGTAGTCCTGGCTCTGTATCGCCTCGACGCTCAAGCGGCCCATGCCGGGAATGTTGAAGACGGTCTCGATGAGCACGGACCCGCCCAGAATGTGGCTCAGCCCGATGCCCATGAGCGTCATCACGGGGATGAGGCCGTTCTTCAGGACGTGCCGGACGACGACCGCCCGTTCCCGGAGCCCTTTCGCCCAGGCCGTCCGGATATAGTCCTGGTGGATCACCTCGAGGATGCTGGAGCGGGTCTGCCGGGTGATGGAGGCGAGCGCGAAGATGGAGAGGCAGAACACCGGCAGTATGGCGTGCTTGGCGAAATCCAGCCAGTCGGAGGTAAGCGGCGTGTAGCCGAACCGCGGCAGCCAGTTCAGCTTGAGCCCGAAGAAGTAAATGAGCAAAATACCCAGCCAGAAAACGGGAATGGTAATCCCGACGTTGGCCAGCACGGTGACGGTCGTATCCAGCCAGCTGTTGCGCCGCAGCGCCGATACCGTGCCGAAAATGATGCCGACCAAGTGACTGAGAATAAACGCGATAATCCCCAGGGTAAGGGTGGCCTGGAGCCGCTGCCCCACGAGCGACGTGACGCTTTGATGGTAGAACAGCGAATCCCCGAAATCGCCGCGGAACACGCCGCCGAACCAGCTCCCGAACTGGACGATGAGGGGTCTATCCAGGCCGAATTCCGCCTTGACGGCATTCAGCTGGTCGAGCGTCAGCGTCTGGATATCCTGCTGGGTCATGTAGATGAGGATCGGGTCTCCGGGCAGCAGGCGAATAACAATAAACACCAGGAGCATGATGACCACCAGGACGACAAGTGCCTGGAAAATTCTTCGGATTACGAATGTCGTCATTTGCTACAAACCCTGTATCCTGTTTTCGGCCCCCCCCGCGGACGTTTACACTATTGTCCCACGCTGGTCAATACCCTGCCATACCAGCCGCTCCTCCTCGAACACGGAGCGCTCCACCCGGCTCTCCGGGCCGAGCACCAGGGTGGCGCGTCCCGGCCAGTACGGCGGCCAGTCCCCCAGCCCCGCGCCGCCCGGGTTCCCGGTGCGGGCAAAGGCAATCCAGGTTTCCTGCATTCGGTCGGCGAGTTGCTCCGCCGCCGGGCCGGTGCCGCAGAACTCCGGGTCCAGCCGCCCGAAGACGAAGCCGATTTCCATGGCGTGGCAGGCCCCGATGGTGCCGCCCGCCGCCGGCGATTCCTGGGCGAAAAGGTAGTTGAACGCCGGCAGGCCATGCTCGCCGTAGGCCCGGGCCAGCTCGACGGCCGGCAGCCGGAACATGACGTCCGTGCGGATGGCGGAAAAAAGATCGGCGGGGGAGGCCGGCTGACCGCGTCCGGTACGGATGGCGCGGTAGGCATCAATCAGCGCGGCGGCCAGATTTTCTGGCACGAGGCCCTGGACAAGGCCCGTCAGGGCGGCTTCATCCATGTCCCGCAGCTGGGGCTGCCGCAGCAGCGCGATATTGAACTCGTCCCGGTTGTTGCCGACGATAATCGGGATTTTCATGGCGGCGCCGGCCTTGGCCACCTCGTTCGGAACGCCGGGCAGGGTCTGCCCGTCAATCACCGGCGCGACCGGCGTGATGTTCCCGGGCGCCGTGGCGGCGAGCTCCTGCTGGATTTCGAGCAGCCGCGCCACCGGGAGCGATCGCAGGCCGGCGGCGTCATCACGCTTCAGGCCGGTGAGTTCGAGGAAGTGCCGGGCGACGCTGACGGAAATATCGAGCGGCCGGGCCATCCGGCCGGTGCCGCTCTGCAAGATGGCGCGGTGGAACAGACCGCGCGCTGCCGGCATGGCCAGCAGGCAGCCGATGCTCATGGCGCCGGAGGATTCCCCGAAGACCGTGACGTTATCCGGGTCGCCGCCGAAGTGGGCGATGTTGTCCCGGACCCACGCCAGCGCGGCCAGCTGGTCCAGCAGACCCTCGTTGCCGGTCGAGGCGACGGCACCCCCGGTGGCTTCGTTCAAATTCAGGTGGCCGAGCAGCCCGAGCCGGAAATTGATGGAGACGTAGACGATGTCCCCTCGCTCCGCCAGGCGGTCCCCGGCGTACACGGGCTGGGAGCCGGCCCCGGCGGTGAAGCCGCCGCCGTGAATCCAGACCATCACCGGCCGCCGCCGGTCGTCCGGGCCGGGGGTCCAGATGTTCAGGAAGAGACAGTCCTCATCCTGTTCCGGCGGGGCATCGTGGCCGGGCAGCGCGGCCCCTGCCTGGCTGACTTGCGGGGCGGCGGGGCCGAAGCGCGATGCGTCCCGGACGCCGGGCCAGGGCGGACAGGCCTCCGGAGGGGCCCAGCGCCGTTCGCCGACCGGCGGCGCCGCGTACGGGATGCCGCGGAAGACACACAGCGTCCCTTCCCGACGTCCCGCGAGCCTCCCGGCGGCGGTTTCGACAATTATCTGGTTATTTGGGTCCATGCGGAATTGCCTCGCAGTGCCGGCGCGGCTGACACACCACGCTGTTTTTCAGGAGGGGGCTGCGGGAGTTTGGCTGGTCGCAGCCCCCTCCTCCGAGTCAACGATACGTTGTTCGTTTCGGTGGTGCTAGTGGCTTATCCAGACCTTGTTGGTGTTCCAGGAGAAGCCATCGCCGTGCGTGCCGACGCCCATCTCGTGGACGTTGTTGCTCATCAGGTAGACCTCAGACTGGATCCAGAGCGGCAATTCCATCGCGTTGTCCACGTACATCTGGACGAGCTGCTTGGCCATGGCCTGGTACTTGGCGGGGTCGGCCGTGAGCATCATCTGGTTCACCAGGTCAACCCACCCGTCCGGATACCAGAGCACGCCTACAGCGTAGGTGCTCGTCGGGAGGTAGTACCGCTCGAGGTAGGCGCAGTAGTTGTAGTCCGTGGCGCCGTGGGTCACGTAGAAGAGGCCGTTGTTCCAGCCGGCGGTACGGGTCTGGGCCCAGGCGGACGGGGCCTGGACGTCCAGCGTCACGGTGATGCCCACCGCCTGGAGGTAGTCCTGGATGGCGACGAGCGGGTCCTGGGCGAATGCCGACGAGGTGATGATGGTGGTGGCGAACCCGTCGGGATAGCCGGCGTCAGACAGGAGCTGCCGGGCCATGTCCGGATCGTAGCCGCGGGCGTTCTTGAGGTTGGCGACGTGCCCGAACTGCTCGGGGGCGTCCGGCTGGTTCACGGCTTCCCAGGAGCCGTAACCGAGACTGTCAACGATGGCCTGCCGGTCAATGGCGTACTCGACGGCCTCGCGGACTTCCAGCTTGGAGAACGGGGAGTCAGTGTTGAGGCTGTCCGGGACGAGGTTCATCAGCGGGCCGCGGCGCGTTTCTTCCTTATAGTCGCCGGTCTGCGAAAGGTTGTAGGCGGTATGCGGGTCGGAGCTCTCCCAGACGAGGGCGTCCCCGGCCTCGAAGGCCATCGAAGCGGTGGTGGCATCCACGATGTAGATGAACTTGATGCCGTCTACCCGGGCCTTATCGCCCCAGTAGTCGTCGAAGCGGGTGAACTCCATGGACGTGTTGGGGATGAACTCCTTCATCACGAAGGGGCCGGTGCCGATGGGATGGGTGACGGCCCAGTCTTCACCGTTCTGCTGGACGGCGGTGGGGGAAATCATGCCGTAGGTGAAGTTGGTGAGCTGGGTGTTCTTGAACTGCTTGAGGCCGACGCGGATGGTGTAGTCATCCACGACGTCAACCGAGGTCCAGTCGCCCGGCGAGCCGGTACCGCGGTCCATGAACAGGTCGAGGTTCCACTTGGCGGCGTTGGCATCGAAGGTGGTGCCGTCATGGAACTTGACGCCCTGCCGGAGGTGGAAGGTTATCGAGGACTCGTCCGACGCGATTTCCCACGAGGTGGCCAGTTCCGGAAGAATGTTCCCGTGGAGGTCGGCGTCAATGAAGCTTTCCAGGCAGGGCTGCATGGCGAAAATCGGGGCGAAGCCGGCAGCCTTGATGGGGTAGCCGAAGCTCGTCGGCGCGTTCGGCGAGATGACGGTCAACACGCCGCCGGTCTGGACGGTCTCGGTCGGTGTCGGGGTCGTCGTCGTTGCGGTCGCCGTCGCCGTTGCCGTGGTGGTCGCCGTCGCCGTTGCGGTCGTCGTAACCGTGGTGGTCGCGCCGGAGCCACAGCCGGCCAGGATGAAGCTAAGGATCAAGATTAGGGTCAGGATGCTGAAAAAGAGCGTTCGCTTTTGCATGGTAGGTTCCCTCCGTTTAACCCTGTTCCGTCAGGATATTTCTGAACGTGCATCAATGATGAGAAAAATTCATCACCCCCTTCGCGGTGGAATCACTGCTATGTTCTTTTTTATTTTACGGTCTTTTTTATTGCTACTCCCGGCAAGGTGGCCCGCTGTTTGAGGAGGGTCGTCTGGAGCTCGGGGACGCTGACGTCGCGCAGGCGGATGCTGTGGCTCAGTGACAGGGCCGCGGCGGTGCCGGCGGCCTGGCCCATGGCGATGCAGTGGGGGATGAGGTTGGCCATGTTGTTGGCGGCCCCGTCCGAGGCGAAGCTCCGCCCCGCCACGAGCAGCCCTTCCGCCTTCACCGGCACGAGGGCGCGGTAGGGGATGTACATATGTTTGACCGCGTTATCCCTGGAGGGGCCGAAGCGCGGGAAGACGGCGATGGTATCGTCGAACTTCCGGCTGTTGAGGAAGTCGTCCTTGGTGACGATGTACTCGCCGATAAGACGGCGGGAGCCCCTGGTGCCCGTCTGCGACGCCGTATCGAGGATAAAGCTGTTCTCGAAGGTGGGGACGTTCTCCCTGAGGAACTTGTGCCCCTTGCGCATCATCTTGCGCATCTCCACCTCCAGGGTGGTCAGGTCCTCGACGTTGGTGCAGTCGAGGCCGGGTATCCAGTTGTTGACCCAGAGGACGTCGTTCCGCGGCGAGGGTAACGGCAGCAGCCGGGTGCCGGCAACGCTGCCCATCTCCTTCATCAGCTCCA
>DAOUEG010000006.1:0-10654 GCA_034430495.1 Dehalococcoidales bacterium
ATGAAGAACGATGCCGACCTCAAGCAGTTCGAGAAACGGGCCTACCTCTCCTTCTTCCGCGACGGCCTCTGGGATATCTGCCTCGGCCTCTTCCTGATCGGCTGGGGCGCCGGTCTCCTCTGGGAGCAGGCCGGCTACGGCGGTATCTGGTTCATGGCGCTCTACTTCCTCGTGCTCGGCATCAAGCGCCGCTGGGTCGTGCCCCGCACCGGCTACGTGAAGATGGAGACGCGGGCGCGGCGGATCGTCGCCATAGCCGTCCTGCTGCTCGGCGGGCTGGCCCTGCTCGGCGTCTTCGTGTTCGTCCTGTTCAGCAGCGGCCGTCGCCCGACCTGGGTCTCGGACTACTTCCCGCTGCTGTTCAGCTTCGTCATCGCGGTGCCGGTGACCTTCGTCGCCACCTGGTTCATGGTGCGGCGGTACTACGGCTACGCCCTGCTCGTGGTAGCCGGCGGCGCCCTCACCGTCTGGCTGGACGTCCCCTGGGAGTACACCTTCTTCGGCGCCGGCGCGATTGCCGCCGCGGCCGGGGTCGGGCTCCTCGTTACCTTCCTGAAATCCTGCCGCCGGCCGGCGGCCGCGGAGTCCTATGGCGAGGAGTAGCGACCGCCCCGCCATCAACGGCATTGACCGCCTCGTCCACGAGCCGGCCCGCTACCTCATCATGGCCTACCTCGCCGTGGTGGACAGCGCGGACGCCCTCTTCCTCCAGCAGCAGACGGGACTTACCTGGGGGAACCTCTCCTCGCACCTGAGCAGGCTGGAAACGGCCGGCTACGTGACGGTGGAGAAGGAGTTCCTGGACCGCAAGCCGCACACCATGCTGCGGCTGTCGGAGGAGGGGAGGGCGGCCTTCCGGGCCTACCGGGCGGCCATGAAACGGGCGCTGGAGGACCTGCCGCGTCCCTAGACCTCGCCGGGGATGAGGGAGAACAGGGTGCTGTCGTGGGGCTGGCCGTTGAGGACGAGGCGGCGCCGCAGCGTCCCCTCGAGGCGGGCGCCCACCTTCTCCGCCACCCGCCGGCTCTTGCGGTTCTCCACCGCCATCTGGATCTCGATGCGCTCCAGCTTCATCTGCTCGAAGCCCCACTGCGCCAGCAGCCGCGTCGCCGCCGGGCAGACGCCCCGGCCGCTCCGGCTCGTCCGCACCCAGTAGCCCAGGTTCGCCAGCCGGTTCTCCTTGTCGATGTTGTTGAGCCCGCAGCCCCCGAGCATGGTGCCGTCGTGCGCGTCCACGATGGCGAAGTTGAACTCCGTGCCGTTCTTCCACGCCTTCGGCTGGGACTTGAGCCAGTCCTTCGTCTCCTTGAGGGAGTAGCCGTCGTGGGCGAAGGGCAGCCACGGCTTGAGCTCCGCCAGTGATTCCGTGACGGCGGCGTGGAGCTCCGCGGCGTCTTCCTTGCGGTAGCGCCGGAGCGTCACGGTGCCGTCCGTCAGTCGCGCGTCCTTCATGCAGCCTGCCTCCCGGGGGTATCCCTACTATAGCCTACCGCCGCCGCGCGCCGCAAGCCGTTCACAGCTTGAAAAAGGCGGCCGAAACGTGCTACATTTTAGTAGCGTGAACCACACGGACGGCGAATCTCAACCAGGAGGCAGCTACCCGGCCCGCCAGGGGGGTAGCTCTTTTTATGCAGATGGCGGATAAGATTTCCCTGACGATTGACGGTACCAGCGTTGAAGTGGCCGAGGGCGTCACCGTCCTCGAGGCCGCCCAGCAGGCCGGCATCTACGTACCCACCCTTTGCTACCACCCCAACCTCAAGCCCCACGGCGGCTGCCGGCTCTGCATCGTCGAAATCGAGGGCATGCGCGGCCAGCCGACCGCCTGCACCACGCCGGCCGCCCGCGGCATGAACGTCACCACCAACTCCGCCTCCCTCCAGGAGCTCCGCCGCGCCATCATGGAGCTCATCCTCACCGAGCACCCCAACGACTGCCTCACCTGCGACCGCCGGCACCGCTGCTCCCCGAACGATATCTGCCTCCGCCGCGTCAACGTGACGGAGCGCTGCGTCACCTGCGTCAAGAACGAGCGCTGCGAGCTCCAGCAGCTGGTGGACTACATCGGCATGGAGGGCATGACCCTGCCGTACCACTACAAGGGCCTGCCGGTGGACACCTCCCGCGAGCCGCTCGTCCGGCGTGATTACAACCTCTGCATCCTCTGCGGGCGCTGCGTCAACATGTGCAGCGAGGTGCGCGGCATCGAGGCCGTCGCGTTCCACGACCGCGGCTTCGAGACCGGCGTCGGCACCGCCTTCGACGTCCCCCTCCAGGACGGCGGCTGCCGTTTCTGCGGCGCCTGCGTCGAGGTCTGCCCCGTCGGCGCCCTCATGGACGTCGGTTCGGAGTACCAGCCCGACCAGGACCCGGAGGAGCTCGCCGTCTCCTGCAAGTACGCCTGCCCGGCGGACATCAACGTGCCCCTCTACGTCTACCTGGCCGGGGAGGGCCGCTACCAGGAGTCGCTCGCCATCGTGCGGGAGAAGGTGCCCTTCCCCGGCACGCTCGGCCGCGTCTGCATCCACCCCTGCGAGCAGGCCTGCCGCCGCAACGCCCTCAACGAGCCCATCTCCATCCGCTTCCTCAAGCGCTTCGTGGCCGACCGCGATAACGGCGAGTGGAAGAAGTACTCCCGCCACCTGCCGGCCACCGGCAAGAAGGTGGCCGTCATCGGCTCCGGGCCGGCCGGCCTCACCGCCGGCTACTACCTCGCCAAGGCGGGCCACGGGGTGACCGTCTACGAGCAGTTCTCCAAGGCCGGCGGCATGATGCGGCTCGGCATCCCGAGCTACCGCCTGCCGGAGGACGTCCTCGATGCCGAGATCGACGAGATCGTGGCCGCCGGCGTGGAGATACGCCTCAACGCCCGCATCGAGGACGTGGACAAGCTCTTCGCGGACGGCTACGACGCCGTCTTTTTGGCCCCCGGCGCCCACGACGGCATGGCCCTCGGCGTCGAGGGGGACAAGCTCCCCGGCGTCTTCGACGGCGCCTCCTTCCTGCGGGACGCCAACCTGGGCGAGAAGGTGAACGTGGGGGACAAGGTGGCCGTCATCGGCGGCGGCAACGTCGCCATTGACAGCGCCCGCGTCGCCCTGCGCCTCGGAGCGAAAGAAGTGCGCATCATCTACCGGCGCACCCGCGCCGAGATGCCCGCCGCCGAGGAAGAGATCGAGGCCGCGCTGGAAGAGGGCATCAAGCTGGACTTTCTCACCAGCCATTTGAAGGTGGAGCAGAAGAACGGGCACCTGTCCCTGCTCTGCAACCGCAACGCCCTCGGCGAGCCGGATGCCAGCGGCCGCCGCCGCCCGGTGGCCATCAAGGGCAGCGAGTTCGAGGTCGGGCTGGATACCGTCATCGGCGCCATCGGCCAGCGGCCGGACATCCCCAAGGGTTTCGGCGTCGAGACCGGCCGCGGCAACACCATCAAGTACCACCTCGCCAGCGGCGCCACCACCCGCGCCGGGGTCTGGGCCGGCGGGGACGCCGCCAGCGGTCCGGACTCCGTCATCCGCGCCATCGCCGCCGGGCGGGTAGCCGCCCAGTCCATCGACAAGTACCTCGGCGGCAGCGGGAACATCGAGGAAGAGCTGACGACGATCCGGCAGATAGAGGCCTGCGTCGGCCTGACGCCGCACGATTTCACCACCCAGCCCCGCGCCACCATGCCCTGCCTGCCCCCGGAGCAGGTGACGGACAACTTCACCGAGGTGGAGACCGGCTTCCCGGAGGCGGAGGCCATCCGCGAGGGCAAGCGCTGCTTCCAGTGCGGCTACCGCTTCGCCATCAAGCCGGCCCCGCGCCCGCCGGTCAGCAAGAACGTCACCTACCTCAAGTAGGCGCGCGGCGCTGCGCGGAGGACCCACCGATGAGCCATGTCTCCCTGGTCTACGGCCTTCCCTGCCTGGCGATCGGGATACTGCTCGTCTGGTTCGCCCGCCGCCTGGCGGACTGGATAGCGGCCAGCAGCGCCAGGCTCCTGAGCTTCATCCCCCGGCGCCATGCCCGCGGGTTGACGCCGGAGCAGGCCCTGGAAAACTGGAAGAACTCGCCGCTCCGGTTCTTCGAGACGCTCTGGGTGTGGTACGTCCGGGTGTTCGGGCTCGTCTGCGTGGTCATGGGCGTTTTCCTGCTGCTGCCGCGGTAGGGGGAGGTTCCCCGCTTCGGCAGTGCCCCGGGCAAAAATCCCCCGCCGTTACGTAGGCACGCGCCGTTTTCCATGCTACAATAGCGGAGACGTCCCATTTGAACACCCGGGGGGTGACGGGTGGAAGCACTGGACATCGGTCGTGATCTGCTCATCGTGCTGGTGGCCGCCATCGCCGGCGGTATGCTGGCGCGGGTGCTGCGTCTGCCGGTGATCCTGGGCTACATCGCCGCCGGCATCGCGGTGGGGCCGTTCGGCCTCGGCACGCTCGCCATCTTCGGCGGTACCGGCTTCGTCAACCGCCCGGAGACCATCTCCTCCCTCGCCGAGATAGGCGTCATTTTGCTGCTCTTCGCCATCGGCCTGGAGTTCTCCCTCAAGGAGCTGCTCGGCTTGGGGAAGATAGCCGTCCTCGGCGGCGTCCTGCAGATAGTCCTCACGGCGGCGGCCGGCTACGGCCTGGGCTACGTGCTCGGGCTGGACGTGACCGGCTCCGTCTTCTTCGGCTTCATCATCTCTCTCAGCAGCACCATGGTCGGCCTCAAGCTGCTCATGGAGCGGGGTGAGCTGGACACGAACCACGGGCGCATCATGCTCGGCATCCTGCTCGTGCAGGACCTCGCCGTGGTGCCCATCATGGTCACCATGCAGGCCGTCACCGGGGCCAGCGGCTCGCTCTGGACGGCGCTCGGTCTCGCCATCGGCAAGGCGGCCGCCTTCATCGTGGTGATGCTGCTGCTCGGCTACTGGGGCCTGCCCTGGTTCCTCAACAAGGTCGCCGGCCAGCGCTCCCGCGAGCTGTTCCTGCTGACGGTCATCGTCATCGGCTTCGGGGCCGCCTTCGGCACGGTGGAGCTGGGGCTCTCGGCGGCCTTCGGCGCCTTCGCCGCCGGCCTCCTCATCAGCCAGTCCGGTTACGCGCGGCAGGCCTTCGCGGACATCATGCCGCTGCGGGACACTTTCGGGGCGCTGTTTTTCGTGTCTCTCGGCATGCTGGCGGACCTGGACTACGTGTTCAGCCACGTCACGGAGATAACCATCGTGGTGGCGGCCATCATGGTGGTCAAGTTCCTGCTCGTGTCCGGCATCGTCCGGGGCTTCAACTACAGCCACAAGACGGTGCTGCTCGTCGGCACCGGCCTCATCCAGATAGGGGAGTTCAGCTTCATCCTCGCCTTGCTGGCGGTGGACACCGGCATCATCACGGACTCGCTTTACCAGCTCATCGTGGCCTCGGCCATCATCACCATGCTGCTGACGCCCTTCATCATGGGTTTGAACTCCTGGCTCTACAAGGCGCTCAGCCAGCAGCCGTGGTTCGCCCGCGTCATGGCGGACCGGTCGGAGCCCGCCCATCTCGCCGAGGCGCTGGAAATCTCCCGCCACGCCGTCATCTGCGGCTACGGGAGCTGCGGCGAGCGGCTGGCGGAGGTACTGGAGAAGCAGAAGTTCGCCTACCTCGTCATTGACCTGGACCCCACCGTCATCCAGGACCTGCGCCGCCGTCACATCCCCTGCATCTACGGGGACGCCAGCAACCCGGAAATACTGTCCCACGCCAGCCTGGACAAGGCGCGCATCCTCGTCTGCACCATCCCGGACTACCAGGCCGAGGAGCTCGTCGCCCGCAACGCCCGGACCATCAACCCGCGGCTCGACATCGTCGCCCGCGTCCACCGGGACGAGGACGTCGCCCTCCTCCGCAACGTAGGGGTGACGGAGCTGGTACTGCCGTTCTTCGAGGGCTCGCTGGAGATGGTGCGGCACACGCTCCACCGCTTCGGCATGACGAGCACGGACATCCAGTACATCCTCAACAACCTGCGCCACGGGCAGGGCGAGGCGGGTACCGAGTAAAGTGGTCATCCGAAAAATGAGAGGTTGTCAAGGTGGATTTGTGGACCAATGAATATGAAGTACCCGCGCAATTATTGAAGATGCTGGAAATCCCTGACATTCCCCTTGCACTGACGCAAGAAATTAGAAATGCAGTTCAGGAAGTCGCCCGGGATACTGCGGTATCTTATCCTACCAAGGCTAAAATAGAGTATTATATCCATCAATACTGAGACCTGATTAAAGACTTAGAAATTGATTGAGCCGCGCTCGCGAAGTAACAAGCCCCTGCGTCGTGAAGCACCAGTCCCAGGTCAGACCGTTTCGGAGGGCGCCGGTACCTTGTGCCATATCCGCGGCAGCACCAGCGAGAGCCCGATGACCGTCACCGCCAGCAGGAACCCCGCCCCGGCCACCGTCCTGGGCGCGCCGATGGTGTCCACCAGCGCGCCCATCGGCAGCGTGGCGATGGGCATCAGCGAGAAGGTCATGGCGTAGGTGCCCATCACCCGCCCGTAGAGCCGGGCCTCCGTGTTGAGCAGCACCATCATCCGGTTGACGGTCATGAATATCTCGCTGCACAGGCCGATGAGCACCAGCATCGCCAGGGACAGCCCCAGGCTGCTGGAAAGGGCGAACGGTATCAGGAACGCCCCGAAACCCACCCCGGCGATGAGCTGGTAGGTCTGGCGGCGCGGGTCGTCCGAGCGGTAGGCGATGGTCAGCGAGCCGAGCAGCGCCCCCGCCCCGACGGCCGCGTACATGAAGCCGAGCTTGTCCGGCCCCACGTTGAGCACCGCCGCCTGGAAGACCGGCAGCATCTGCTGGAACGGCATCCCGAACACCACCGCCAGGAACGCCATGCCGATGAGGATGAGCAGCCGCTTGTTGCTCACCATGTAGCGGAAGCCGAACAGCATCTGCTGCATGACGTTGCGGCTCGGGTCGGTGGTGGCCTCGGTCGAGGGGAGCCGCATCAGCGTCAGGGCCGAGATGAGATAGAAAGCGGCGACGGAGTAGAAGGCGACGGTGGGGTCCCAGGCGATGAGCACCCCGGCCAGCGACGGCGCCACCACGCGATTGAAGTTCCGCCCGGCGGAGTCCACCGCCAGCGCGTTCGGCAGGTCGTCCGTGCCGACGAGGTGCGGGATGAGCGCCTGGCGCGTCGGCATGGTGAACGGGAAGACGATGCCCTGCACCGCCCCGATGACGATGAGCTGCCAGACCGTGATGAGATTGGTCTGCACCAATATGGCGTTGACGAGCGCCAGCAGGCACAGGACGATCTGCGAGGTGACGAGCACCTTGCGCTTGTCGAAGCGGTCGGCGGCCACGCCCCCGAGGGGTGAGAAGATGATCTGCGGCAGCCCGCGCGCCAGCGCCACCACGCCCAATATGAGCGCCGAGCCGGACAGGTCGTAGGCGAGCCAGGAGCGGGCCACGATGTTGACCTGCATGGCGGCCACGTTGAACAGCATCCCCACCCACAGGGTGCGGTAGTCCGGTACGTAGAGCGATTTGAAAGCCTGGAGAACCCGGGGGCGCCGTCGCGGGGTGGGGCTCGCGTTCACGCTATCGTTCTTGCCCGGACACGCCGGGACCTCCGTTCGGGAAGTGGGGCGGCTCCAGGGAGGAGAGGGGATGGCGGAAGCCCTCGCTCGAACCCGGCGCGCGGGTCCGGCCCGGAGGCCGCGTGGGGGTTCACTGCCAGTTTAATCCCGATATATCGCCTGTGTCAATAGCGCGCCGAACGGCCCGCTTCCGCCGAGCGCACCATTATTTACGGATGATTTATATTTTTTCCGGCTGCCGTTATGGGTCGTTTACCCCGTTCCCGGTAACCTGAGGCAAGACTCAATCCGGTTCGGGGGATTACACGGAGAGGTGCCGGTAACGGAACGCCGGCTGATGACGAACTATGAACGCGACGTTTTTACACACGCTGAGAGGCAAGACCCGCGGCAACGGTCACCGCAAGCCCGGGAAGAACGGCCGGGAGTACACCGCCCGGCTGGAGGCCCTCGTCGAGACGGCGGAGAAGGCCAGCTCCATCCCGGAAATCGTCGCCCTGCTGGATAACCTCCTGGAAATGGCCCAGAAGCTGACCGGCGCCACGGCGTCGTCCCTGCTCATGGTGGATGAAGAGCACGAGGCGCTCCATTTTCTCGTGGCGGAAGGGGAGGCCGGGAGCCAGGTCCAGGACATGAACGTCAGCCTTGATTCCGGCATCTGCGGCTGGGTCGCCCGGAACGGCAAGCCGGTGCTCATCAACAACGTGGACGAGGACGCTCGCTTCGACCGCAGCGTGGACGACCTCACCGGCTTCGTCACCATCTCCATGATCGCCGTGCCGCTCTTCCGCGGCCGCCGCGTCATCGGCGTGCTGGAGGCCATCAACAAGCAGAACGACCGTAATTTCACCGAGGCGGACCAGGCGGCCCTCGAAGGCTACAGCGCCTCCCCGTCCCTCATCATGCTCGTCTCCATGATGGCCACCATCGTCAACAACATCCGCGCCCACCAGCTCATGATCGACTGGTACAAGAGCATGTTCGAGACGCTCATCGGCGCCATTGACGCCAAGGACCCCTACGCGCAGGGGCATTCGAAGCGCGTCAAGGAGATTTCCCTGCGCGTGGCGCGGGTCCTGAAACTCCCCCCGGAGGAGCTCCAGGTCATCGAGATGGGCGCCCTCCTCCACGATATCGGCAAGATAGATATCCACGATATCGTCCTGCGCAAGGCCGGCCCGCTGACGGAAGAGGAAATGTACACCATGCGGAAGCACGCCCTGCGCGGCACCAACCTGCTGATAGAGATACCGTTCCTGGAGAAGGTGCGGGACATCGTCCTCTTCCACCACGAGCGCTACGACGGTAAGGGCTACCCGAACGGGCTCAAGGGCAGCGCCATCCCCCTCCGGGCGCGCATCGTGGCCGCCGCGGAGGCCCTCGATACCATGACGACGGACCGCGCCTACCGGGAGAAACTGAGCCTGGAAGAGGCCCTGGAAGAGCTGAAAAAGGGGAGCGGCACCCAGTTCTGCCCCACCGTGGTCAAGGCGTTCCGCACGGCCCTCGGCGCGGCGGAGGAAGAGAACGAGGCAGCCGCCCCGGCCGAAGCCGCCCCGGTGCCGGACTTCGCCCCGCCGCTCGCCTTCGGCCTGCCCCGCCGCGAGGTCCGGCTCGTCGTCCGGGCGGGCGATGACGTCGGCGCGCTGCGCCAGCTCCGCCGGGGCCTGGAGAAGATCGAGAACCTCAAGGTGCTGATGGACAGCCGCTCCGAGGCGGAGGGCACCATCTTCATCGTCTCCGTCCGGGAGACCATGAACCTGCCGGCCGTGCTCGGCGAGCTGCCGGTGGTAACGGCCGTGGCCGAGGACGCGGATACCGTCATGGTCACCGTCAAGACGCCGCCCACGCAGAAGGTCTTCAAGCAGGGCTTCAACCTGGACTGGCGCCCCTGACCGGCCGACCCCGCTGATTTTGCCGTGCCAGTCTTCCCCCGGGTATCCCGGGGGAATTTCTTTATGTCCCGCCCCAGCCGGTCCCTTCTTGTCCTCCTGTTGTCAACGCTCGCGCCGGTGTACTACCATGAACGCGGATGGTGATGAAATGATAGCGATACGGCGCGTCTACGAACCGCCCGACGCCGCCGGCGGCAGGCGTTTCCTGGTGGACCGGCTCTGGCCGCGCGGCATCAGGAAGGAAGCGCTCCCGCTCGACGGCTGGCCCAAGGATGCCGCCCCGTCCAGCGAGCTGCGGACCTGGTTCCACGCCGGGTCCGGGCCGTGGGAGGCGTTCCGGGAGCGGTACTACCGGGAGCTGGATGCCAACCCGGAGGCGTGGCGGCCCCTCCTCGCCGCCGCCCGAGAAGGCCCGGTGACGCTGCTCTACGCCGCGCGGGACCCCGAGCGGAACAACGCCGCCGCCCTCCGGGACTACCTGGAGGGGAAACTCGGCCGGGAGGAGCGGTAGCGCCCCGTGCCTCTTTCGCCCGCTCCCGTGCAGGTGTCATTCTGAGCGCAGCGAAGAATCGCGGGGCGGCCGGCCCCGCCTTAACCCCCCGCCCATTAAGTAGGGAAGAGCCCCTGACCTCACGTTGTTTACGGCCGCGGTATAATAATTATCAAAGCCGGGCGGCGTAAAAGGAATTTGAAACGACGAATATTGATAAGGTACCGGCTGGACCATGGTGCCGAGTTCTTAAGAGAAGGCCGCCGGCACACCCTATACGGCAAAGGGAAAGCCAGGACGGAAATTCCCCGGCATAACGAAATGGTGGACGAACTCGCCCGGAAAATATGCCGGGACCTAGATATACCCTTCATCCGCTAAACGGAGGGACACGTGGAGTATCGGGCCATTGTAAAGAAGACCGACGGCTGGTGGATAGGCTGGCTAGTTGATTTACCTGGCGTGAATGCCCAGGAAAAAACAAAAAATGCCGTGCTGGAGTCTCTCAGGATCGGCGCTGAAGACCTCCTGGCGACACCAGTCGTTCCGCAGGACGAGGAAGAGCTCGTTACCATCAAGATGTAACGTAGTCCGCTGGCCTTGCCCCGCATCTTTTCGCCCTCTCCCTTGAGGCGAGAGGGCAGGGGGTGAGGGTGAAATACGCTCCGCCTTAACCCCCCACCTTTTTTGGGGGAAAGAGCCCCTTCCCCCC
>DAOUEG010000007.1:0-3738 GCA_034430495.1 Dehalococcoidales bacterium
GTGCCGCACCTCCACATGCACCTGCTCGGGGGGCGGAAGCTGCGCTGGGAAAACTGACCCCTAGACGTGCCAGCCGCCGTCTACCGGCAGGACGGCCCCGGTGACGTAGGCGGCCCCGTCCGAGGCGAGGAAGAGCGCCGCCCTGGCGACGTCCTCCGGCTCGGCGAGACGACCGAGCGGCACGCCCCTGGCGGCGCGGGCCTCGTCTTCCGGCTTTTCCCAGATGAAGCGGTTGAAGTCCGTCTTGACGACGCCCGGCGCCAGCGCGTTCACCCGCACGTTTTTGGGGCCGAGCTCCAGCGCCAGCTCCCGCGTCAGCATGATGATGCCGGCCTTGGAGACGCCGTAGGGGCCGATATTGGCGCCCGGGTTGATACCCACCTGCGAGGACAGGTTGACGATGCTGCCGCCGCCCCGCTCCACCATGATCTTCCCGGCGGCCCGGCAGCAGAGGTAGGTGCCCTTGAGGTTGGTATCCACGATGCGGTCCCAGTCCTCCTCCGGGCAGTCGAGCAGGGGCAGGCCCATCTTCCAGACGCCGGCGCAGTTGACGAGGACATCAATGCCGCCGAAGGCCGCCACGACCTGTTCCGTCATGGCCCGGACGTCGGCGGCGTTCGAGACATCAGCGCGCACGGCGAGGCCGCGGCGGCCGAGCCCGGTGATTTCCTGGACGACGGCGTCGAGCTTGCCGTCATCGGTGATAATGTCCGCCACGGCGACGTCGGCGCCGGCCCCGGCGAGGGCCAGGGCGGTGGCCCGGCCGATGCCCTGCCGGCCCCCCGTGACGAGGGAGGTCTTCCCGGTCAGCTCCGCCACGGTCAGGCCCGCTTCCGGTATTCCTGGAGGAGGTAGAGGGCGGCCAAGGTTTTAGAGTCCTCGATTTTCCCGGCGGCCACGAGGCCGGGGATGTCCGCCAGCGGCACCCGGACGACCTCGATCTCGTCGGTGTCCTCGGCGACGAGGCGGCCCGGTTCGAGGCCGGTGGCGAGGAACGCGTGGAGGTATTCGTTGGTGAAGCCGGGGGAGGAATAGAAGCCGCCGAGCCGTACCAGCGCGTTCGGGCGCAGCCCTATCTCCTCCTGCATCTCCCGCAGGGCGGCTTCCTCGGGGGTTTCCCCGGGCTCCATGCCGCCGGCCGGCAGCTCCAACAGGTCGCCGCCGGTGGGCCGGCGGAACTGCCGCACGAAGACGACGGTACCGTCGCCGTCGAGAGGAATGACCGTGATGCACGGGGCGTGCTCGATGATCTCCCGGGTCGTCACCTCGCCGTTTTCCTTGCGGATGGTGTCCACCCGCAGGTTGGCCACCACGCCATCGTAGATGCGTTTCGTGGAGAGGAGCTCCTCAGGCACCGGCGGACACCTCCGGGACGCGGTAGATGAGGGCGACCTCATCGCAGTTGGGGAACTTGGGGCAGCGGAAGCAGTCCGTCCAGACCTTGCGGGGCAGCTCCATCTTGTCAATCTCGGTGAACTGCTGCTTGCGGAAGAAGTCCGGCTGGTAGGTGAAGCAGAACACGGTGCCGATGCCGAGCTCGGCGGCCTCTTTCAGGCAGGCTTCCACCAGTATCCGGCCGGCCCCCTTCCGTTTCATGTCGTCGGCGACGGCCACGGAGCGTATCTCGGCGAGGTCCGACCAGGCCACGTGGAGCGCGGCGCAGGCCACGACCCTATCGCCCTCGCGGATGACGAGGAAATCGCGGATGTCCTCGTAGAGGTCGCTGAGGGGCCGGGCCAGCATCTCGCCGTCTTTCGCGTAGTCATTGATTAGCTTATGTATCTGCGGTATGTCCGCAATGCGGGCTTTCTCTACCTGCATCACCTGCTGTTTCCTTTCAATCGGGTCTCCAGGGTGGCGAAGAAGGCCTCCCGCGGGTGGAGCCGCAGGAACCGCGCCACGCGCGGGCTCCGCCGGACGGTAATGGTGGCGCCGTCGTCCAGGGGGTCGTTGATGTGGCCGTCAATGCTGAGGGTGGCATCGTGGTAGGTCTCCACCCGCAAGGTGACCGTGCTCTCCCCGGAGAGGACGAGCGGGAAGGCCGGGCTGAGGTGGGGCGCCACCGGCGTCAGCAGGATGTTCTGCGACTGCGGGTAGACGATGGGCCCGCCGGCGGCCAGCGAGTAGCCGGTGCTGCCGGTGGCGGTGGCGACGATGACGGCGTCCGTCTTGAAGAGAGCGTAGGGCGTGCCGTCCACGGCGGCGGCCACCCGGATGATGCGGGCGATGCCGCCCCGCGCCACGACGACGTCGTTGAGGGCGTGGAAGGTGCGGGGTTCGGCACTCCCGGAGACGAGGGTGGCCTCGAGCATGGCCCGCTCGTCGAGCCAGCCCTCCCCGGCGATGATGGTGCGGAGCTTGTCCGCCGCTTCCGGCACGGTCAGCTCCGTCATGAACCCGAGCTTGCCGAGGTTGACGCCGATGACCGGCACACCAGCCTCGGCTACCACCTGGATGCCGCGGAGGATGGTGCCGTCCCCACCCACCGTCACGATGAGGTCGGTGCCCGGCAGGAGCGGCGCGATATCGTCCGGCGCCCAGGCGGAGCAGAGCCAGACCTGGAGGCCGTCGCGCTTGAGGCTACTCTCCAGCTCCGACGAGGTGACCTGCGCCGCCTCGACCTTGGGGTGGTAGAGAATGCCGATTTTCTTCACGGTCCTAAATCCTGGCGCCTCAGAGGACTCAAAAAGGGGGAACACCAAAAGTGTAGCAATTCCCCGTTCAATCGTCAAGGCGAGGGTACCGTTTTCAGGCACGGCCTAGGCGCGTGTTGCCTCCCCCGAGGCTATGCTATAATGAGACGAGAACCGATGACCACAGCACGACACAAGGCCAGGGTAACCGCCCTCCAGGCGCTGTATGAGATAGATTCCGTCGGCCGGGACCCCGCCTCGGTCGTGGCGCGTCTCACCGCCGAGGCGGGACTTTCCGAAGACAACGCCGCCTTCGCGGGCGAGCTCGTGAGCGGGGTCAGGGCAAAGCTGGCGGACCTCGACGCGCAGATACGGACCTACGCCCCCGCCTGGCCGGTTGACCAGATCGCCGTCATTGACCGGAACGTCCTCAGACTTGCAATATTTGAGATTTTATTTGATAATAAAGTACCGGTAAACGTTGCCGTAAGCGAGGCCGTCGAGCTGGCGAAGTCGTTCGGCAGCGAGACATCCGGTAAATTCGTAAATGGAGTCCTCGGCTCGGTCAGTGCGCACACCGACCGCCGGGACTGACAAGGGGGGATATATAGTGGCCACCATGTTTGACAGGATCAAGGCGATCGTCGTGGAGCAACTCGGCGTCGAGGAAAAGGACGTCGTGCCGACGGCCAGCTTTGTCGAGGACCTGGGAGCCGACTCCCTGGACCTGGTTGAACTCATCATGTCCCTGGAAGAGGCCTTCACCACGGACGACAAGAAGGTCGAAATCCCCGACGAGGCCGCCGAGAAAATCGTCACCGTCCAGGACGCCATGGACTACCTGACGGCGCAGGGCGTCGAAGCCTAACCCCCCTCAACCTTTCAACCGAACCGGACCTTTCCGCCGCAGGCGCGCCACGGGGCGCCTGTCCGTCTATTTCACCGCCAGCACGACCGCCGCGGCGACGGCCGCCCAGACGAGCAGGACCACCGCGGCCGCCGCCCACCCCATGATACCCGGTGTCCCGCGCCGCGGCTCCCGCGCCCGGTACTCCGCGACGACTTCCTTTGGCACCATCCGGAACACGAGGTACATCCCGGCCGG
>DAOUEG010000008.1:0-12787 GCA_034430495.1 Dehalococcoidales bacterium
GGCAGCGGGTAGACTCGAACTACCGACCAAGGGCTTATGAGAAACTCTCTTACTCTTATTAGTCTCGAGATAGCTGCCCGTTTCGGGGCCAACCTTCCCGGGCTCGTTCCCGTTCGGTCCTCCAGCCCCATGCCATAAAACCCCATTTTTATAGCTGATTTCCAGGCCTGTTTACACCAGTTCAGATACCTCCGCCTCAACTCACCGCGTCCAAGTTCGTTTTTTCGGCAGGGTCAGCCCGGGAATCTCCCCAACCTTGAAATGGTAACCCCCTTTCTCAGTCGCTACAATGGAGGTATCGTTCCCGCACATCCTCGCCGGACCACCGAGTTTCACTACTTCGAACCCACCGAAAGGAGGAAACACATCATGGCAAAGAGAGCCCCTGCTTCGCCCGGTTTGGCTACCGAGGCACAGCTATGGGAGAGTCTCATCGCACGACTGGAGGGAGGCGGCGGCACCTCGGTGCTTTACACGCAGGGGGCCAGAGGTTCGAGTCCTCTACCGCCCACCAGCCGCAGATAGGACTTGTTTCCTCGATGAACGCCGGCACGGACTACTCCGCCAAGCCCTTGAGAGATGCCCGGCTAACCCTTTTGATCAGCCAGCGGTCAATGAAGTTGGCGGGAAAATTCCGGGCGAGCTCCAGACGGTCGAAATAGAGGCGAAGGCTTGTTACCCTATACTTATCGTCATAAATGAGAACCTCGGCCTGTTTCACCTCGGTGTCATGGCCGCCGACCGTCGTCTTGACGATGAATTCCTCAAAGAACACGTTGCCTTCAATCAGTATCGTCACCGGAACGAGGGTTATCTCCTTCAAATAGGTATACATCCAGCTGACCGCTTTGCGTAAACCTTCATGGCCGGCCAGGGTAATCCCCGGTAACCGTATCTCACACGCTTCGGAAAAACAGGCGATGAGCACGTCCATATCGTGCCTTTCGATAGCATCGTCGAGGGCCTTGGCTACTTGCCGGACCTTTTCCCTATCGAGACTGCTTTCCATCTTACCGCTCCTCAGGACAACTTCATCCCCCATTCTACATCTTTTTCCAGGATTGACCACCGGCGAGCGGGACGACGACGGCCGTCCGGCATCAGCCGGGGTATAAATGGACCGTCGTGCCGGCGCCGGGCCTGCCCCCGGAACTACCTTGAATGGATTTTCAACACGCGCGGTCACTTGATGAAATGTGACGGATATGATACGTGAAACCCTCTTGATTTTTTATGCAACACTGTCTATAATGCAAGGTGATACCCTCAAGAGAGGGACGGTCTGCGTTTGGCATGAACAACAAGTTCGGGAGTAAACTACGGGAGCTGCGGCTCGAGGCGGGCCTGAGCGTCCGCCAGCTGGCCGAACGCGCCGACGTCCACTATTCCTACATCTCCAAGCTGGAAAACGGCCTGGTGCCGCCGCCCGGCGCGCAGAAAATCGCGGACCTGGCGGATGCCCTCGGGTACGACCGGAGCAAGCTGCTGGCCCTGGCGGAGCGGCTGCCCCGGAGCATCGTGCGGAATTTCCGGCAGCGCAAGTCCGCGGATTTCGGCGCGGTCCTGAAGCAGCTCCGCCTGAAGCGAGGCCTCTCCCAGGCCGAACTCGCCGCCCGGACCGGTGTTGACGCCACCTACATCAGCAAGATGGAGAACCAGCTCATCCCGCCGCCCAGCGACGACGTCATCGTCAGGCTGGCCGCGGCCCTGGAGACGAAACCTCGCTCCCTGCTCAAGCGGGCGGGCAAAACTCATGCCTACCAGCAAATCATGGAGCAGCGATATGAAGCCGGCAACCGAAGGAGGTTCAGTATGCCAAATCTGTTGAAAAGCCCCCTCGCCCTCGCCAGGCTGGCCCTGGCGGCCATTCTGGTATGCGTATTCTCGGTGGCCCTGTGGAACGCCTCGCCGAAACCGGTGAAGGCCGTCACGGTGGGCGTCGCGAACGGCGCCAGCGCTACCATCGGGCAAGCGTACCAGTTTACCGTGACTATCACCGTCGCCAACACGGACGTACTGCCCGTCCAGGCGATTGACATCATCATCCAATCCACCAGCCACCCCGGCACCTACACCACCACGCTGAGCGGGCTGCCGATCCCCTCGACGCCGAGCACGAACGTCAATACCACCATCAACGGCGCCACCGTCAGCGGCACGTCCGGGAACACGTGGGGTTACTGGACCTCCGGCGCCCGGTCCGGCTACGGCTACCGCTACACGGGCGGCATGGGCACCACGACCGGTTCCGGCTTCGGCTACGGCTACGGCTTCACACCGTACTCCGGCCAGCAGGCCACGATGACCTACACCATCTCCTGGACGCCACCCGCGGGCTGGTCCACGGCGGATACCTATAAAATCATCGTGCTGGCCTACCTGACGGCCGGTAATATCAACACCGCATTCTCGCAGACGACGCCCAGCACCTTCACGCTGGCCGCGGCCCCGGCTGCGCCGGCTGGCGGCGGCGGCGCGCCCGCACCGGGCACGCTAACCTACGACCCGACGACCGGCAAGACCACCACCGGCACCACCGTCACCTCCACCCAGGGTAACGCTTCCGTTACTATCCCGGCGGGCACCAAGGCGACGGACAGCCACGGTAATCCGATAGCTCAAATCACGGTGACCGAAGCGCCCGGATTCCAAATTAACACCCTCACTGGAGAATCTGGAGGCATAGGTCCTGTCGGTGCTGACGGGCAACCTGTTGGCTACTTCTATCAAATTCCGACCGCGTACAACTTCGGGCCGACCGGCGCTCACTTCGACCCGCCGGTCACCATCACGTTCAACGTACCCGCAGGCATCGCAGAAGAGGTCGCTCAGAACTCGACCATCGCCTACTGGAGCGATCAAAACCAGAACTGGATCATCATCAGCAACGTTCACTATGATCCGGCAACCGGCACCGTCAGCGGCACGACGGACCACTTCACCGTCTTCGCCCTATTGACACCCATACCGACGCCTACGACGGCGACCCCGACGGCGACGCCCACCGCGACGGCCACGGCGACGCCCACCGCGACGGCCACGTCCACGCCGACCGTCATCGCTCCTTCGCCGACGCCGATCGTGACCAACGTCCCGATCCCGGGTCCGAGCGTGAGCTCGACCGTCATCGTGGCACCCAGCTCCGGCGCGGCCGAGCCGGTCACCGGTACCGGATGGCTGTGGCCCATCATCATCGGCGTCATCGGCGCCATCGCCGCGGGCTTCGTCGTCTACTGGGGTTGGAACATGCGGCGTGACTAATTCCTGACCTGAAACCAGTTCCCTACCCGGGCGGGTACTCCCCGCCCGGGTTTCTTTTTGCGGGAATGGCCACAAAGAACCACCCAACAGCGAACGTGATAAAAATCACATACCCCCGGGGGGTTCATGCCCTACAATGAACCTAGGCCACAACGGGCCGGCAAAAGTTATTGGAGGAACAGGATGGTCGTCATCACGGACAGCGCCCGCGACAAGATCAACGAAGTCCTGGCCACGAACGCCGGGAAGTACCTGCGCATCTTCATCCAGGGGATGGGCTGAGGAGGTCCCCGGCTGGGGATGGCTCTGGACGAGCCGGAACAGGGAGAGGAACCGGTTACCATCAACGGCATTGACGTGCTCATTGCCGACATGGTGAGGCCGTTTACCGAGGGCAACACCCTCGACTATGTGAAATACCCCGACGGTGAAGGGTTCGTGCTGGAGGGCGGCTCCAGCTGCTGAACCGCGTCAAAAAGATCCCCCTTCGTGCGGGGGCTGCCGTAAAGGCGGCCCCCGTTTTTTTAGGCACTTGTCATCTTGCGGGCCAGCGTTCATAATAGGCCCGGAACGCCAGGAAAGGGAGGAAACCAGTGATGCCAGGAGTGAAGACCTACCAGCGCTACGGCCGGCAGCTCGAAGAGGTGCTGCGGCTCCAGACGGCGCCCATCGCCGTCAAGATGATTGCCTCGGAGGAAGAAATCCCGGCCGGCGCCGTCCGCCCCCACCGGGAGGGCCACCACTACGCCCAGTGCCAGGCGTTCGCGCTGTCCCGGCGGGACCGGCAGGCGGTGGCCATGTTCAAGGAAGACCACTGGTGCCCCGGCCCGGCCATGGCCTACGGCCAGGTGCCGTTCCCGGAGCGTCCCGGCGCGCAGGCAGCCAACCTCTACGCCCGCTTCCCCCACGGGCAGTACCCGGGCATCCTGAGCGCGCCGCTGGCCGAGACGAGCTTCGAGCCGGACGTCGTCCTTATCTACGCGTCCACCGACCAGCTCCGAACGATGCTGCTGACCCTGAAGGACGAGGAGCGCCCGAAGGTCAAGTCCAACGTCTTCCCCTTCTCCTGTGCCTACAGCGTCACCAACGCCATTATCAATAACGAGTACTGGGTGAACCTGCCCGACCCCGGCGAGCGCGTCCGCGCGCTGACGTTACCGGGCGAGATGATATTCTCCATCCCGCGGCGCAAGCTGCCCGGCTTCATGACGGGACTGAAGACGTTTTTCAAGGATTCCCGCTACGCCAACGAGCAGATGATGATGCAGCCGGACTTCCCGCAGCCGGACTTCTACAAGCAGGCGTTCAAGAACTGGGGGCTGCCGCAGGGGGACTAGCCACCGGCCGGACGGTCCGGCTTCCCGGTGGTCTCCGCGTACCACTCGGCGTGGTTCTCCCGGGCGTAGGCGGCATCCATGTTGCCGGTCAGCATGGCCACGAGGGACTGGCGATGGAAGAGGGCCAAATAGAGGTGGACGAGGAAGACCACCCCGGCCACGCCGAAGGCCGCGTTGTGGAGGGCGGTCATGGTGTGGAGGATGGGGGGCGTGCCGCTCTTGGCGACGATCTCCTTGATGAGCCCGCTGACGGCGAGGAGCGCCCAGGTGACGAAGGTGACGAGCCACCAGAGTTTCTGGCCGGTGTTGAGGAACCCCTGCGGCGGCATGGTGGAATGGTCGCCGCGGAGGTAGTAGCGCGGTGCGGCCCGCAGCCAGGCGACGTCATCGCAGCCCCAGCGGCAGAGCAGCCGGACGCCGCGGAAGGCGGCCCGGGGGCGGATGATGAGGAAGATGACCGGCAGGGCGACCCAGAAGTGGCCGAGGGAGGTGTGGAAGGACGCGAGCGAGGTCTGCCCGGTCCCGCCGGCTGCCAGCATGATGCCGGTGATAGCCAGTATGATGAAGGCGATGGTGTGCAGCCAGTGAAGCAGGCGCACGGTCAGCGGGTATTTTCTCAGGGGCGGCTCGTTCATGGTCCCTCCGGGGAAGGCGTATTAGGAAATTATCATCATAAATCCCGGGGAAACGCAAATCCAGCGACAGGGCCCGGTACCGATGCACCGGGCCTCGCTTTGTCCTTGGAGATTATTCCCTATGAGTTACCCTGCTCCGTGTTCGCCTGCCGGGCGGCGGCGCGGCGGGCGGCCATCTCGGTGATATCGAAGCCCCAGCCTTCCTTGAGGGTACCGGCGCCGAGCATGATGGCCATCTCGATGTGCGGGCGGCGGACCTCCTGCCACTCCAACGGGCCGTGGGCCACGCCGCGGGGGATGAACATGCCGAAGTTCTTGTCGAACGTCAGGCGCTGCCCGCCGATGCCGAAGACCATGTCCGCGCCGAGGTCTTCCGGGTGGTCCGGGTCGCCGCCGATGTGGAGGACGATTTCATCGAAGTTGTCGTGCTTCATCTCCCTGATGTTGTCCGGGGGCGACCAAATCCAGCCGAACTCGATGTAGGTCTTGACGCCGGGCACCTGGGCGCCGCTCATGTAGGTCATGGTGGGGCTCTGGCGGCCCCTGCCGGAGAGGGAGCCGGGGGATTCGCGCATGGGGGAGCGGACGACGTACTGCTCGTAGTCAAAGTCCGGGTCCACGATGCGGGGCGGGTTGTCCCTGGGCCGGCCGACGCCGCTGGCGCCCCAGCCTTTCTCGATGTCACCGCAGCCGAGCATCATGGTCATCTCGACGTGGGGCCGCTCGAACTTCTTCCAGGTGAGCGGGCCGTGGGGCACGCCGGCGGGGATGTAGACGCCGGTGGTGGTATCGAAGGTGACCGGCTGACCGCCGATGTAGAACTCGATCTCCGCGCCGAGCACCTGGGGGTGCTTCCAGTCCATGCCCCAGTGGAGGACGATTTCGTCGTAGTCATGGACGTGCTCGTGGATGTGGGGGTTGGGGTCCGGGATACCGTAAATCCAGCCGAGCGCGATGTAGTGGTTGGCGCCGGGGACCTGGGCATCGCTCATGAGGGTCATGGTGGGGCTCTGGCGGTTCTTGATACCGGCGGCGGCCTCGTAGAGGGGCGCGCGGGCGACGTACTGCTCACCGTTGAAGTCAGGCATGGAAGGGCTACCTCCTGGAAAGCGTGCTCCGCCCATGATACGGCATACGGCGGCGGGCGTCAAAACGCGGCGGCCCGCCCATTGACACCCGGACAGCGTTCCAGTAAGATGGAGTGACCCGCCGCCGCGACCCGGCGGCGCGGGTTTTCCCGGGCCTCATCTTCCCTGCCGTCCCGACGTATCCGGGAGAAAGGCGCGTTTGAACACGAAACCGAGCAAGCGCACGCCCGCCGCCGTCCGGAACTGGACGGAAGGCCCCATCGCCGGGAACCTGGTGCTGCTCTCGTGGCCGATGGTGGTGATGGAGGGCCTGTTCGCCACCAGCCAGATCGTGGACATGATATGGATAGGGCGGCTCGGGCCGGCGGCCATCGCGGGGGTGGGAGTCGCCAGCATCATCATCATGATGATCATGTCCATGGACTTCGGCCTCATCATCGGCGTGCGGGCGCTGGTGGCGCGGTTCATCGGGGCCAGGGAGCAGGCTCAGGCGGACCACGTGGCGGCGCAGGCGGTGCTGCTGGGCGTCTGCTGGGGCGGCCTGATGATGATACTCGGGCTGCTGGCCGGGCGGCACATCATGGACCTGATGGGCGTCGCGCCGGACGTCATCGAGGAAGGCATGGCCTACCTGCGGGTGATGTTCTACGGGTGGATCGCCCAGGACCTGATGGTGATGACGCTTTTCAGCGTGCAGTCCGCCGGGGACACCGTCCGTCCGATGCTCATCGAGGGCTCGGCGCGCATCATCCACGTGACGCTCGACCCGTTGCTGGTGCTGGGCATCGGCTTCTTCCCGCAGCTCGGGGTATCCGGGGCGGCGCTCAGCAACGTCATCTCGCAGAGCTGGGGGGCGCTGGCGGGGCTGTGGCTGCTGTGGTCCGGGCGTACCGCCCTGCGGCTCCACAAGGCGGACTTCAAGCCGGACCTCCAGATAGTGGGGCGGATTTTCCGCATCGGCATTCCGGCGCTGGTGATGAACACGCAGCGGTCCATCGGGCAGTTCATCTTGACGGTGCTCATCGCGCCGTTCGGGACGCTGGCGGTGGCGGCCCACACGCTGGTGGCGCGTGTAGAGATGTTCGTGTTCCTGCCCGCGATGGGGCTCGGGAACGGGGCCGGGGTGCTGGTGGGGCAGAACCTGGGGGCGGGGCAGCCGCAGCGGGCCAAGCGCAGCGTCTGGACGGCGGTGGGGATCATCCAGGCCATCATGGCGGTGCTGTGCGTGGCCCTGCTCATCTGGCCGAACGACATCATGTACGCTTTCACGAGCGACGCGCTGCTCGTTGAGGTGGGCGCGACGTTCGTCCGCATCGCGGTGGCGGAGTTCTTCGTGATGGGGTTCGCATCCGTGCTGCAGAACTGCATCGCCAGCGCGGGCGACACGGTGCCGAACATGATCATCAGCCTGGCGATGCTGTGGGTGGTGGAGATACCGCTGGCGCTGGTGCTGCCCCACTGGATGGGCCTGGGAGTGCTGGGCATCCGGTGGGCGATCGTGGCGGGGGCGGTGTTCTCCGCGGTGGTCTACTTCATCTACTTCCGGACGGGGCGCTGGCAGAAGACGAGGGTCTAAGCGGGCCGAGCACCGGCCGGATTTTGGGTAGACCATGACACCGGCGCGGAATTTTTCAAATCAGGCGATTTTTACAAAATGTGTCCTATTTCGTAGCTTCGGAGCGGGCGAGGACTGGGCCGGTCACCATCCGGCGGGCCCGGTTAGCTTTGGAAATCGCGAGTTTCACGGCGCACTACACCCCCGTGCGGCGTACGTTTTTTAGGCCGCAACGAGAGTATACTAGAACTTGTGTGCTAATGTCAAGGGGATTTTGTCGCGGTTTTTACGTCGTAGTACCTCACCCCCTGGCCCCCTCTCCGTTAACGGAGAGGGGGTACTGCTTGGTGAACCTATCCCCCTGACCCCCCTTCCCTTGAGGTATTTATGAAGGGAAGGGGGCACTAGTTTTAGTGAGAAACCCCATCCCCCGGCCCCTTCCCCGAGGGGAAGGGGAGGTAAGGGAGGGAGAAAAATCCCTCTCAATCTCCCTTAACGAAAGAGAGAGGGGCAAAAAATCCCTCCTGACCTCCCTTTACAAAGGGAACGGCGAGAAAAATCCCTCCTGACCTCCCTTTACAAAGGGAGGCAACAGACCGGTGCCGACGGCGGTCATTCACCCAGGGAGTACGGAGGCTGAGATTGCCACGGTCGCTACGGTCCCTCGCGATGACGAATGGACGTCACCCTCACCCCGACCCTCTCCCATCGAGGGAGAGGGAGGGCCGGTCCTGCGAACGGTTCAGGGCAAGCAGTGAGATTGCCACGGTCGTCCGCCGCGTGCGGACTCCCTCGCAATGACAAACGGCGCCGGGGACGGGTTCGGAATGACAGGGGGGCAAAGGGCGGCGGCCCGCCGGAGGCGGGCCGCCGCCGGTGGGTCACGTTCCTCGACGGGAAGCGGTCTAGCGGAACCCGTGGAAGGTTACTGTCTTATCGAGGGGCTCGCGGGTGGAGCGGGCCTCGCGGGGCGGCGCCTCCCTGTCCTCGTAGCCCAGGGAGATGCCGAGGGCGATGAGCTTGTCCTCCGGTATCTTGAGGACGCGGCGGATGATGTCCGGGTAGACGACCGCCTGCGCCTGGGCGATGGTGCCGAGACCGGCCGCCGTGGCGAGCAGCATGATGTTCTGGATGCAGGACGCGGAATCGTAGAGCGACCAGGAGTTGATGCCGCCGGACTGGAAGTAGAAGTTTTTGCCGATGAGCAGGTAGATGCAGACCGGGGCGCCGTAGTTGGTGAAGTTGACGAGGGTGCGCTCCTTCATCTCCTCCGGGGTCATCTCCTTGCGGTCCCTGGGCTGGAGGGCCCGGATGCGGCCCATGTAGGGCTCCGGGAACTCGTAGGGGCGCGGGACCTCGCTTTTGGGGTCGGCCACGCCGCGGGCCAGGAAGCCTTCCTGTATCTCTTTCAGGGCCTTGCCGGCGGCCACGGCGAACTCCCAGGGCTGGGTGTTCGCCCAGGAAGGGGCCCAGACGGCCTGCTCCATGATATCCCGGACCACCTCGAGCGGGACGGGGTCCGGTTTGAACGTCCTGATGCTGTGCCGTTCGCGGATTGCCTGGCTGACTTCCATGCGGGTTCCTCCTGAAAAACCGAGTGGTACGGTCAACATTATCGGCACGTTTGGCGGCGGAAGTCAACTCTGTCCCATGCGACACAAATCAACGCTGGCGCGGCGCGGGGCAAAGGGGTATACTACGGCGGAACGACGTTCCGGGAGGCGGGCGACGTGAGCGATATCATCGGCGACATCCGGCGGGAGCTCAAAGCGGCGGCCGACCCGGCGACGCTGGCCAGCTTCCAGCGTTTCTTCAAGGAGGGGGTCACCGCCTACGGCCTCAAGACGGCCGACATGCGCCGGGTGAGCGGGCTCTTCTGGAAAGAGGTCAAGGACCGGTCCAAGGAGGACATCTACCGCCTCGGCGAGGAGCTGCTGGCATCGGGCTACTACGAGGAGGGGGCGGTGGCCATCGGCTGGGCGGAGCGGCTGGAGCCCCGCTACGAGGAGAGCGATTTCCGGGTCTACGAGCGGTGGCTCAACGAGTACGTCCACAACTGGGCCCACTGCGATACGCTCTGCAACCATCCTATCGGCGCGCTGGTGACGAAGTTCCCGGCGTTCCTAGCCGATCTGAAGCGGTGGACGGCCTCGGCGAACCCGTGGGTGCGGCGGGGCGCGGCGGTCTCCCTCATCATCCCGGCGCGGCGGGGGCTGTTCCTGGAGGACATCTTCGAGATAGCCGACCGGCTGCTGGCCGACGGCGAAGACCTGGTGCAGAAGGGCTACGGCTGGATGCTGAAAGCCGCCGCCGAGGCCCACGAGGACGAGGTCTTCAACTACGTGATGGCCCACCGGGCGGCGATGCCGCGGACGGCGCTGCGCTACGCCATCGAGAAGATGCCGGCGGAACGGAAGAAAGCGGCCATGGCGCGGGGCTGAGCCGGTACCCGCCCGGTACAAACCTCCTATTGACAAACGTCCTCCCCGGCCCTACCATGAGGCTGTAAACTGAAACCGGGCAACTATATGGGACTTTTCAAGAGCAACGAACCGCACGACGTCCTTTTCCTCCAGCCGGTCCGTTACGAAGACGAGAAGATGCCGCGCGGGAAGGTGCGGATGCTCTACTGTGACGGCGAGGGCAACCTCTTCGCGTCCGTGATGAGCCGTTCCATCTACCAACTGGCCAAGCGGAACGCGGCCAGCCGCGGCGGCAGCGCCACGCCGTTCGCCACGGTGGGGCTGGAGACGGCGCCGGGGCGGTTCATCCCGACGGTGGTCGCCATTGACGACGAGTCCCGCTGGGCGCTGGAGCGCATCCTCGACCACGCGCTGACGAAGGGCACCATGCCGGACATCCTCAAGCGTTATGTCAAGCCAATCATCGCGCGGGGGACGGCCGGACGGGAGCAGCTCATCAACGGGCGGAAGAAGCGTCGGCGCAAGGAATCCGTCCCGCTCATCCCCAAGGTGCTCAACCGGCTCCCCTACTACCCGGAGCACGAGATCGAGGTCTCCATGCCCATCTACAAGGCCTCGTACCGCTACCCGCTGGTCATGCTGAAGCGGCTCGCGCCGGACGAGCGGACGTCCTCACAGGAGCAGCGGCTGCTCGTCATCGACAGCGACGGGGACATGGCCATCGTGACCGTGCCGGTGCGGCTGGTGCGGAAGACGGACCTGGAGCTGGCCACCGAGGAGAAGAAGAACGGGCGCCCGACGCGGGTGCTCGTCGTGAAGCGCGGCGAGGACGTGGACATCGCCTACCTGCCGGTGAGCAAGGAGCAGCAGCGCTCGCTGGAAACGCTGACCCGCTACTACGAAGATACCGGCAACAGCAAGTACCGCATGTCCAACGCGGTGCAGACGGTGCTTTCCCGGGTCAGGGAAACGCCGGCCAAGCGGGACTAGCCGTCAGGCCCGGCCCCGCCTTCGCCGCCCCCGAAGAGCTTGTCCCCGGCGGGACGTATCGGCGGAGTCTTGGCGGTCACCTTCTCCCGGCGGAACACCTGCTTGGTGATGCCGGCGGCGGGAGAGGTCTGCATCATCCAGCCGTAGAGCCTGGGCAGGGGCGTCTTTTCCAGCAGCAGGACGAGGACGCTCGTGCCGACGATGCTGAAGAGCACCACCCCGTAGGTAACGCTCTGGATGGTCTGGGCGCCGGTGATGCCGAGCTGCGCCGGGATGCTGGCCAGGACGACGGCCGCCAGCCCCTTGGGCACCATCACCGCCATGACGGCGGCTTCCTTGTCCGCCATGGGCTGGCGGATGGACATCTTGACGGCCGGGATGCGCAGCACGAAGGCGATACCCGTCAAGATGAGCCCCACGATGATGAGCCACTGGCTGATGAGCTCCAGCGACAGCCCCAGGTAGATGAAGAAGAAGGACTTGAGCAGGAAGGCCACCTCCGAGAAGAACACCTTCTCCGTCTCGTTGAGGCCGACCGGCTCCCGCTCCCGGTTGCGGCGGAAGATGGGGATGTTGATGGACTCGATGTTGCCGATGGTCACGCCGAAGGCGAGCGCCGCGATGGCCCCGCTGAAGCCCATGATTTCCGTGAGGCCGTAAATGACGAAGACGAAGGCCGGCGTGGTGAACATGGCGTTCTTGATGGTGTGGAACCAGTGGAGGAGGGTTGACCAGACGAGGGCCCCCACGATGCCGAAGACGAGCGCCACCAGGAAGGAAGCGATGAGGTTGCCGGAGACGTCAATGGGCTTGAACTCGCCGCTGACCCAGGACTGGACGAGGGCGATGGTGATGACGATGGAGAGGACATCGTTGATGGAGGACTCCACCGAGAGGAGGGTGCTGACCTCCTCCTTGACTTTGAGCTGGCGCACCATGGGGATGACGACGGCCTCCGAGGTGGAGCCGACGATGGCGCCGAGGATGAAGGCCGGGAGGACGGGCAGGTCCGCCAGCCAGATGGACACGCCGGCGACGATGCCCATGGTGAGGAAGAAGCTGAGCGGGGCGAGCGCCAAGGCGCCGCCGAGGGCGGACTTGAGCATGTTGAGCTTGAGGGCGACGCCGCTCTCGAAGAGGATGATGATGAGGGTGATGGTGGTGAAGACGGGCCCGACCGAGCCGAACTGCTCCGGCGATACGAGCCCGAGCAGCGGCCCCACCACGATGCCGATGGCGATGAGCAGCAGCACGTCCGGGATGCGGGTCCTGCTGAAAATCCCGGTGAAGAGGTGGGCGGCGAACACCAGCAGCCCGACGAAGGCGATTATCTGGGCAACCGTTTCCAGCGTCATAGGCAGACCGGCCGCGCCCGCGGGCGCGGCCGTAAAACCTCGCTGGCATTATGCCATCGTGCCGGGCAAGTTGCAAGGGGGCTGTTCCCCATTTGCCGGGGTTTCAAGGCATGGACTATAATAGGCACGCGTCCTGCCATTCA
>DAOUEG010000009.1:0-7009 GCA_034430495.1 Dehalococcoidales bacterium
GCCAGCCGCAGCTGGGCCTTGAGGCTCCGCCCGCCGGTGGTGGTGACGGCGGCGATGCCGGCGTCCCGGAGGGCGGCGGTGAGTTTGACGGCCGCGTCGCGGGCGGCGTCCCCGAGCCAGGCGACGAGGACGCGGAGACCGGGGACCGGCGGCGGCGTGACGCCCTGCTCCTTGAGGTTGAGGATGATGCGCTCGATGCCGGTGGCGAAGCCGGCCGCCGGCGTGGGCTTGCCGCCGAGCTCGCCGATGAGGTTATCGTAGCGGCCCCCGCCGCCTATCGTGCTCTGGCCGCCCTCGCTGAGGGGCTGTATCTCGAAGACGGTGCGGGTGTAGTAGTCCAGCCCGCGCACCAGCCGGTGGTTCATGGCGTAGGGGATGCCGAGCAGGTCCAGGTGGTGCCGGACGGCGGCCAGGTGCTCCGCGCAGGCCTCGCAGAGGCTCTCCGCCTGGGGCGGGGCGCTATCGGCGATGGCCTGGCAGGACGGCTGCTTGCAGTCGAGCAGGCGCAGCGGGTTCTTCTCCAGGCGGACCTTGCAGTCCGCGCAGAGCCGGTCAACGTGGTCCGCGTAGTAGTCCGTCAGGGCTTTCAGGTAGGCCGGGCGGCACTCCGGGCAGCCGATGCTGTTGAGCTGGAGGCTGAGGTCCTTGAGGCCGAGGGCGGTGAAGAACCGCCAGGACAGGTCAATAATCTCGGCGTCAATGGCGGGGTCGCCGTCGCCGAAGGCCTCGCAGCCGAACTGGTAGTGCTGGCGGTAGCGCCCGGCCTGGGGGCGGTCATAGCGGAAAATGGGGGAGAGGTAGTAGAGACGGACGGGCTGGGGCAGGTTCTGCATGCCGTGCTGGAGGTAGGCGCGGCAGGCGGCCGGGGTGCCCTCCGGCTTGAGGGTCAGGCTGTTGCCGCCGCGGTCGTCGAAGGTGTACATCTCTTTCTGGACGATGTCCGTGTACTCCCCGGCGGAGCGGCTGAAGAGGGCGGTATCTTCGAAGACGGGGGTGTCCAGGCGGCGGTACCCGTACAGCCCGGCGACGGCGGCGGCCGTGGCCTCCACGAACCGCCAGTACGGCTGGTCTTCCGGGAGAATGTCCTGCGTCCCGCGCGGGGCCTGGTACACGCTGCCGCTCCTTTCCTGTCCTGCCAACAGGATACAGGAAACGCCGTTTGACTGTAAAGGAGGGGGCACACCGGGGGCTCGGTTCGTTTTACAGTGCATCGGGTTTGAGATATACTTACATTATTATGTTGAGACGCTACCCGGAGGGGCAGGGCGACCCGGTATGGTGATGGAATACAACGCGTTCCTGGAGAAAGCGAAAGCGTATCTCCCGGCGGACAAGCTCCCCCTGCTGGAAGAGGCCTACCGCTACGCCGCGGAAAAGCACGCCGGGCAGGTGCGGCTCTCCGGCGAACCCTTCCTGGAACACCCCCTCCAGACCGCCGTCATCTTGGCGGAGCTCCAGATGGACGCCAGCACCCTCGCCGCGGCGCTCCTCCACGATATCCCGGAAGACACCGGCGTGCCGATAGAGGAAATCTCCGAGAAGTTCGGGGCGGAAATCGCCTCCTTGGTGGACGGCGTCACCAAGCTGGGCAAGGTGTCCCTCGCCACCTCCGGCACCGTCACCAGCGCCACCCAGGCGGAGAACCTGCGCAAGATGCTGGTGGCCATGGCGGAGGACCTGCGCGTCGTCTTCATCAAGCTGGCGGACCGGCTCCACAACATGCGGACGCTGGAAGCCCTGCCGCCGGACCGGCAGCTCAAGAACGCGCAGGAGACGATGGACATCTACGCGCCGCTCGCCCACCGGCTCGGCATCTGGGAGCTCAAGTGGCAGCTGGAGGACCTCTCCTTCCAGTACCTCAACCCCCGGGAGTACGAGACCATCGCCCGGCTCATCAACGTCCGCCGGAACCAGCGGGAGAAGTTCATCGCCAGCGCCATCACGCGGCTGCAGGAAGAGTTCGACAAGATGGGCCTCGCCGCAGAGATTACCGGCCGCGCCAAGCACATCTACAGCATCTACCAGAAGAAAGAGCGTTACGCTGCTGTCGGGCGGCACTTCGATGAAATTTACGACCTGCTGGCGCTCCGGGTGTCCGTCAACACCGTGCCGGAGTGCTACACCGCCGTCGGCATCATCCACAGCCTCTGGCACCCCATGCCGGAGGCCTTCGACGACTACATCGCCAACCCCAAGCCCAACGGCTACCAGGCCATCCACACCGCCGTCCGGGCCTTCGGGACCACGCCCATCGAGGTCCAGATACGGACCTGGGAGATGCACCGGGTGGCGGAGTACGGCGTGGCCGCCCACTGGCGCTACAAGCAGGGCCAGAGCGCGGACATGAAGTTCGAGGAGCGGGTGGCCTGGCTGCGGCAGCTCATCGAATGGCACCGCGAGCTGAGCGGCGCCGAGGAGTTCCTGGAGTCCGTCAAGACAGACATCTTCATTGACCAGGTCTTCGTCTATACCCCCCGCGGCGAGATTAAAGACCTGCCCCGCGGCGCCACGCCGCTCGATTTCGCCTACCGCGTCCACACGGACCTCGGCAACCGCTGCGTGGGGGCCAAGGTCAACGGCAAACTGGTGCCCTTCAACTACGAGCTGAAGAACGGCGACGTGGTGGAGATCATCTCCGCCAAGGGCTCCCGCGGCCCGAGCCTGGACTGGCTCAACCCCAACCTGGGCTACGTGCGCACCACCCACGCCAAGACCAAGATTCGGCAGTGGTTCAACAAGCAGGAGCGCGAGGAGAACATCGAGCGCGGGCGCCAGATAATGGAGAAGGAGCTCAAGCGTCTCGGCCTCCAGGCGGAGCGGCAGACCCTCTCCGAGCTCTTCGGCTACACCAACCTGGACGACTTCCTGGTGGCGCTCGGCAACGGCACCATCACCTCCAACCAGATTATTACCCGGCTGGCCTCCCAGGTGCGGGAGGAGGACGATATCATCGCCGTCGTCTCGCCGACGCGCTCCGGCGGGACGGGCGTCCAGGTGCTCGGCGTCGGTGATTTGATGGTCAACATCGCCCAGTGCTGTCATCCGGTGCCCGGAGATGCTATAATTGGGTATATCACCCGCAGCCGCGGCGTTACCGTCCACCGGGCGGACTGTCCCAACATCCTCAAGGAAGAGGAGAAAGAACGCCTCATTCCGGTGGAGTGGGGCCGGGGCGATGACCACTACCAGGTGCGGGTGGTGGTGGAGGCGCAAGACCGCGTCGGGCTCATGCGGGACGTGACCACCGCCATGGCGGACGAGAAGGTGAACATCACCTCCCTCAACATGGCGGACGGGAACGGCCAGAACGTGACCCTGCACCTGACCATCGAGATAACCGGCCTGGACCAGCTGAGTCAGGTACTGAAGAAGGTAGACGCCGTCAAAGGCGTGGTAAGCGTCTCCCGGGTGGGGGACGACCGGAACAAGAAAAAAGCGGGCCAGGGCGAACCGCAGCCGACGGCCAAGGACGCCGGCGCCGCGAAAAAGTAACGGAGGAAGACCTTGACCAAGAAGTCTGCCATGAAGGCCACCCGGGTGGCTTCCCGCCGGAGGGACGCGAATAAATCCACCCGCAGCGCCGTGAAGACCAACATTACCAGGGCGGAAAAGCTCATCATGGACGGGGACCTGGCCGCCGCCGAAGACGCCGTCAAGACGGCCGTGGTTTCCCTGGACAAGGCGGCGGAGAAGATGATTCTCCACGCCAACAACGCCGCGCGCCGCAAGGCACGGCTGATGAAAAAGCTGAACCAGGCGAAGGCCCAACCGGCGGCGGAAGCCCCAGCGGAAAAACCCGCCGCTTAACCGGTGGTTCGCCCGGTCCAATTAAGACGCAGTTCGGTTGAGGAGCCCGGCAGGGCTGGGGTGGTTAGTCGGAGGAGGGGATAGGCCGGGCTTCCTGGATTTTCATTGGCTTGTCGTGGCAGGTCAGCGTCCCCTCACCGGCCTTGGTGCTGAGCGCTTCCGTCCCGCAGACTTCGCAGACATATCGTTTGCCGAGTTGGCTGGGCATCTTACTTTCCTCCCGGGATTCGTTACTGTTTCTGCTCCATGGGCTTGTCGCAGCACTTGATTTCGCCGTCGCCGCCCTTGGTAATGATAACCTCGGCGCCGCAAACGGTGCAGCGGTAGCGTTTGCCTACCTGATTCGCCATGACAGCTCACCTCGTTTCAGGATTTTTCCGCACTCATTATAGCCGCAGACAGCCTCATCTGTCAAAGCTCGACAGGCGTGGCGCCCTGCACCGTATGAGAAAAATCACGGCGCCGGGCGCCGAAGTTGTATAATGATGGGTTGAAGGGACCGGCACCATGGGTTGAAGAAACTGCGACGTGCTCAGGACTGAGTCGGAAATGACCGTCCGCTACGCTCAGGAGTGTGGGCTCCGGGCGGCGGGCAGGCAGGTGGCGGGCCGGCGGCCGCTCGGCCGCCTGAAGCTGGTCCTCGGGCGGCTGCTCGACCTGCTCGGCCTATAGCCCGCCGAGGCTGTCCAGGTCCACGTCTTTCAAATCGAAGACCGGCCCGTCCCGGCAGACCTGCTTCAGCCCGTGGGCCGTGCGGATGGTACAGCCGTAACAGACCCCCGTCCCGCACCCCATGACGATTTCCAGCGATACCTGCACCGGCAGGCCGGTCGGCCCGCAGGCCTCCGCCAGCGAGCGGTACATGGGCCGCGGCCCGCAGGCGTAGACCCCCTGGGCCTCCTCCGCGTAGGCCGCCACGAAGTCCGTCGCCAGACCCTGGAGACCCTCGGTGCCGTCCTCGGTGACGTTGACGACGTGGACCGCGCCCGGCTCGATGCCCTTCTCGTGGCTCGACTGGGCGAAACTTACCGGCATCAGATTTCTCCCCGAGCGCGCCCCCTGGATGATGGTCACCTTGCGGTCGTCGCAGGCGGCCGTCTCCGCCAGGAAGACGAGCGGCGCGATGCCGAGCCCCCCGGCGACGAGCAGCAGGTTGCGGACATTGTCCGGCACGGTGAAGCCGCGGCCGAGCGGCCCGAAGATAGCCACCGTGTCCCCCCGCCGCAGCGCCGCCAGCCGGCGCGTGCCCGTCCCCACCGCCGCGAAGAGCAGCGAGACGCTGTCCTCGCTGACGCGGTGGACGCTGAAGGGGCGCGGCAGTACCGTGTCGCCCCCGCAGCGCACCATGACGAACTGGCCCGGTTTGGCCGCCAGGGCGATTTCCGGCGCTTCCAGCCGGAGCAGGTAGGCGTCCGCGCTGACCTCCAGGGAGGACAGCACCGGGGCGTGGGTCTGGTTCACGCCGGCCTCCCGTTGCGGTAGTCCGGCAGCGGCTGGGCGGACGAGTCCTTGATGCCCCGGGCGACCACCTCGGCGGCGGCGCGGAAGGTATCGAGCGACGTGTAGCAGGGGATGCGCTTCTCGGCGGCGGCGCGGCGGATGTAGAAGCCGTCCCGGAACGGGGTGTACTGCCCGCCGGTGATGGTGTTGACCACCCCGCCGATGGTGCCGTCGTTGATGAGGTCAATGATGTTGGGGTGGCCCTCGTCGAGCTTCTTGCTCGTCCGCGTCACCGCCATCCCGGCTGTCTGTATCATGGAGGCCGTCCCTTCGGTGGCGTAGAGCTTGACCCCGGTGGCGGCCACCTTGCGGATGATGGGCAGGGCCTCCGCCTTGTCCCGGTCGGCGATGGAGCAGAGTACGGCGCTGTCCGTCGGCAGGGCCAGCCCGGCGGCCAAAATGGTCTTGGCGAGGGCGGCCTCGAAGGTGTAGTCAATCCCCATCACCTCGCCGGTGGACTTCATCTCCGGCCCCAGGTAGGTGTCCACCCCGGTCAGCTTGGACATGGAGAAGACCGGCGACTTGATGGCGACGAGGTCCTTCACCGGCCAGAGGCCCGTCTCGTAGCCCTGCTCCTCCAGACTCACCCCGAGCATGACCTTGGTGGCGACGTTGACCATCGGCACGCCGGTCACCTTGGAGAGGAAGGGTACGGTGCGGCTGGCCCGCGGGTTGACCTCCAGCACGTAGATGGAGGACTCGCCGCCGTCCGCGCCCCGCATGATGACGAACTGGATGTTCATCAGCCCCTGGATTTTCAGCCCGAGCCCGATGCGCACGGTGTAGTCCACCAGCAGCGCCACCTCCTCCGGCCGCAGGTTGACGCCGGGGTAGACGGCCATGGAATCGCCGGAGTGGACGCCGGCGCGCTCGATGTGCTCCATGATGCCGGGTATCAGCACCCGTTCCCCGTCGCCGATCGCGTCCACCTCCACCTCCTTGCCCTGGAGGTACTTGTCGATCAGCACCGGGTGGCCGGTGTCGAGCTCCATCGCCAGTCCCACGTAGCGGACGAGCTCGGTGGCGTTGTAGACGATTTCCATGGCCCGCCCGCCGAGCACGAAGCTCGGCCGCACCATGACCGGGTAGCCGATGCGCTGGGCGGTCTCCAGCCCCTCGTCGAGGGACGTGACGCCGGCGCCGGGCGGCTGCGGGATGGAGAGGCCGTCCAGGAAGACCTCGAAGCGGCGGCGGTCCTCGGCGAGCTCGATGGCCTCGGCGCTGGAGCCGATGATGGGCATACCGGCCCGGGAGAGCGGGTCGGCCAGGTTGACGGCCGTCTGCCCGCCGAACTGGACGATGGAGCCGGGGGCGTCGCCGCTGCCGGTCTCGTTCTCCAGTATGTCGCGGACGCTCTCCTCGTCGAGGGCCTCGAAGTAGAGGCGGTCGCTCGTGTCGAAATCGGTCGAGACCGTCTCCGGGTTGGAGTTGATCATGATGGACTGGTAGCCGGCCTCCCGCAGCGCCCAGGCGGAGTGGACGGAGCAGTAGTCGAACTCGATGCCCTGCCCGATGCGGATGGGCCCGCTGCCGATGACGACGGCCTTGTTTACCGGCTCCGGCAGGGCCTCGTTCTCCTGCTCGTAGGTGCTGTAGAAGTAGGGCGTGGCGGCCTCGAACTCGGCGGCGCAGGTGTCCACCATCTTGAAGACGGGCTTGATGTCCCACTCCGCGCGGAGCTGGCGCACCTGCTCCGGCAGGC
>DAOUEG010000010.1:0-3776 GCA_034430495.1 Dehalococcoidales bacterium
TGGCCGTCATGGGCTGCGTGGTCAACGGCCCCGGCGAGGCGAAGGACGCGGACGTGGGCATCGCCTGCGGCAAGGGGCGGGGCGTCATCTTCAAGAAGGGGCGGAAGCTCCGCACCGTGGCGGAGGCGGACTACCTCGAGGCCCTCATGCAGGAAGTGGAGAGTTTGTAGAAGTTGGGTTGCCTCCCCTTCGTAAAGGGAGTTAAGGAAGGATTTTCCCCTCGTCAGGTACGGCAGGGACACGGGAGGTGAGGTTAACGTTGTGAAAAAGCTGCTCCTCGCCGTGGTACTTTCGGTGCTGTTGCTCACCGGCTGCGGCACCACCACGACCACTCCCTCCGCCACCGTCACGACCTCCACCGTCACGACCACCCGGGTGGTCACCGGGACGCTCGTTCCGTTCGTTGAACTGCCGGTCCCCGGCCCTTCGAGCACGATGTACCCGGACGACCTCGTCATCACCCCCGGCGGCTACGCCTACCGCGGCAACGTCTCCCAGGAGGGGCAGGTCAATCCCTGGCCCCATGTCGAGACCGTCATCACGGCCCTCACGAGCGGCAACGAGACGGTCACCGCCTTCTACCGGAACGATATCGTCACCAACGCCGGCCAGGTCCGCAACGACCTCGTCATCCTCTCCGGCCAGGCGTATTTCTCCGGCGACCACACGCTGGACCTCTACGGCTCCGGCGTTCCGGCCGGTTTCACCCTCAACCGGTACGGCTCCGCCGGGCTCATGGGCCAGATAGGGACCGATCTCAGGCTCGATATCGCCAGCTCCGTCGCCCCCGGGGACTACTCCTTCTCCCTCGGCGTCGTCGTGGACGGCGCCTACCTCGGCGCGCTCCCGATAGCGGTCCACGTCGTCACCGAGCCCGCGAATACCCCGCTGGTCCCGCTCAGCGTCCTGCCGTCCGCCACCGTCATCAAGTAGTCCCGGACTGCCGGGCGGGGGCCTGCGCAAATCCGCTCCAATCAGGTATAATAGGGACGAGTCTTGGCCGCGTCCCGGTCGCGCCGGACGCAGAACGCCGTAACCACGGAGGAGTTGAACATGCGGAAACAACTGTTGCTCGGTATCCTGGCCCTCCTGCTGCTGCTCGCCGTGCCGCTGGCCGGCTGCCAGCCGGGGACGACCGTCACCACCACCGCCACGGTCACCGCCACCGCGACGACCACCGCCACCACCACGACGACGGCCACCGCCACCGTCACGGACACCGCCGCCCTCGACGCCCTCCAGCAAAAGCTGGACGCCGCCAACGCGGAGCTGGATACCCTCCGGCTGCAGGGGGAGACGGCCGCGGATACCGTCGCCCGGGTCGCCAGGTACTACAACCAGACCCACACCTACTCCACCACGGATATGTTCGTCTGCGGTGACATGGCCGCGGAAATCTACAACATGCTCAAGACCCTCGGTATCAACTCCCTCATGGTCGTCGGCGCCGTGAACGCCCCCATCACGGACATCCTCCAGAGCAACCACGCCTGGCTGCTCGCCGAGGTCGAGCCCAACACCTACCTCGCCGTCGAGTGCACCGGCGGCTACGTCGTGCCCGAAAGCCAGAACGCGCTCTACTACCGCGGCTGGTACTACAGCAACCCGGAGACCCTCAAGCAGTACTTCGACGACGTCAAGGAGTACAACACCCGCGTTGATATGATCAATGACGTCGTCGCGGAGGACCAGACGGTCGTCGCGCAGTACAACCAGAACGGCTCGCCCTCGCTGCTCGCCGTCCACAACGAGCTCACCAAGATTATAGAAAACTGGCGCTCGTACATGGACCAGCTTATCGTCAACATCAACTCCGCCGCTACCCCGCTTACCATCGGCTGATACGACTGAGGAGTCTGACGTGCGTATATCGAAACTGTTCGGCAAGACCCTGCGGGAGACCCCCGCCGAGGCGGATACCGTCAGCCACCAGCTGCTCGTCCGCGCCGGCATGGTCAGCCAGCTCGCCGCCGGGATTTACTCCTATATGCCGCTCGGCTGGCGCGTGCTCAAGAAAATCGAGCGCATCATCCGCGAGGAGATGGACGCCGCCGGCGGCCAGGAGCTCAACCTGCCCGTCCTCCAGCCCCGCGAGCTCTGGCAGCAGACCGGCCGCGACGACGGCATGGGTGACGTCCTCTTCCGCCTCAAGGACCGGCGCGACCGCCCCATGGTGCTCGGCCCCACCCACGAGGAGGTCTTCACCACCCTCGTCCGCCAGAACGTCCACAGCTACCGGGACCTGCCGCAGCTCCTCTACCAGATTCAGGTCAAGTTCCGCGACGAGCCCCGCCCCCGCGGGGGCCTCATCCGCGTCCGCGAGTTCCTCATGAAGGACCTCTACAGCTTCGACATGGACGAGGCCGGCCTCGACCTCAGCTACGAGAAGATGCGCCAGGCCTACCAGAACGTCTTCGACCGCTGCGGCCTGCCCACCATGCTCGTCGAGGCGGACAGCGGCGCCATCGGCGGCAAGGACTCCCGCGAGTTCATCCTCGTCGCCGCGAGCGGCGAGGACCAGGTGGTCTACTGCCCCGGCTGCGGCTACGCCGCCAACGTGGAGAAGGCCGTCAGCGTCAAGCACCCCGTCGGCGGCGGCGACCCGCTGCCCGTGGAAGAGGTGGCCACCCCCGGCGCCGCCACCATCGAGCAGGTCGCTGGTTTCTTCGGCATCAAGCCGGAGCAGACGCTGAAGGCCGTTTTCTACGTCGCGGACGGCGCCCTCGTCTTCGCCGTCATCCGCGGTGATCTGGCCGTCAACGAGATCAAGCTCGCCAACCTCCTCAAGGTGTCCGACCTCCGCATGGCCACCGACGAGGAGGTCCGCGCCGCCGGCCTCGTCGCCGGGGCGGCCTCGCCGGTCGGGCTGAAAAACGTCCGCGTCGTCGCCGATGACTCCGTCACCACCGGCTCGAACTTCGTGGCCGGCGGCAACAAGCCGGAGGTCCACCTCCGTAACGTCAACTACCCCCGGGACTTCACCGCGGAAACCGTGGCGGATATCGCCAGCGCGGCGGAGGGCCATACCTGCGCCGCCTGCGGCGGCTCCTACGAGCTGCGCCGCGGCATCGAGGTCGGCCACATCTTCAAGCTCGGCACCAGGTACACCGAGGCCCTCGGCGCGGAGTTCATTGACGAAAGCGGCGCCACCCGTCCCATCATCATGGGCTGCTACGGCATGGGCCTCAGCCGCCTCATGGCCGGCGCCATCGAGCAGAACCACGACGACAAGGGCATCATCTGGCCGGGGCCCATCGCCCCCTTCCAGGTCCACCTCTGCGCCCTCTACCGCGATGCCACCGCCGTCAGCCAGGTGGCGGAAAAGCTCTACGAAGACTTGCAGGCGGCCGGTATCGAGGTCCTCTTCGACGACCGCAACGAGTCCCCCGGCGTCAAGTTCAATGATGCCGACCTCATCGGCTGCCCCTGGCGCGTCACCGTCGGCCCCCGCACCGTGGCCAGGGACGCCGTGGAGCTCAAGGCGCGCGCCTCCAAGGATTTCGAGGTCGTCCCCCTCGCGGAGATCGTCGGGAAACTGAAGTCCCTGCTGAACGGCTAGGTAAGCGGGTGCCAGCAGGCCACCCGGTGGCCTTCCGGCGGTCCTTCGAGCTTGGGCTCGTTCACCCTGCACTCGTCAGTCGCCCGCGAGCAGCGCGGGTGGAACCGGCAGCCCGGCGGCGGGTTGGACGGGCTCGGCACCTCGCCGTGCAGCAACAGCCGCGTCCGCTTCCGCTTCGGGTCCGGTATCGGCGTCGCCAGCACCAGCGCCTGCGAGT
>DAOUEG010000011.1:0-12735 GCA_034430495.1 Dehalococcoidales bacterium
GTCACCATCCGGCGGGCCCGGTTAGCTTTGGAAATCGCGAGTTTCACGGCGCACTACACCCCCGTGCGGCGTACGTTTTTTAGGCCGCAGAGATACTTTACTAGAACGCGTGTGCTAATGTCAAGGGGATTTTGTCGGGGTTTTTGCCTCGTAGTACCTCACCCCCTGACCCTCTCCCCTCAAGGGAGAGGGAACGCGATGGGGGAAATCCCTCCTGACCTCCCTTTACAAAGGGAGGCAATAGGCCCGTGCCGGAGGCGGACTCCCTTGCAGTGACGAATGTACGTCACCCTCACCCTGACCCTCTCCCCTCAAGGGAGAGGGAACGCGACAGGGGAAATCCCTCCTGACCTCCCTTTACAAAGGGAGGCAATAGACCGGGGCCGATGGCGGTCACTCGCCCAGGGAGTACGGGGGTAGAGATTGCCGCGTCGTCGGCCGGAGGCGGACTCCTCGCAATGACAGTGAACCTTGGGGGCTGCGGCCCGCCTGAGGCGGGCCGCCGCCGGTGGGTCCTTTCACCCTCACCCTAGCCCTCTCCCATCGAGGGAGAGGGAACCGGCTTCCCCCGCCTTTTGGAAAGGCGGGGGAGCGGGGGCGTGGATTGTCCCGCCAGCGAATTTCCCCCTTCCCACCGCGGAAGAGGGACGGGGACACTACTTTCCGGCCAAATACCCCGTTATCGTATCCGCGTAGCTCGCGGCTACCGCCGCCACGTAGGTCTCGGCCCGGGCCGTATCGTAGGCCGCCGGGTCCCCGAAGTACCCGTTCGGGATGAGGGCCCGGGTCAACTCGTCGCTCTTGCCCAGGTCCCGCAGGTCTTCCCCGGTCAGCGCGGTCGGCTCCAGGCCCCTGATATACTCCGCGTCCAGGCCTTCCGGAAAGAACCGCAGCATCACCGCCGTTTCCATGCTGCCGGCGTGGACATCCAGGTACGGCCCCGTCCCCACGTCAATGCCAGGCGCGTTCTGCTGCACGAGAACGCCCTCCTCGTCGCCGGCCAGTCGCAGACGCCGCAGGTCGAAATCGGACGCGATGAAACGCGCGTCAGCGCCGCTCGCTCGCCGCGCTTCCCTGACCGCCGCGTAGAGCGTCTTCACGTGGAGCAGGTCGGCGTGCCAGTTGACGGTGAAAATCCGGGTGAAGCCCCATCCCGCCAGGTCGGCGATGATGTCCACGATAAGGGCCTGCATCGTCGCCGGGCGCACCGTGAACGTCCCGCCGAAGGTGCCGGTCGCCGGGCTGACGCCCCAGTACTGCGGCGGCGCGACGAGCGCCTCCACGCCCCGCTCCTGGAGGAGCCGCCGTGCCCGCACGGCCACCAGGTAGGCGGAGTACGTGTCCACGCCGAGCCCCAGGTGCGGGCCGTGCTCCTCGATGATGCCCACCGGCAGCAGCACCGCCGCGCCGCGTCCGGCCGCCGCTTCCACCTGCGGCCACGGCATATCCACCATCGTATCGGTGAAAACAGAGTAGCCCATGAGAAACCTCCTGACGGATAATGGACCGGGGAAACGGGCGCGCCGGTCAGGCGACCAGGGCGACGATGAGCGCCGCGATGCCGAGCACCACGCCGAGCGAGATGCCGAGCCAGCCGCCCATCTTGAGGGCGCCGGGCTGGGGGCTTTCCACGTGCTTGAGGGTGAACTCGCGGAGGTCGTGCTGCTCCGCCAGGTGGGCGAATATCTTCTGCTCCTCGTACCGCCCCCAGAACAGGGCGACGAGGCCGAGGACAACAAAAACCCCGCCGATGATAGCGAGGATGACCCAGTCGCCTGATTGCATAGCCGCTCGTCTCCCGCGTTGAGGCTACGTTAACTATAGGGCAACCGGGGGCATTTTTCAACGGGCGGGCGGGTTGACCCCGCCCGCCCGGATTGCGGCACCGTGCTACTGTACTTCGACGGTAGCGCCGGCGGCTTCCAGCTTGGACTTGGCCGCCGCGGCCTCGTCCTTGCTGACGTTTTCCTTCACCGGCTTGGGAGCGCCCTCCACCAGGTCCTTGGATTCCTTCAGACCCAGCGAGGTCAGCTCGCGGACGGCCTTGATGACGTTGATCTTGTTGGCGCCGAAGTCCTTGAGGACGACGGTGAACTCCGTCTTCTCCTCGGCTTCCTCCGCCGCCCCGCCGCCGGCCGCCGGGGCCGCCGCGACCGCCACCGGGGCCGCCGCGCTCACGCCGAACTCCTCTTCCAGCGCGTGGACGAGGTCGGCCAGCTCCATCACGGAAAGTTTCTTGATGGATTCGATGATACCTTCGAGAGTGCTTGATTTCTCAGCCATTTTGTTATGCTTCCTCCAGTTGTTTCATTCGCGCCTGCAGCACGTTCAGGATGCCCCTGACCGAGCCGGCCAGCACATTGACGAGCCCGTAGAGCGGGGCCTGCAGGCCGCCGAGCACCTGGGCGATGAGTACCTCTTTCGAGGGCAGTTTCGCCAGCCGTTCCACGCCGGATGCTTCGAGGATGATGTCCCCGAAGAACCCGCCCTTCACCGTCAGGATGGATTTGCTGGCCTTGATGTAGTCCGTGACGGCCCTGGCCGCTTCCGGGGGCTCCCCGAAACCGAACGCGACCGCCACCGGCCCGACGAACTTGTCCGTCAGTTTTTCCTTGCCGGCGTTCCTGGCGGCTATCTGCGCCAGCGAGTTCTTGACCACTTTGTACTCGATGTTAGCTTCCCGCAGCTTGCGCCGCAGCACGGTCATCTCGGCCATGGTCAGCCCGCGGTAGTCCGTCAGGATGCCCACCTGGCACCGGCTGAACGTATCCTGCAGCTCTTGAACCTGCTGCTCTTTTCTCTCCGTCGGCATGCCGTTCCTCCTTGCTTTCGCCGTCCGCCCCACGCCCACCAACAAGAAACGTCCCTGCGCGCAGCACAAGGACGTTCGGATTCTCCGTTTCGCTCCATCCTCGGCGGGCATTCATTAAGTCCGCCTTTCGGCGGACGCCGGCTGTCTCGGGACGCCGTATTCAGTTGTCAATCAATTATAGCACGGTTCCGGGGAACCGTAAACTAGCTGGCGCTCAGGGAAAGGGTCTGGTTGAGGTCCAGCTTCACGCCGGGGCCCATCGTGGAGGTGATGAAGGCGCTCTTCACGTACTGGCCCTTGGCGCCGGTCGGCTTGGCCTTGACGACGGCCTCGACGACGGCCGTGAGGTTATCGAGCAGGGCCTTCTCGTCGAAGCTCACCTTGCCGAGCGGGACGTGGATGATGGCGGTGCGGTCCAGCTTGTACTCGACGCGCCCCTTGCGGGAGTCCTCGATGACCCGCGGCAGGTCGTTCATGGGGGCTACCGTGCCCGCCTTGGGGTTCGGCATGAGCCCCTTGCGGCCGAGCACCTTGCCCAGCTTGCCGACCTTGCCCATCATCTCCGGGATGGCGATGGCGGTATCGAACTCCGTCCAGCCTTCCTCGATTTTCTTGATGAGGTCGTCCGCGCCGACGTAGTCCGCGCCGGCGTCCTGGGCCACCTTTTCCGCTTCGCCCTGGGCGAAGACGAGCACCCGCACCTTCTTGCCGAGCCCGTGGGGGAGGAGCGCCACGCCCCTCACCTGCTGCTGGGCGTTGCGCGGGTCGAGCCCCATGCGGAGGTGGAGCTCCACCGTCTCGTCGAACTTGGACGGGGCGGATTTCTTGACGAGGTCTATCGCTTCGACCGGGGCGTAGGCGGCGTTCCGGTCCACGTTCGTGGCAGCTTCTTCGTACTTCTTCCCGTGCTTGACCATCTTACTCCACCTTTATTCCCATGCTGCGGGCGGTGCCTTCGACGATCTTCTCGGCCGCATCAATGTCATTGGCGTTGAGGTCCTTGGCCTTGAGCTCGGCTATCTCGCGGAGCTTCTTGCGGCTCAGCGTGGCGAACACCTCATGGCCGGGGTTGCCGCCCGCCTTCTCCACGCCGAGCGCCTTCTTGATGAGGTCGGACGCGGGCGGGGTCTTGGTGATGAACGTGAAGGACCGGTCATCGTAGACGGTGATTTCCACCGGCACGATGGACCCGGCCTGGGACGCCGTGCGCTCGTTGTATTCCTTGCAGAACCCCATGATGTTGAGGCCGTGCTGACCGAGCGCCGGCCCTACGGGCGGCGCCGGGTTGGCGGCCCCGGCGGGGATTTGCAGCTTGATGACTGCCTTTACCTTCTTGGCCATGGTATATCTCCGATCGGTGCTTCGTCATCCTGAGCGGTAGCGAAGGATCTCGGGGTTCGGGCGGGTTCCCTCCCGACCCCGGGGTTCTTCGGTCGTTCGCCTGAGGCGAACTCCCTCAGAATGACCTGTTTATTTACAGTTTGTCTATCTGCAGGAAGTCAAGCTCCACCGGCGTTTCCTGGCCGAAGAGGGAGAGAAGCACCTTGACCTTCCCTTTTTCCGTGTTGATTTCATCTACGACGCCCACGAAGTCAATGAAGGGACCGTCCACCACGCGGACGCTCTGCCCTTTGCGGAAGCCCACCTTGACCTTCGGGGCCTCGGCCGTCATCTGTTTCAAAATCTCGCCGACTTCCTTTTCCTGGAGCGGCGTCGGCGTGGTGCCGCTTCCCACGAACCCGGTGACGCCCGGCGTGTTGCGGACCACGCCCCAGGTCGTCTCGTTCATATCCATCTGCACCAGCACGTAGCCGGGCAGGATTTTCCGCACCACGTTGCGGCGGCGGCCGCCGCGCACCTCGATCTCTTCCTCCGTCGGGATCACGACGTCGGTAATCGCGCTGCCGTAGTCCATGAACTTGATGCGCTGTTCCAGGTTCTTCTTGACCCGCTCTTCATGCCCGGAATAGGTATGAATCACGAACCACTTTTTGTCATTCTCCGCCACGTCTGACCTCATTGCCTGTCTCGAAGGGAACAGGGAAGGCTGGCTCCATGCCGCGGGACCTGCTTCCGGGGGTATTCACCGGCCGGCTAGCCGCCGCCGATGAACACCTTCCCGATGAGCTGGGTGAATCCATAGTCGAGGGTCCCCAGGATAACGCCGGTGATGATGGTCACGATAATCACCAGGCCGGTGAGATAGACAATCTCCCGGCGGGTGAGCCAGACCACCTTCTTCAGCTCGGCGACGATCTCGCCGAAGTACCGGACGAGCCAGAAGCCGCCCTTCTTGCCCTTCGCCGAGGCCCCGGCCGTTTTCCGGACGGTCGTCGCAGGCATGCCCTACTTCGCCTCCCGGTGGATGCGGTGTGTCCGGCAGCGGGGGCAGTACTTGTTCAGCTCCAGCCGCTGCGTGTCGTTCTTCCGGTTTTTGGATGTCGTGTAGGTGCGCTCCTTGCACTCGGTACAGGCAAGGTAGATGACACCTCTCGCTTCTGCTTTCTTCGCCATATCTTACTCGATAATCTTCGTAAACGTCCCGGCGCCGACGGTGCGGCCGCCTTCGCGGATGGCGAAGCGCAGGCCCTCTTCCAGAGCGACCGGGTAGATGAGCTTGATTTTCATGTTGATGTTGTCGCCGGGCATCACCATCTCGACGCCCTCCGGCAGCTCGATGGTGCCGGTCACGTCGGTGGTGCGGATGTAGAACTGCGGCTTGTAGCCGTTGAAGAACGGGGTGTGCCGGCCGCCCTCGTCCTTGGTCAGGACGTAGACCTGGCCTTCGGCGTAGGTGTGGGGCTTGATGGTGCCGGGCTTGGCCAGCACCATGCCGCGCTCGATGTCCGCCCGCTCCACGCCGCGGAGCAGGGCGCCGACGGCGTCGCCGGCCTCGGCGGTGTCGAGGCTCTTGTGGAACATCTCCAGCCCGGTGATGACGACCTTGCGGGGCTCGTGGTGCAGGCCGACGATTTCGACCTCGTCGCCCACCTTGGCCACGCCGCGCTCCACCCTGCCGGTGGGCACCGTGCCGCGGCCCTTGATGGAGAACACGTCCTCGACGTGCATCAGGAAGGGCTGGTCAATCGGCCGCTGCGGGACCGGGATGTAGCTGTCCACGGCGTCCATCAGCTTGAGGATGGGGCCGCACCACTGGCAATCTTCCTTGCCGCAGCCGCACTCCAGCGCCTTGAGGGCGCTGACGCGGATGATCGGGACCTCGTCGCCGGGATATTCGTACTTGCTGAGCAGCTCGCGGAGCTCGACCTCGACGAGCTCGAGGAGCTCCTCGTCGTCCATCATGTCAACCTTGTTGAGGGCGACGACCATGTAGGGCACCTGGACCTGGTGGGCCAGCAGGATGTGCTCCCGCGTCTGCGGCATGGGGCCGTCCGGCGCGGACACGACGAGGATGGCCCCGTCCATCTGGGCGGCGCCGGTAATCATGTTCTTGATGAAGTCCGCGTGGCCCGGGCAGTCAATGTGGGCGTAGTGCCGGGTCTTGGTCTCGTATTCGATATGGGCAATGGCAATGGTGACGCCGCGCGCCCGTTCTTCCGGCGCGTTGTCAATGGAATCGAAAGCACGATACTGCGTGCTGCCGTACCCGGCTTTCGACAAGACCAGGGTGATGGCCGCGGTGAGGGTCGTCTTACCGTGGTCAACGTGCCCGATAGTGCCGACGTTGACATGCGGCTTCGTCCTTTCAAATTTCTGTTTTGCCATGTCGTCCTCCCTTAAATTCCGAGCCCACAATCAGATTCGAACTGATGACCCCGTTCTTACCAAGAACGTGCTCTACCGACTGAGCTATGTGGGCACCGGTTTCATTATACCGATTTTTATGTATATTTGTCCATACCTGACGGTACGGAGTGCGCTCTCCGTGCCCGCGTGGTGGAGGGGACAGGATTCGAACCTGTGTAGCCCTTAGGGCGGCAGATTTACAGTCTGCTCCGATTAACCACTCCGGCACCCCTCCGGGAACCCGCGTGCCACGCCCAAGCCCGAGGAGGGATTCGAACCCGTCAACCTATCGATTACAAGTCGATTGCGCTTCCATTGCGCCACTCGGGCATTGGCCTGGATTTCAAATGGGAAAAAAGGGCAACTTTGGTATTATACGAATGGCCGTTATAAAAGTCAAGGTCGTGATGTCAGCGCGGGGCGCCGTTTTCAGAACACGAACAGGCGCAGCCGCCGCCGGTAAAAGTACCCCACCGCCAGGCCGGTGGCCAGCCCGCCGAGGTGCGCCTGCCAGGCGGTGCCCGCCGGCGCGATACCCGGTATCACCAGGATGCCGAGGAACACGACCGTGAAGAGCCACATCGGCATGGGGATGATGCCCCAGAACAGTATCCGCATCCGGGGCCGGATGACGACGAGCGCCCCGGCCACGGCGAAGATGGCCCCGGAGGCGCCCACGGCTATCGTCGCATCGTGCAGGTTCAGCGCCCAGAACAGCAGGTTCCCGATGATGCCGCCGAGGAAGTAGACGAACAGGAACCGGTTGTCCCCGACGAACCACTTGAGCGCCCGCCCGAAGAAGAAGAGCGCGATCATGTTGAACAGGATGTGCATGAAGTTGGCGTGGATGAACATGGCCGTCACGAGCGTCCACGGCCTGTCCGCGAGGTAGTGCGGCACCAGGGCCAGGTAGTACGACATCCGGTTCGTTATCGTGTAGTAGCCCATCCCCAGCGGGTAGCGGCTATCCGGCAGTACCAGCGTGGCGAAGTAAAACACCACGTTGATAATGATGATAACGAGCAGGGAGTTGAGCGCGAGGGGCGGCGCGTGGAAACCCCGGTGCGGCTGCTGAGGCCGGTTGGGCCTCATATAGTCTCGGTCACTGAGCGGCAATCGTCTCTCCGGCGGGCGGTCTCTCTTTCCAGTATACCAGCTTTGCGGCCTCCGCGGTAGTAGCGGCGAGCCACGGCCGGCGCGGTGAAAACGATGGGGAAATAAATGGCTCCCGAGGTTGGATTCGAACCAACGGCCAAGCGGTTAACAGCCGCCCGCTCTACCACTGAGCTACTCGGGAGTGTGACTGAAAAGTCTCTTTTATTATGCCTTTTTCCGCGTTTTACGTCAAGTCCGGCCGCCTGCCGTCATCGCCACCGGGCGCTCGCCGGCGGCGAGCGCCCGCGCCCTTGTCCGACCTCAAAACCCGGCTAGTCCAGGTACCCCTTCGCCGTGAGCAGCTCGGCCGCCAATATGCCCCCGCCGGCCGCCCCGCGGACGGTATTGTGGTGCTGCCCCACGAAGCGGTAGTCGAACACGTTGCACGGCCGCAGCCGCCCCACCGTCACCGCCATGGCGCCGGCGGCGTCGCGGTCCGTGCGCGGCTGGGGACGGTCCGGCTCGTCCCGGTAGATGATGGGCGGCACCGGCGCCGAGGGCAGCCCGAGCTCCTGCGGCACCGAGGAGTAGTCCCGCCACAGCCCGATAATCTCGTCCCGGGAGGGCTTCTTCCCGGCGAACCCCAGGCTCACGCAGGCGGTGTGACCGTCGGAGACCGGCACGCGGTTGCAGTGCGCCGAGATTTTCAGCCCCTCCGCGGGGGTGATCTTGCCGCCCTCGACCGTGCCGAGGATTTTCAGCGGCTCCGTCTCGGACTTCTCTTCCTCCCCGCCGATGTAGGGCACCACGTTGTCTATCACGTCGAGCGAGGCCACGCCGGGATAGCCCGCGCCGGATACCGCCTGCAACGTGGTGACGATCATCCGGTCCACCACGTAGCCCGCCTTCAGCAGCGCGTGGAGCGGCAGCATATAGCTCTGGATGGAGCAGTTCGGCTTCACCACCAGGCACCCCCTATCCCAGCCGCGCTGCCGGCGCTGCTGGGGGATGATATCGAGGTGGGCGTGGTTGATCTCCGGCGCCATCATCGGGACGTCCGGCGTCGTGCGGTGGGCGGAATTGTTGGAAACGACGGCGAAGCCGCGCGCCGCGTAGGCCTCCTCGGTCGCCAGGATGCCCTGCTTGTCCATCTGCACGGCGGAGAAGACGATGCGGCACTGCCCGACCGCCTCGTCAATGGCGGCGGCATCGTGCACGGCGAGGTCCCGGACGCGGGCCGGGATACCCGTGGTCATGTGCCAGCGCCCGGCCACCGCCTCGGCGTAGGTCTTGCCCGCCGAGTTCGGCGAGGCCGCCAGGTAGGTCACCTCGAACCACGGGTGGCCGTCCAGCAGCCGGATGAAGTTCTGGCCCACCATCCCGGTGGCCCCGATGACGCCGACGTTGATTTTCTTGTCCATATCCAGGTCACTTTCACGAAGCAATGGGGTATAGCACCAGTATACCAGAGGTTACCCGTTCAGTCACCAGTCCCGGGGGTTAATTTTTACGCCTACTTCGTGTGCGTTCCGTAGGCGAAGTGCGGCGGGACGATGTCCGCCGGGTAGGCGAACCCCTGCGCCGCGATGGCCACCACCTGCCGTCCCAGGTCCGCCGCCGCCGCCCGGCACTTCGGCAGGTCCTTGACGTCCCCTTTGGCCCCGGCGTAGGCCGCCACGAACATCGCCGGCAGCATCTGCCGGGATACCATGTAGAAATAGAGGTCCTTCACCGTGTCCGCCAGGCCGAAGCTGCCGGCCACGCAGACGACGCCGCCCACCTTGTTGGCCAGGTTCCGCCCCGGCCGGTTGAGGGCGAACGTCCGGTCAATGACCGTCTTGCCCGGCCCGGTCATGTTGTAGAAGTACACCGGCGTCCCGAAGATGATGGCGTCCGCTTCCAGCAGCTTCGGGTAGAGCTCCTGCATGTCGTCCTCGATGTGGCACGCCCCGGTCCGGTGGCAGGCGTTGCAGCCGTCGCAGGGCTGCACGGTCTTGCCGGCCAGCTTCCAGAGCCCGGTTTCCGCGCCGGCCCCGGCGGCCGCCCCGAGCACCGTTTCCAGCAGCTGCACCGTGTTCCCTCCGGGCCGGGGGCTGAACGAGAGCGCCAGTACCTTCATGTGGTTGCCTCCTGATAGTCCGGTTCCCGGCCATTATACCACCCGCCGCCGTCGCCGTTTTCCGCTCCCTTTTGACAATCCGGTGAAAGAGTGGAAAAATAGGGGGGAACCGGAAACGGTGTGGGGAAATTGTGGCGAAAAATCCTAAAACTACGTAGTTTTTTGTAGGATTTCCCGGGTAAAATCTGCTATACTATAGGAGGTTAGTGATGGACAAACCCGTAACAGCTGCCCCCCGCGGAGGTCACCTCGAAGCCCTGCTCAACGGCTGCCCTGACGCTATTCTGGCCATCAACGCCGACGGCATCATCAAGTTCGCCAACCGCGAAGCCTGCAACCTGACCGAGCGCAGCATGAACGAGCTCATCGGGCAGAGCATCATCGAGGTCTACGAGAGCGAAGCCGCCGCCCGCGCCGCCAACAAGAAAATCTACGAGGCCGGCGGCACCATCCATGACCTGGAGACCAAGACCCGGACCAAGTCCGGCAAGCTGATCCCGACGCGCGTCTCCGCCTCCCACCTGCACGATAGCAACGGCAAGTACATCGGCGGGGTGGGCTACTTCGCCCGGTACCGCCCCTGGCACGGGGCCGAAGTGGAAACCGCCTCCCGCCTGCAGGAGCTGGAGAGCCGGATGTCCCTGATACGCTCCCAAGGCGCCCCCGTCTTCGAGCTCTACCCCGGCATCTCCGCCACCTTCATCATCGGCCAGATCAACGCGGAGCGGTTCGACGCCCTGCTGGATACGCTGCTCCACCATGTCGAAAGCAAGCAGACCCGCGTCGTCATCCTGGACTTCCCCGCCGCCATCGAGGGCGAGGACCTCGCCAACCAGATGGTCCGCATCATCCGCTCGGTCCGGCTGCTCGGCGCCGAGTGCATCATCGCCGATATGCAGGTCTCCATGGCCAAGGCCCTGGAACCGCACCTCGGGGAAATCTCCATCATTTCCCATAACTCGATGCAGCACGCCATCGAAGACGCGCTCGACCGGATCGGCTACGAGATCCGCCCCAAACACTGACCACAGGAGGACCCGTCGTGGACAAACTCTATCCCAGCGTCGACGCGGCCGTCGCGGACATACCGGACGGCGCCTCCATCGCTATTTCCGGGTTCTTTACCGCCGGAACCCCGATTCCCCTCATCGAGGCCCTCGCCCGGCAGGGCGCCAAGGACCTCACCGTTATCTGCATGCAGATGGGCCCCGGCAACGAGGCCATCGCCGATCTCGTCAAGAACAAGCAGGTGAAAAAGGCCATCTCCAACTACCCCTTCTACCGGTCCGCGTCCCGCGGCGCCTCGTCCCCCGTCGAGATGGCCGTCCGCGCCGGCGAGGTCGAGATGGAGGTCTACCCGATGGGCACCTTCACCGAAAAGCTCCGCGCCGCCGGGGCGGGCATCGCCGCCTTCTACACGCCCACCGGCGTCGGCACGGTCGTCGAGGCCGGCAAGGAGAAACGCCGCTTCGGCGGCCGCGACTACCTGCTGGAGACGGCGCTGCGGCCGGACTACGCCTTCGTCTACGCGATGTTCGGCGACCGCGTGGGCAACCTGCGCTGCCACAAGACCGCCCGCAACTATAACCCGGAGATGTCCGCCGCCGCCCGCATCACCATCGCCGCCTGCGAGAGCATCGTCGAGCCGGGCGAGCTCGACGGGGACCAGGTCCACGTTCCCGGCATCTACGTCCAGCGGGTCGTCAAGGTGGACCGTCCCAGCTACTTCCCGAGCATTGACTGACACCGGAGGACGCGACCAATGACAACCGTAAAGAAGAAACTGCAGGGCCTCTCCCGCGAGCTCATCGCGCTCCGCATCGCCAAGGAGCTGGAGGACGGCACCTACGTCAACCTGGGCATCGGCATCCCGACGCTGGTATCGGACTGGATCGAAGGCCGCGATATCGTCCTCCAGGCGGAGCTCGGCATGCTCAACACCGGGCCGCTCGCCCAGCAAAGCCAGGTGGAGCAGGACCTCATCAACGCCAGCGCCCAGCCGGTCACCGAGCTGCCCGGCTGCTGCTACTTCTCCGAGAACGAGTCCTTCGCCATGATACGGGGCGGCTACATGGACGCGGCGGTGCTGGGGGCGCTCCAGGTGTCCGAGAAGGGCGACCTGGCCGGCTGGAACAACCCGGGCCGGGGCCTGCCGGACGATATCGGCAACATCGGCGGGAGCATGGACCTGGCGGTGGGGGCCAAGCGGGTCATCGTGGCGATGATTCACACCACCAACGACGGCCAGTACAAGCTCGTCAAGGAGTGCTCCTACCCGCTGACGGCGCAGGGCGTGGTGGACACCATCGTCACGGACCTGGCCTTTATTTCGGTTACGCCCAAGGGGCTGGTCTTGAGGGAGCTGGCGCCCGGCATCACCGCCGAGGACGTGCAGGCCGTCACCGAGCCGAAGCTCATCATTGACAAGAACCTCAAGGAAATGGATTTCTAGTCTCGCCCCCTCTCCGGCGGGACGCACGAAGCGCGGGGCCGGGCCCCGCGCTTTCTTTTTTGGGTACACGTAGACACCGGCGGGGAATTTTCAAACGCCGGCGAAAATTTTACAAGGTGCCCCCGTCCATAGCTTCGGAGCGGGCGAGGACTGGGCCGGTCACCATCCGGCGGGCCCGGTTAGCTTTAGAAATCGCGAGTTTCACGGCGCACTACACCCCCGTGCGGCGTACGTTTTTTAGGCCGCAGAGATACTTTACTAGAACGTGTGTGCTAATGTCAAGGGGATTTTGTCGGGGTTTGACCTCTTTTTACCTCACCCCCTGGCCCCCTCTCCGTTAACGGAGAGGGGGTACTGTTTGGTGAACCTATCCCCCTGGCCCCTTCCCTTTGATGAGGGAAGGGGCGGTAATGGAGGGAGAAAATCCCTCCTGACCTCCCTTTACAAAGGGAGGCAACAGACCGGTGCCGGGGGCAGTCATCCGCCCAGAGAGTACGGGGGTTGAGATTG
>DAOUEG010000012.1:0-21556 GCA_034430495.1 Dehalococcoidales bacterium
GCCATGGCGCGGGCGGCGTCGAGCAGGGTTTTCAGGGCCTCCTCCGTGCCGGCCGCGGCGGCGAAATCCGGGGAGTGGAGCTGGACGTCCGGCGGGGCGATGCCGACGAGGGGCTGGATGGTCGGCACCAGCTGGCTCACGTTGCCGACGTCCGTGCTGAACGTCTGGAGGTTGTTGGCGCCGAGGGGTATCGAGCGCCCCACCGCCGCCAGGTTTTCCTTGAAGAGCCGGGCCATGACGCCGTTGCTCCGCATGGCGGCGTAGTGCTCGCCCCAGGCGTACTTGAGGCGCGCGCCGGTGGCCTTCGACGCCCCGGCGAAGCAGGCAATGACCCGCTTCTTGAGGTCTTCCAGCAGCCCGTCCGTCTCCGAGCGGGCGATGAAGGTGCCGGCGGTGTGGGCGGGCACGACGTTGGCCGCCTCGCCGCCGTCCGTGATGACGCCGTGGATGCGCGACTTCTCCGGCACGTGCTGGCGGAGGGCGTCGATGGCGTTGAATGATAAAATCATGGCTTCCAGGGCGTTGATTCCCTTTTCCGGCTCGCCGGCGGCGTGGGCCGCCTTGCCGAAGAACTCCACGTTGAGCGTCTCGCAGGCGAGGGTGCTCATCATAATCTGGTCGCCGCCGCCGGGGTGGGTAATCATGGCGAAGTCCACGTCCGTGAAGGCGCCGCGCTCGGCCATGATGGACTTGCCGCCGTAAAGCTCCTCGCCGGGGGTGCCGAAGACGACGATGGTGCCGCCGTACGCGTCGGCGGCCTTCCGGGCGGCCACGGCGGCCGCCGCCGAGGCGGTGCCGATGAGGTTGTGCCCGCAGGCGTGGCCCACCTTGGGGAGGGCGTCGTACTCCGCCAGGAAGGCGATGACGGGACGGCCGGAGCCGTAGACGGCCTTGAAGGCGGTTTCCAGGCGGGTGATGCCGGTCTGCACGGCGAAGCCGTGGGCCTCCAGGAAGGCGGTCAGCCCGGCGACGGCGGCGGTCTCCTCGAAGGCGGTCTCCGGGTTATCGTGGATGGCGCGGCTCAGCTTCTTGAGCTCCGGGAACCGGGCGTCCACTTCGCCGGCGAGAAGGGCCTTCAGTCTGGCGATATCCATGGGCACGTCCCTTTCCGTCTGCCTCACCAGAGCATCCCCGCCCGGGGGTGCTGCGGCCGTCCCCGAATCACTTGGTTCATCAGGGGCCCCATCAGAATTACCTTCGAGGCAAAGCCGTCCGCCCGCGGCGGGCCGGTTTCATTATATCCCACCCCCCGGGGGAATGCCATACGGCGGGCGGCGCCGGTCTCCGCCGCCGGGACGGACCGGGCGTAAGACGGGCCTGATTCCCTTGCATAACCCCGGGACCGGTGGTATAATGAAGGCGTCAAGTAGAATACTCGTGTTGCGAAGTGGGAAATTTCCCACTTTTTTGTTGCCGGAATTTAATATCGGAGGTCTCATCCGAAATGAAGAGCGATTTCCTGCTCGCCATTACCCAGCTTTCGGCCGAGAAAAACCTGCCGAAAGACGTGGTGCTGACCGCCGTCGAGGCGGCCCTGGCCTCCGCATACAAGAAAGACCTGTTCAGCCCGAACCAGAACATCGAGGTCAAAATCAGCCCGACGAGCGGCCAGGTGGAAGTCTGGGTGGAGAAGACCGTCGTCAAGACCCCGGAAGACCCCACCGTGGAAATCGCGCTCAAGGAAGCGCGCAAGATTGACAAGACCCTCCAGGAGGGCGATGTCATCATGATAGAGTCCACGCCGGAGAGCGCCGGGCGCATCGCGGCGCAGACGGCCAAGCAGGTCATTCTGCAGCGCCTCCACGAGGCGGAGCACAGCGCCATCTTCGAGGAGTTCGCCGACAAGGAAGGCGAGGTGGTGAGCGGCGTGGTGCAGCGCTTCGAGGCGGGTCAGGTGCTCATTGACCTGGGGCGGACGGAAGCGGTGTTGCCGGCCTCCGAGCAGGTGCGCACCGAGCGCTACCGCATCGGGCAGCGGCTCAAGGTGGTGCTGCTCCAGGTGGCGCGGACGGCCAAGGGGCCGCGGGTCATCGTCTCCCGCTCGCACCCCGAATTGCTCAAGCGGCTCTTCGAGCTGGAGGTCCCGGAGGTCTACAACGGCTCCGTGGAAATCAAGTCCGTGGCCCGCGAGGCGGGGTTCCGCAGCAAGATTGCCGTGGCCGCCAAGCAGACCGGCATTGACCCGGTCGGCTGCTGCGTGGGGCTGCGCGGCATCAGGATACAGAACATCGTCGGCGAGCTGAGCGGCGAGAAGATAGACGTGGTGCAGTGGGCGCCCGAGCCGGCCCAGTTCATCGCCAACGCGCTCAGCCCGGCGCACATCGTGGGCGTGGAGCTCAACCCGGAGGAGCAGGTGGCCACCGTCATCGTGCCGGACCGGCAGCTCTCGCTGGCCATCGGCAAGGAAGGGCAGAACGCCCGGCTGGCGGCCAAGCTGAGCGGCTGGCGCATTGATATCAAGAACGCCTCGCTGGCCGAGTCCGAGCGGCTCGAAGCCGCCCGCACCGCGCCGGCCGCGGCCGCCGCCGAGAAGCCGGTGGTGACCGAGGCCGAAGAAGTGGCCGCCGCGGCGGAGACCGCCGAACCGGTGGCCGAGGCGGAGCCCGTGACGGTGCCCGCCGACGAGACCGCCGCGCCGGTGGAGGACGAGGACGAGCTCCTCCGCCAGCTCATGGAAGAGGAAAAGGCCGAGGAGCCGGAGCCCGAGCCCATCACCGAGGAAACGCTCATTCCGCCGGCCATCCTGTTCCAGCAGGCGGAGTCCGAGAACATCTCCGGCATCCGCTTCGCCGAGGACATCATGACGCCGCGGCGCGGCCGGGGCGGCAACAAGGACCGCAAGGGAAAGAAGAGCAAGAAGAAGGGCAGCGCCGGCGCCGGCGCCGGCGTGACCCGCGAGACGAACGAGGAAGCGGTGCGCGCCCGGCGGGGACGCCAGGACCTGGTGACCTTCGACGAGGATGAAGACGCCAGCTAAAAAAACACCGGCCGGCCGGCGGGAGCCCCAGCGCACCTGCATCGCCTGCCGGGAGGCGAAAACGAAGAAGGAGCTCGTCCGGCTGGTCCGCACCGGCGACGGCACGGTGGAGCTGGACGAGACCGGAAAAAGCAACGGCCGAGGGGCCTATATCTGCAAGAAAGCAGCCTGCTGGGAGCAAGCCTTACAGGGGAACCGCCTGGAACATACGTTTCGGAGCACGATAAAGCAGGAAAACCGTGACCGGCTGAAGGCCCGGGCCTCCATCCTGCTGAAGGAGATGACGAGTGGCCAGGACGAGTAACGAACAGAATACCGCCGCCGAGCCGGTCGCCGAGAAGCCCGAGAAGGCCGAAAAGGCGACGAAGGCGAAGGCCGCCCCCCGGGTCCCGACCGTCGAGATACCGCGCAACATCGCGGTACGGCAGCTGTCGGAGCTCCTTAACGTAGACACCATTCTCATCATCAAGCAGCTGATGCGCAACGGCATCATGGCGAATATCAACCAGGTCATCGAGTACGACATGGCCGCCTCGGTGGCCAAGACGTTCGGCTACCAGAGCAAGCTCCAGCCGCTCAAGGAGCAGCAGCTCGCCACCGCCGCCGAGGAGTCCAAGAAGACCAAGCGGTCCTACGGCAAGGACGACGCCAACCTGGAGCCGCGGCCGCCCATCGTGACCGTCATGGGGCACGTGGACCACGGCAAGACGAAGCTCCTCGACGCCATCCGGGAGACCAACGTGGTGGACCAGGAGGCGGGCGGCATCACCCAGCACATCGGCGCCTACCAGGCGGTCATCAACGGGCAGAAGATAACCTTCCTCGATACGCCCGGCCACGAGGCCTTCACGGCCATGCGGGCCCACGGCGCCAACGTCACGGACGTCACCATCCTCGTGGTGGCGGCGGACGACGGCGTCATGCCGCAGACGCTGGAGGCCATCAACCACGCCCGCGCCGCCGAGGTGCCCATCGTGGTGGCCATCAACAAGATAGACAAGGACAACGCCAACCCGGACCGCGTCAAGCAGCAGCTCGCCGAGGCGGGCCTCGTCGTCGAGGAATGGGGCGGCGATACGGTGGCGGTGGAAATCTCCGCCAAGCAGCGCAAGGGCATTGATACCCTGCTGGAGAGCGTGCTGCTCGTCGCCGAGATGGAGGATTTGAAAGCCAACCCGCACCAGCCGGCGGCCGGGGTGGTCATCGAGGCGGAGCTGGACAAGTCCCGCGGCCCGCTGGCCACGGTGCTCATCCAGACCGGCACCCTGAAAGAGGGCGATACCATCGTCGTGGGGATGACCTGGGGGCGCGTCCGCGCCATGTTCAACGACGTCGGCAAGCGCATCAAGAAGGCGGAGCCCTCCACCCCGGTGGAAATCCTCGGCCTGGTGGACGTGCCCGAGGTCGGCGATACGCTGAAATCCGTCAACGACGAGAAGCACGCCCAGGCGATGCTCGCCACCCGCCGCCAGGAAGCGGAGGCGGCGGCGGCCAGCAAGGCGGTCAACCTGCACAATCTGTTCGACCAGATCACGTCCGGCAAGGTCAAGGAGCTGGACGTGGTGCTCAAGACGGACGTGCAGGGGAGCATCGAGCCCATCCGGGCCTCGCTGGAGGACCTCGCCACGGACCAGGTCAAGGTCCGCATCATCCACAGCGGCACCGGCAACATCACCGAGAGCGACGTCATGCTGGCGTCCGCCTCCACCGGGTTCGTCGTCGGCTTCAACGTGGAGACCACCGAAGGCGCCCGCAAGCTGGCTTCCCAGAGCGGCGTGGACATCCGCAACTACAGCATCATCTACAACCTCATTGACGATGTCTCCAAGGCCCTCTCCGGCCTGCTGGAGCCGACCTTCGAGGAAGTCGTCCAGGGCCACGCCGAGGTGCGGGCGGTGTTCACCTCCGGCAAGAACAAGGCGGCCGGCTGCTACGTGACGGACGGCAAGATCACCCGCAACGACCAGGTACGCGTCATCCGCGGCAAGGAGGTCCTGGCGGACTCGGTGGTGAGCAGCCTCAAGCGCTTCAAGGACGACGTCCGCGAGGTGGCGGCGGGCTACGAGTGCGGCATCGGCATCAAGGACTACAACGACTTCCAGGAAGGCGACATCCTGGAGGTCTACAAGGTGGAGAAGTCCGGCTAGCCGGGCTTTTCCGGGAGGGCTGCCTATGTCACACCGCATCCCGCGGGTCAATGCCCTCATCCAGCGGGAGCTCAGCCAGCAGATACAGCGCCACCTGAGGGACCCGCGGATCACCATGTTCCTCCACGTGACCGCCGTGGACACCACGCCGGACCTGCGCTACGCCCGCGTCTACGTCAGCAGCGCCGAGGGCGAGCCCGGCGACCGCAAGACGGTCATGGCGGCGCTCAACTCGGCGGCGGGGTTCCTGCGGACGGAGCTCGCCAGGACCATCCGCCTCCGGCGCATGCCGGAGCTCTCTTTCCAGTGGGACGATTCCATCGAGCGGGGCGACCGCATTCTGCGGCTCCTCGACGAGGTGGCCCACGAATCGGACGACGAAGAACGCCCTACCGGAGAACAGACATGAAGTATTCACCGCTGCTCGACCGCATCCCCGACTACCCGTTCCGGCGCGTGGGCAACCTCTCCCGCGAGGCCCAGGAGAAGGACGGCGTGCGCGTCATCAACGCGCGCATCGGCATCCCGGACCTGGAGGCACCGAAGGCCGTCAAGGAAGCGATGGCAAGGTACCTGCGGCAGGACAAGTCCACCTTCGGCTACCCGTGCGACGTCCACCCGGAGCGGGGCGTGCCGGAGCTCATCGAGGCCATCATCGGGCACTACCGGGAGCGGCACGGCGTGACGCTCAAGCCGGAAAATATCTTCGTCACCGGCTGGACCAAGGACGCCCTGTTCAACCTGGTGCGGCTCTTCGACCAGGGCACCGTGCAGGTGCCGGACCCGGTCTACCCGGTCTACGAGGGCACCTCCGTCCTGGCCGGCAACGAGGTCCTGCGGGTGCGCACCGGGGCGGACACCGGCTGGCTGCCGGAGTACCAACTCGGCGGCCCGGAGGCGAAAAAGACCGTCGCCCTGTATTTCTGCGACCCCAACAACCCCACCGGCTCGGTGGCCGACCGCGGCTACTACGAAGACCTCCTCAAGGGCCTGGAGAACGCGGACGCCGGCGGCATCTTCGACAAGGCGTACAAAGATTACGTGTTCGACGACGAGACGAAGCCGCTCTCCATCACCGAAGTACCGGGCCTCATGGAGCGGGGCTTCGAGGTCGTCTCCCTCTCCAAGCACTACAACTTCGTCGGCATCGGCCTGGGGTGGGTCGTTTCCAGCGCCGACAACATCAAGCGCTGGATGAAGCTGGCCAGCCAGTACGGCCAGGGGGTGCCGTGGTACCACCAGATGGCCGGCGTGGCGGCACTCACCAGCCCGGCCGTCAAGGCGGAGATGGCCGCCTACTGGCGGGAGCTCAAGGAGCGGCGGGACGTTTTCACCAAGGGGCTCCAGGATTTGGGTTTCGAGGTGACGGTGCCGAAAGCGACCCCCTACCTCTGGATAAAGGTGCCTGACGGCTGCGACGACGAGGACTTCGTGCTCAACACGGTCATCCGCAAGGCCCACGTGGCGCTCATGCCGGGCTCGTACTTCGGGGCCAACGGCACGGGGTACATGCGGGCCACCATCTTCCTCTCCCGGGCGGAGATAGAGGAAGCCCTGGAGCGCCTCCGGGCGGTGAGGAGCTGGTAGCCCGGCGGGGGACGGCGTGGACGGTATTCTGAACGTCAACAAGCCAGCCGGCCTCACCTCCTTCCGGGTGGTGGCGGCGGTGCGGCGGGCCAGCGGCGAGAAGCGCGTCGGTCACGCGGGCACCCTCGACCCGGACGCCACCGGCGTCCTCCCGGTCTGCCTCGGCAAAGCGACGCGGGTGGTCGAGTTCCTGAGCGACACGAGCAAGTCCTACCGCGCCACCGTCCGCCTCGGCGCGGCGACCGATACCTACGACGCCTCCGGCACCGTCACCGCCGAGCACGACCCGTCCGGCGTTACCCGGGAACAGGTCGTGGCCGCGCTGGCGCCGTTCCGCGGCCGCATCCAGCAGACCCCGCCGATGTTCAGCGCCCTCAAGACCGCCGGGCGGCCGCTCTACCGGCTGGCGCGGGAAGGCAAAACGGTCGAGCGCAAGAGCCGGGCGGTCACCATCTCCCGGCTGGAGCTGACCGGCTGGGATCCGCCGGAGCTGACGCTGGAGCTGGACTGCTCCAGGGGCACCTACGTCCGCTCGCTGGCCCACGACCTGGGGCAGGCGCTCGGCTGCGGGGCGCACCTCAGCGGGCTCGTCCGCACCCGCGTCGGCACCTTCACCCTTGAGGACGCGGTGACCCTGGAAGCCGCCGAGGAAGCCTTCCGGGACGGCGACGGCGAGACGCTGCTGGCACCCGTTGACAGCGTCCTCGGGGGGCTGGAAGCCGTGACCGTCACCGACGAGGAAACGGAGGCCGTCAGGAAGGGGCAGCCGCTCGGACGGAGTATCGAAGCGACCGGGCGTCACCTGCGGGCCTACGGGCCGGACGGGAGGTTCGTGGCCATCCTGCACCGCGACAAGGAGAGCGGCCGCTGGCGGCCGCGCAAGGTCTTTATCTAGCGTCGCGGCAGGCCACGGACCGGTTTTACCGTGCAAATCCTTGACTTTCGCGCTCAAAGACGGTATAGTGCGCATGGTACGTCCGTCTGCGCGGTCCCGCGCGACACCATTAGGCCTGAGGGGGGTTTCATCGCGGTCCTGAGAAGCCGCCGGCGCGTGCGCCGCAACGGACGGTTTTGGGCCGTGAGCTGATGAAAATAGCGCTCGTTTCACCGTATGACTTCGCGCACCCGGGCGGCGTGGTCAACCACATCTCCTGCCTGGAGCAGCAGTTTACCCGCCTCGGCCACGATGTCAAGATCATCGCCCCGTCCTCCAAGGCCCTCTACACGCTCGGCGACCGGTTCATCCGCATCGGCTCGCCGCGGCCCCTGCCGGTGAGCGGCTCCATCGCCCGCATCACCCTCTCGCTCCGCATCGAGCACCAGATAAAAGAGGTGTTCGCGCGGGAGAACTTCGATATCTGCCACCTCCACGAGCCCCTCATGCCGACCCTCTGCACCACCGTGCTGCGGCTCAAGAAGGCCCCGATGGTGGGCACCTTCCACGCCTCCGGTGGCAAGCCGTGGTACGAGATCTTCTCCCCCATCATGAAGTGGTACCTCCGGCGCTGGTGGAGCAAGCTGGACGGGCGCATCGCCGTGTCCGAGGTGGCCCGCCGCTTCGTCAACGCCTCCTTCCCGGCGGACTACACCATCATCCCCAACGGGATTGACACCCACCACTTCAACAACGGGGTGGCGCCGTTCGAGGACTACCGGGACGGCAAGACGAACATCGTCTTCGTGGGGCGGCTGGAGAAGCGCAAGGGGTTCGACTACCTGCTGGACGCCTTCAAGCTGGTGAAGCAGGAGTACCGGGACTGCCGGCTCATCCAGGTGGGACCGGGCAAGCGGCTCCTCAGGAAGTACAAGAAACGGGCCATCAACGAGAACATCGGGGACGTGCACTTCACCGGGTACGCCACCTACGCCGACCTGCCGCGGTACTACAAGACGGCGGACATCGTCTGCTTCCCCAACACCGGCTGGGAGAGCTTCGGCATCGTGCTGTTGGAAGCGATGTCCGTGGGCAAGCCCATCGTGGCGACCGACATCAGCGGCTTCAAGGCGGTGATGGAGCACGGCACCCACGGCCTCAACGTGCCGCCCAGGGACGCCCGGGCCCTGGCGGACGCCATCCTGACGCTGATACGCGATGCCGAGCTGCGCCAGAAGATGGGCGAGCGCGGCAAGGAGTACGCCCGGCAGTTCGACTGGCCGGTGCTGGCCGAGCGGCTGCTCGCCTTCTACCGGGAGACCCTCGACAGGGTCCACGGCGGCGCGTCCCCGGAAACGGTCTAACTATGTCAAACCTCGAGCAGTCCCGCAGAAAACTGGCGAGCTATTTCACGGCGCCGGCGTCCCGTCTCCTGGCCCGGACGCCGTTCTCGCCGGATTTCCTCACCTGGACCGGCTTCGTGCTGACGCTCGGCGCGGCGGCGCTGGTGGTGCTGCGGTACTTCATCGCGGCGGGGCTCGTCTACCTGGTGGCGGCCCTGTTCGACCTGCTGGACGGCTCGCTGGCCCGGGCGACCGGGAAAACGACGCGCTTCGGGGCGATACTGGACTCTTCGCTCGACCGCATGTCCGAGGGGGTCGTGCTCACCGGGCTCATCGTGATGTTCGCCCGGTCGGGCGAGCCGTGGGAGGCGATGCTCTGCGGCCTGACGATGCTGTTCTCCTTCATGGTGAGCTACATCAAGGCGCGCACGGAGGCGATAGGCGTCGAGTGCAAGGCCGGCTTCTTCACGCGGCCGGAGCGGGTCGTGCTGCTGACGGTGGCGCTGCTCGTGGGCTGGAACCACTACGCGCTGGTGACCATCATCGCGGTGCTCGCGGCGCTGAGCCTGGCCTCGGCCATCCAGCGGCTCGTCTATGCCCGCCGCCACACCGGGGAACCGGCCTGAAATTTTACATGAACGTAACGCAGAACGATAGACAACCCATGCCCGTGCGAGTAGAATTGCAGGGGATTTGAGGAACGGAGGACACTATGCCCGTTGTTGCGGCAATCGGCGCCCAGTGGGGCGACGAAGGAAAAGGCAAGACCGTTGACATGCTTTCGGAGAAGGCGAAGTACGTGGTACGCTTCTCCGGGGGTGATAACGCCGGCCATACCGTGGTCAATCCCCACGGTGAGTTCAAGCTGCGGCTGACGCCCTCCGGCATTTTCTACCCGGGCACCACCTCCATCATCGGCAACGGCGTGGTGCTCAACCCGGCCGTGCTGAACGCCGAGGTTGACCACCTGCAGTCCCGCGGCATCGACACCTCCAGTCTCCTCATCAGCGACCGCGCCAACCTCATCATGCCGTGGCACCTGCTGCTCGACAGGCTGGAGGAAGAGGCCCGGGGCGGCCAGGCCATCGGCACGACGGGCAAGGGCATCGGGCCGGCGTTCCAGGACAAGGTGGCCCGCTGCGGCCTGCGCACCGGGGACCTCCTGAACCGGGCGGCCTTCCGGGAGCGGCTGGCGGCCATCCTGGAGCAGAAGAACGTCATCCTGACCAGGGTCTACGGCGCCGAGCCGCTGAAGCTCGACGAGATATACGACCAGTACTGCGCCTACGCGGACCGGTGGGCTTCCGCCATCTGCGATACGACGGCCGTGCTGGCCGCGGCGGTGGAGCGGGATGACAGCATTTTACTGGAAGGGGCGCAGGGGTTCCTGCTCGACCCCGACTTCGGCACCTACCCGTTCGCCACGTCCTCGTCGCCGACGGTGGCCGGGGCGTGCCTGGGGGCGGGCATCGCGCCGACGAAAATCAACGAGGTCATCGGGGTCTACAAGGCCTACCAGACGCGCGTGGGCGCCGGGCCGATGCCGACCGAGCTGACCGACGAGACGGGCGACCTGATACGGGACGTGGCCCAGGAGTACGGGACGGTGAGCGGGCGGGCCCGCCGCTGCGGCTGGTTCGACGCCGTGGCGGGGCGCTTCAGCAGCCTCATCAACGGGTTCACCTGCCTGGCGCTGACCCGGCTCGACGTGCTGGACAAGCTGCCGCGGCTCCGCATCTGCACCGGCTACAAGATAGACGACGAGACGGTGACGACCTTCCCGGCGACCATCGAGCGGCTGGAGAAGGCGCAGCCGGTCTACGAGGAGATGCCCGGCTGGGAGAAGCCGACCACCGGCGCCCGCTTCTTCAAGGAGCTGCCGGCGCGGGCCCAGCGGTACGTCAAGCGCATCGAGGACATCATCGGCTGCCCGGTGCACCTCATCTCCGTCGGCCAGCGGCGCGAGCAGACCATCGTCCGCAAGTCCGTTTTCTAGGGAGGTCTGATGCCGCCGGTCACGGTGAGGGAAGCCCGGGAAGCGGACCTGCCGCGCGTGCTGGAGCTCTACCGCCAGCTGACGCTGGGACCGGGCGATTACGACCGCCAGCCGGAGGCAGCCGGGAGCCGGGAGGCCTTCGCCGAGATGGGGCGGACGCCGGGGTTCCACCTGCTCGTGGCGGAGGAAAACGGCGAGGTGAGGGGGTCGGTGGTGCTCGTCATCGTGCCGAATTTTTCCTACCGGAACCGGCCGTGGGCCGTCATCGAGAACGTGGTGGTGGACAAGGCGCACCGCGGCCGGGGCATCGGTTCGAGGCTGCTGGAGCGGGCGGCGGACGTGGCCCGCGAGGCCGGCTGCTACAAGGCGGTGCTCACCTCCAACAAGAAGCGGCCGGAGGCCCACCGTTTCTACCAGCGGCTCGGCTACGTGCAGACCCACGAGGCGTTCCACCTGCGCTTCGACGACTAACCTCCGTTCCATCCGTTCTCCGGCGTCCCCATCCCCCCGTATCGCCCTTTCCCCGATGGGGGCAGATCCCTCCCGATCTCCCTTCACAAAGGGAGACGAAACGCCCTCACCCCGACCCTCTCCCATCAGGGGAGAGGGCGGAATGGCGCGTCTTTCGACGGGCCCGGGACGAGCGATGGAACCTCCTTTCCCCTGCCCCGGGCACTGCCGCCACGGCTGCCGAACGCCCGGAACTGTACTCAACCGTGCCGAACCACTATAATGTGGGTTGAACCCGGTGGAATTTGCGCGGCACGGGCCGGGATGCTTCCCGGCGCCGGTGCCCGGCGCTGAAAGGTGAGCCCTCAGCATGAAAGAACCCGCCATGGCTGCATCGAAAAAAGAGGCGAGGGAACGGGTCGTCCCGACCTTCTGCCACGGCTGCGGGGCGGCCAAGCCCCACTGCGGCGTCCTCTGCTACGTCAGGGACGGCACCTTCGTGCGGGTGGAGGGCAACCCGGAGGCGTTCAATAACGGCGTGGCCGGTTCCGCCTCGCTCTGCGCCAAGGGGTACACCGGCCCGCAGTACGTCCGCGCCGCCGACCGCCTGCTGTACCCGATGAAGCGGGTCGGCGAGCGGGGCGAGGGGAAGTTCGAGCGCATCACCTGGGACGAGGCCCTCGATACCATCGCCGGGAAGCTCAAGGAAACGAAGGAGAAGTACGGGGCGGAGTCCTACGCCGTGCTGTCCCCCGAGTTCTGGCCGGTGCTGGCCACCGTGGGGCGCCGCTTCCTCAACGTGTACGGCAGCCCGAACTACCTGCACAGCGCCATCTGCGCCACGCCCCGCAAGTCCGTCGCCGAGGCGACCATCGGCTTCAGCAGCTGGGGCACCGACGACTACACGAAGTCGAAGCTCATCATCAACTGGGGGGCCAACCCGGAGAACTCCGGCCCGAACCACGGGACGACCCGGGCCATCCTCAACGCCCTGGAAAAAGGCACCAGGCTGGTGGACATCCGGCCCATGATGGACCCGCTCGCCAGCAAGGCGGACCTCTGGCTGCCGATACGCCCCGGCACCGACGCCGCGCTGGCGCTCGCCTTTCTCAACGTCATCATCGGGGAGAAGCTCTACGACGCCGCTTTCGTGGCCGAGTGGTGCTACGGGTTCGACAAGCTGGCCGGGTACGTCAAGCAGTACCCGCCGGAGTGGGCGGCGCCGATCACCGGGATAGCGGCGGGCACGATACGGGACGTCGCCCGGATGATAGGCACCACCAGGCCCACCTTCATCAAGACCGGCAACGGCATCGGCGACCAGACGACGGACGGCACCTCGACCATCATGGCCACCTCGCTCATCTCCGCCATCACCGGCAACCTGGACGTGCCGGGCGGCTACGTGGCGGGTTTCGCCCAGGTCGGCCCGCCGCTCATCAAGCTGGCCCAGATTTCAACCCTCGGCGAGAAGGCGCCGCCGGACTTCGTCGAGAAGCTGGTCGCCCCGGAGACGCCCGTCTGGTACCAGAAGGCCGGCTACTGGGACGACGGCCCGACGGGGGCCTACTACAAGGGCCTGGAGAGCATCCTCACCGGGAAGCCGTACCCCATCCGCGTCCTCAACGCCTCCTGCACCAACCCGCTCTCCGCCACCCGCAACCCGCGCCTGGTGGCCGAGGCCCTGAAAAAGGTGGGCTTCTTCTTCGTCATGGACGTCTGCCACGCCTCCCACGTGGACTACGCGGACATCGTCCTGCCGGCCTGCACCGACTACGAGCAGAGCGACGCGCTCCGCATGAAAAATACCAGAGAAGGCACCTGGCTCGGCATCTACAACAAGGTCGTCGAGCCGCCGGGAGAGTGCCGCTCCGACCGGCAGTTCTACCTCGATCTGGCCGTCAAGATGGGCTACGGGGATGATTTCTGGCACGGCAGCGTCGAGGCCATGCTCGAAGAGCAATTGGCCCCCTCCGGCATCACGCTGGAGGAGCTAAGGAACAGCCCGCGCGGGATATTCGTGCCGCGGAAGGGGCCGGCGCCGGAACCGGAGTACCGCCGCTACGCCCGGCTCTTCAAGGGCCTGCCGCACGGCAAGGTGCAGTGCTATAACGAGCTCATCGGCGGGAAGCCGAACGTGGACAATACGGGAGTGCTGCCCCCCCTGCCCGTTTACCAGGGGCCACCCGAGGGGCTGGCCGAGACGCCGGAGCTCGCCGGGGAATACCCGCTCGTGCTCAGCGACGTCCACGCCTACCGGCTGGCGCAGCACAGCTTCTTCAACGACCTCCCCTACCTGCGGGAGCGCCAGCCCTACCCCTGGCTGCGCATCAACCCGGCCACCGCCCGGACGTACGGTATCAGCGACGGCGACTGGGTGAAGGTGGAATCGCCGCACGGCTGGAGCACCTTCAAGGCGGAGTACTTCGAGGGCATCGCCCCGGAGGTGCTGATGACGCGGCGCGGCTGGTGCCAGTCCTGCGACGAGCTCGGCCTGCCGGCCTACGGCCTCTTCGACGGCGGCAGCGAGCCCAACAACCTGTACAACAGCGACAGCAGCCTCTTCGACAAGTTCCACAGCCAGATGCCGAAGCAGACGCTGGTAAAAATCAGCCGGATGGAGGACTAGGGTGGCGTACACGTTCTTTTTCGAAGCGGACAGGTGCCTGAAGTGCTGGGCCTGCGAGATAGCCTGCCAGCAGTGGCACGGTATCGAGGCCGGGACGGTCAAGCTGCGGAAGGTGGTCGAGGTCACCGAGGGGACCTTCCCGGAGGTCAAGCGGACCTTCGTCTCGCTCGCCTGCCGGCACTGTGCCAGGCCGCCCTGCGCCGAGGTCTGCCCGACCCACGCCATCAGCCGGCGGGACGGGGACGGCATCGTGGTGGTGGAGGGCGGGAAGTGCATCGGCTGCCGCGCCTGCCTGGACGCCTGCCCGTTCGGCGTGCCCGAGTTCGACGCGGACGGCGTGCTGCACCTATGCACCATGTGCCTCGACCGGCTGGAACAGGGAAAAACGCCGGTCTGCGCCGACGCCTGCCCGACCGAGGCCCTCCACTGGGGGACGGTCGAGGAAATGTCACGGCTGGCCGCCCAACGGGCCGCCGAGAAGTCAAAGCTGCAGTAGCGGACGACGGACGATGCCCGACGATACGGCCAAACGACCCGAAACGAAGGAAGAGCCGGGCGAGCGCCCGGCGCGGTTCCGCACCTTCGCGGACTTCACCTACGACTGGGAGTACTGGCTCGACCCGAAGGGCCACCTGGTCTACGTCTCGCCGTCCTGCGAGCGCGTCTCCGGCTACCGCCCCGATGAATACTACGCCAACCCGCAGCTGATGAAGGAGATTATCCACCCGGACGACCGCCCGCGCTTCATCCAGCACCTGCACGACAAAGACCTGCAAACGAGGACGTTCTCCCTGGAATTCCGCATCCTCACCCGCGACGGCCGGGAGCGGTGGCTCGAGCACCGCTGCCAGCCGATCACCGATAGCGACCGGAACTACCTCGGCGAGCGGGCCACCAACCGGGACATCACCGACCGCAAGCGGATGGAAGAGAAGCTCCGCGCCAGCGGCCGGCGCCTGCGGCGGGAGGTCAGGCGCCGCAAGACGGCCCAGGACGAGCTCCACGAGGTCTACAGCAGCCTGAACCGGTGCCAGGAGAACGAGCGCCTGGCCATCAGCCGGGAGCTCCACGACGAGATAGGCCAAAACCTGACGGCGCTCAACATCACGCTGACGCGGGCCGCCCGCTCCTCGCCGGAGAAGGCCGGGCCGCTCATCGAGCAGGCCAAATCGCTGGTGACGGAGCTCAACGCCCAGGTGCACGACCTGCTGGCCAACGTGCGGCGCCCCGTGGTGGAGCGGATGGGGCTGCTGCCGGGGCTGCTGGCCCACTTCGACCGCTACGAGTCCCTCACCGGCGTCAAGGTGGAGTTCAGCCACCGCGGGCCGGACGCGGCGCTCCCGGCGGAAACGGCGGCGGCCGCCTCCCATATCCTCCAGGAGGCCCTCACCAACGTGGCCCGCCACGCGGGGGTCAGGAAGGTCAGGGTGCGCCTCCAGGTAACCGACCGGAAGCTGAGCGTGCTGGTCAGCGACCGCGGCGCCGGGTTCGACCCGGTGGCGATGGCGGAAAAGACGACCACCGGCCTGAGCGGCATGAACGAGCGCGCCGCCGCGGCGGGCGGCCGGCTGAAAATCAGCTCGTCGCCGGGGGCCGGTACCAGCGTCCTGCTGGAGCTTCCGCTCGACGGAACGACGACCGGGGGCGAGGGGCGATGACGACCATCCTGCTGGCGGACGACCACGCCGTCGTCCGGCAGGGCCTGAAAGCCCTGCTCGAAGACGAGCCGGACTTCAAGGTCATCGGCGAGGCCGGGAGCGGGCTGGAAGCCATCCGGCTGGCCAGCGAGCTCAAGCCCGAGGTGCTGGTGCTCGACATCATGATGGACGACATCAGCGGCATCGAGGTGGCCCGGCAGGTGCGGGAGACCTCGCCGGACACGGCCATCGTCGTGCTCTCCATGTACGGGGACAGGAAGCACGTGCTGGAGGCGCTGCAGGCGGGGACGAAGGCCTACGTGGTGAAGAAATCGGTCACCTCCGAGCTGATAGAAGCGGTGCGCCAGGTCCTGCTGGGACGCCGCTACCTGGGGAGCTCCGTGTCCGACATCGTCGTGGACGCCTACCTGGAGAAGGAAAAGCTCGGGCCGGCCGACCCCTACGACTCGCTCAGCAACCGCGAGCGGGAGATACTCCACCTGGCGGCCCACAGCTACAGCAACGCCGAGATAGCGCAGCGCCTGTGCATCAGCCGGCGCACCGTCGAGACGCACCGCGCCAACGCCATGCACAAGCTGAACCTGAGCAACCAGACGGACCTGGTGCGCTACGCCCTGGAACGGGGCATCCTCGGGCCCGGCACCTGAGCCGGACGCGACCCGATCGTCTCCTCTTTACGCCAGCCGGAATGCGAGCGTGCTTTCCCCAAAATGGGTAGGTTTACGGATGGGCAGGCCGGCGCGGCTGCCCTATCCTTGATAGTGTGACAGACAGGAAGACCACGCTGATACTGGCCGACGACCACGCCAACGTCCGGCGGAGCGTCCGGGCGCTGCTCGAGGACGAGCCGGACCTGGCCGTGGTGGCCGAGACCGACAGCGGCCGCGAGGCCGTCCGCCTGGTGGACGCCCTCCACCCCGATATCCTGCTGCTGGACATGCTGCTCGGCGACCTGAGCGGCATCGAGGTGGCCTTCCAGGTCAAAGCGGCCTCGCCGCAGACGAACGTGGTCATCTTCTCCATGTACGGCAGCCGGAGCTACATCGCGGGGTCGCGGCAGGCCGGCGCCCACGGCTACCTCCTCAAGAAATCGGCCCCGGAGGACCTCGTCAAAGTCCTCCGGGTGGTCTCCATGGGCGGCGAGTACTACGCGGCGCCGTCATCCCCGGACTAGCGCCGCGGCCGGCTACGACCGGGGCGCCGCCGTCCAGCCTTCCTTCTTTTTGAAGCTGTCGAGGGCGTCCTCGCAGGCCGCGACGATGGCGCTGCTGGCCGGCATGTAGCTCTGCCAGGGCTGGGCGCTGTAGCTGAGTCCGGACAGGTCTTTCAGGGTCAGCCGCTGCTGGATGGCGAGGGTAATGATGTCTATCTTGTCCGTGGCGGGCAGGGTACTGATAATCTGGCCGCCGATGATGCGCAGGTCCCGCCGGTCGGCGACGAGCTTGACCGTCACCTTGCCGGCGCCGGGCATCATGGGGAAGAGGGTGGTCGTCTCGGCGCGGCCGGTCACGGGGGCCAGACCCCGCTGTTCGGCGGCGGCGGCGGTAAACCCGGTGGAAGCGATGCGCATCTCGTGGAAGCAGGTGGCGGCGCCGTTCAGAAAGCCGCCGTACTCGTCGTCGAGGCCGGCCACGGCCCGCGCCGCTATTTTCGCCATCGGCACGGCGTTGGTGGCCAGCTTGCCGGCGACGGGCTCGCCGTCAATGGCGGAGACGTAGCGGCAGCAGTCGCCGGCGGCGTAGACGCCGGGAAGGCTGGTGCGCATCCGGTTGTCCACGATGATGCCGTCCCGGTCTTCCTCGAGGCCCTGTCCCTGGAAGAGGGCGGTGCTCGCCTTGACGCCGACGGCGAAGCAGATGAAATCCAGGTCCGGGTCAATATCAATCGCCTGGCCGTCGGACAGCACGACCTGCCGGGCGCGGTCGCCGGTCTTCTCGATACGCTCCACCCTGGCCGAGAGGATGAGGTTGATGCCCTTCTCCCGTATGGCGGCGTGGAGGCCGTCCACCATGTCCTCGTCCAGCATGGCGGGCAGCACGTGGGGCGCCAGGTCCACCAGGTAGACCTCCAGCCCGCGGGAGCGGTAGGCCTGGGCCTGCTCGATGCCGATGGCCCCCGCCCCGACCACGATCGCCCGCCTGGCGCCGCTCCGGACCCTGGTGATGAGCGCCTCCATGTCCTCCTGGGTCTTCACCGTGTAGACGTTGGCGGCGTCGCTCCCCGGCAGGGGCGGCAGGATGGGATTGCCGCCGGTGGCGATATAGATAACGTCCGCGGTGTAGGTATCGCCGGCCTCGTCAACGACCCGCCTGGCCCGCAGGTCAACCTCCCTGGCGTGGCGGCGGACCAGGTTGACGCCGACGTCCGTCACCATTTCGTCCTTCTTGAAGGTCTTGTGCGGCTCGAAGAGCCCCTCGACGGCGTAAGGAATGGCGCAGTAAATCATGGAGTGCTCCTCCGGGCGCAGCATGGTAATGCTGAGGTCCGGCCGGAGCTTCCTGAGATTACGGGAGAAGGTGATGCCGGCCGGCCCGCCGCCGATGATGAGGACTGCCGAGTGGGTGTTCTGCGTCGTCATTTTGCTACCTCGTGGGCGTTATTTGCAGGCTCGCCGGCCCCTTTTCAGGCGACCTTTTCCCGGGCCTCGACCTCGTCCGCCAGCAGGTTGTACAAACGGTCGAGCGCGACCGGGTTGGGTTCCAGGGGAATCCCCATCCAGTCCGAGAAGTCGAGGATGGCCTCCGGGTCGTTCTGCATTACGTCATCGAAGTAGCCGACGCCGTCCAGCATCACGGCGCCGCCGGTATGCTTGGGGAAGTTCTCGTTGGCGGTGCCCTTGTCCCAGCCCTGGTAGACGTCCTGGCGGTACTTCATCCAGCCGGGCGTGGTCCAGTAGATGTCCCGGCCCTGGCCGGCCTGCTCCCGGTCCGCCTCGCTCATCAGCATGTCAATGCAGTGGCTGGCCTTGATGCGGGAAATGGTGATGCCGGGCTCGACCTGCTCCTGGATGATGGTATCAATGGTGCGCCGCGGCTCGTCAATATTGACGTAGCAGAACTTGCCGCCGTAGACCACGATGATGTTGGAAGCGTAGGTCTTGGCGACCTGCAGCTGCCTGACGAGCTGGCTCTCCAGCTCACTGGGTATCTGGTGACGGCCCGGCCGCGTGTAGAGGATTATCCTGGCGTCCAGCAGGCCGCTTTCCTTCAGGTGATTCAGCTCCAGGTTCAAGGCGCCGCACGCCACGATGGCGTAGTTTTCAAAAGAGACTCGTTTTTCCATGGTTACCCCTTGTCGAAGATGCTTCCCTTCCCGGGCAATCGGGAGGGAGCCACGCCTGCCCGGTCGTAACCGGGAGGGCCGCCTAGCGGTCCTCGCCCACCACGATCCGGGAAGCCATGAAATCCACGGCCAGCACGCCGCCCGGCAGGACCATCTCCTCGCCGAGGAGCGTTTTCAGCTCCACGCGGCCGTCGCGTACCCGCACCTGGGCGATGTCCCGGAGGACCGGTTCGTCGCCCATTTTATCAACGTAAGCCTTTGCCAAACACATAAAAAGCCCCCGCAGCGCTATCCTGCCTTCATGCCCGTCCTGGCCAGGATTTCGCCCAGGACGGCCTGCGCCTCCCGCACCGCGGTGCCCTCGGCGGGCAGCCCGCCTTCCAGGCTCGCAGCGAAAACGGCGGGATCGAGGGAGATTTGCCCGATGACCTCGATGCCGTCCCCGGCGAGGGCGGTGGTCAGCTTGACGGCGATCTCCTCGGAGGGCACCTTGTTCATCACCGCCCAGACGTTCCCCAGGCCCATGCCGGAGGCCAGCTCGTGGATCTTCCGGCCGACGCTGACCGATTCCAGGGGCGGCTCGATGACGACGAGCACGCTGTCGAGGCTGGCATCCACGCCCCGGCCGAAGTGCTCCACGCCGGCTTCCATGTCCACGATGGCCAGCTCGTCCGGCTGGAGCACGAGCTTCTTGAGGAACTCGCGGCTCAGGACCCCCATGGGGCAGGCGCAGCCCTCGAGCGACTGGAGTATCTTGCCGATGCTCACCAGACCGACGCCGTCCTTTTCCAGGAGGTGCGGCGCGGGAATCTGCGCCGTCGTCAGGGTGGCCTCGCTCAGGATGTCCGGACGGCCCATCTTCTCCTGCAGGCCCTTCTTGCCGCCGACGAGGTCCATGAGGGGCACCGGCGGCTGCTCGAAACCGAGCAGCCGGAAGAGCCCGGAGTTCGATTCATCCGAGTCCACCACGAGCACGCGGTAGCCGTCAGCACGCGCGGCTTTCGCCAGCAGCGAGACCACCGTGCTCTTGCCGCTGCCGCCCTTGCCGCAAACCGATAGTTTCATGTTCTCTCCCGTATCCTTGCCGTATTCTCTCGTACGGGCCGTCAATGGTAGACGCCGTACTCTCTGGCCGCCTCCATCATGGCGCGCAGGTTGTCCGGGCTGGCCTTGTCCACGCTGGCGGAGCCGGTCATGATATAGCCGCCGCCCGGGCCGCAGTCGTCAATGAGACGGCGGCAGTAGTCCTTGACGTCTTGGGGGGTGCCGGTGTAGAGCATCGTCACCGGCACGTTGCCGACGATGCAGGAGGTATCCCCGAGGACCTGCTTGGCATGGGCCATGTCCATGTGCTCGAAGTACCACATGATGGAGGACCTGGGCATGTCGGCGATGATTTCCAGGCGGGCCTCGTAGTTGCCTTCCGCGAACGGCATGGGCACGAGGCCCTCTTCGACGAGGCCGAGGAGGACCTTCTTGAAGGTGGGCCAGTAGAACCTCTCGAACTGCTCGTTGGACATGAAGCCGCCGGTGCCCTTGTGGAGCGGCATGACGACCACCGGACAGGCGGCCGCTTCCGCCGCGCTCACGGCCTCGTCAATGGCGATGGGCACCAGCCGTTCCATAGCTTCCTGGAGCTTATCCGGGCGCTGGAACATATCCATCATGATGCCGTGGGTGCCGCGGAGCATATCGCCGATCATATCGAAGGGGGCGCCGGACATGCCGCCCCAGATGTTGGGCAGGCCGGACTGCAGGGCGGTGAGGTCTATCCCGGCGACGACGCTCCCCCACCGCGCCGTCTCCTGGGCGGCGTCCAGCATTTTCAGGACCGAGGCGCGTATGTCGGGGTCGGCGAACTGGGCGACGTACCAGACCGGTATGCCGACGAAGATGGTCGCCGGGTTGAGCTTCCGGAACCCGGCCAGGGCGCCGTTGGTGGCGGGCAGGAAGCGCCGCGTGAGGTAATCGGAGGGGTCCCGGATGAGGGCGTCGTAGTCCGCGGCCGGCATGTACTCGCCCTCGATGTACTGGTACATGGGCAAGTCGTCGGCCAGGCCGTGCCCCGGCCATTTCTGGAGCTTGTAGTCCAGCATCTCGAGCACCTTGCCCGGAAAGACGAGGCCGGCGCCCATGTAGGCATCCGAATCAAAATCTTCCAGGAATTTCAGCCACGCCGACCGGAGCTTCTCGTAGTCGTACATGACGTCCTTGAGGGTGAAGCCCGCGTAGTAGGCCGGGAAGTGCTGCACCGGCAGAATGACGGGGACACGGTCCGGCTCCTCCAGCTTGATGGCCTTGACGAAGCGGGTCACCCGCTCCCGGTAGAGCCGGGCGGCTTCCGGGCTGGCGAAGGTCGCGCCGGGGTCCAGCCAGCGCTCGAAGCGCTCCTCCCGCTTTTCCTGCCAGGTGAGGTTCGCCCACTCTTTATCAGTCTTCATCTCGCTCCGACCCGTCCTTTCCCCCGGCGCCGCGATGTTCCCGCCGCGGGCGTCCGGGCTGTTTCACGGTCTCTCCGCCGACCCGGCCGCGCCTCAATCCGCTAAATAGTTTACATCCCCCGGCCAGGCCGCCAAAATGTCCCGCAGCTCGCTGCGGTCCTGGAAACCGACC
>DAOUEG010000013.1:0-45896 GCA_034430495.1 Dehalococcoidales bacterium
CCCCGCCTCCTGTTTTTCACGTCCCCGTCATCCCGGCGCAGGCCGGAATCCACCCGCGCGGCCCGAGCCCGCCGCAGGATGAGCCCCCCCGATTTTTCCTTTTGCCCGGTACTTCTGCTTTTTGCCTTTTGACCTAGACCTGGAACTTTCCGTTCTTGTAGAAACTCACCCCGTCCACCGTGATCTCCCCGCCGTGCGTCAAGTCGCACACCATGTCCCAGTGGATGGCGGAGCGGTTGGTGCTGCCGCTCTCCGGGTACCCGGTCCCCAGCGCCATGTGGAAGCTCCCGTTTATCTTCTCGTCGAAGAGTATCTCCCGCGTGAACCGCCGGATGGACTCGTTGGTGCCGATGGCGAACTCGCCGACGTACCTGGACCCCTCGTCGGTCTCCAGCTTCTGGAGCAGGAACGCCTCGTTCTTCTCGGCGGTGGCGTCCACGCACCTGCCGTCCTTGAATTTCAGCCGCACCCCGGTCACCTCGCGCCCGTCGTAGACGGCCGGGTAGGAGAAGTACACCGTCCCGTTCATGCTGTCTTCCACCGGCCCGCAGAAAATCTCGCCGTCCGGCATGTTGAGGTGGCCGTCGCAGTTGATGAAGGGCCGGTCCTTGATGCTCAGCGTCAGCTCCGTCTCCGGCGCCGTCACCCGCACCGTCTCCTTGCCCTTGAGCCACTCGATGATTTCGTCCTGCCGCCGGGAGAAGCGCTCCCAGTAGCCCACCGGGTCGTTGAGGTCCGGCACGCAGGCGGAGAAGACGAAGTCCTCGTACTCCTCCAGGCTCATCTCGGCGTCCTGCGCGAAGCCGTTGGTCGGGTAGAGCGTCGTCACCCAGCGCATCTCGCCCCGGGCGGAGCGTTCCAGGATGGTCTCCAGCAGCGGCCGCCGCGAGGCGCTCCGCTTCACCATTTTAGCCGGGTCAATGGCGGAGAGCGCCTTGGTGTTGGTCGTGCCGTCCACGTGGATGCGCACGTCGTAGGTGTTGGCCACTATCTTGGACATCTCGTCCACGTAGGTCAGCTGCTCGTCGGAGGCGTAGGTGAAGAACAGCTCCTCGAAGCCTTCCGGCGCGTAGTGGACGAACGGCAGCCCCCCGGCCAGCAGCACCTGCTTGTAGACCGCCTTGATGAGCGGGGCCGCGCCGCCGCCGCCCTGGATGGCCACCTTGTCCCCCTTCTTCACTCTCGTCGAGTAGTTCACCAGCAACTCGGCCAGTTTCTCCACGCGTTGGTCAGCCATGACGGTCCTCCTTGTATGAGACTGGTATCAGTCTAGCAGATTGCGGGCGGCAGGGGTAGGGGCCGGTGGTGTATACTGGGGGCATGGAGCCCGTTCCGTTCAGCGATGAGGTCCTGCTCGACCTCGCCTCGGTCAAGATGCCCTTCGGCCGGTTCAGGGGCCGCGTCCTCTGCGACCTCCCCGAGCCGTACCTGGTCTGGTTCAAGCAGAACGGTTTCCCGAAAGGGAAACTCGGGCAGCTGCTGGAAGCGCTCTACGAGATTAAATTGAACGGGCTCGAGTATCTGCTCAAGCCCGTCAAGAAATTCCGCGCCTAGCCCCCCGGAAAAGGTCAGGGGAGGCTCGACCAGGCGGGGGTCCCCCGGTCGTACCTCCCCGGAACATGGAAGGCCGGTCATTCGGCATTCCCGGCTAGGAGGGGCGCAGGCTCCCGTGACGCCTGGCGCTATAGGCCGGTTCCCGGACGGCTGGCGCGGCGGGCAGCTCCCGGCGGTAACCGCATTGCAGGCAACCTTCATACCAGTGGTGTTCCTCGACGTCAACGATCAGGTCGCCGTGGCACCGGGGGCAGGATTTGTATTTCCACATCGGCTCGTTCCCGCTTCCTTGTAGAGTAGTCGACCCGGGACGGTGGCCCGCGTTACCCCTGTGTATTGTTGTAACCGTCCCGGGTCTTAACCACAGTGTAGGACGCAATTATTAAACAAATGTTGCGTTTCGCGCCGCGAAGGTTAAAAAATGGGGCCCCTCCCCGAAAAAGGGGAGGGGCCCGATCAATGAAACAGCCGTGAGTATGGTTCTCGCGCCGCCTCAGCGGGCGGCGTCTTCTTCCCCGGGCGGCGGCCAGTGCGCGATGGGGTTCATCACCCCCACCGGCACGCCCGGCACCTTGAACCGCATCCGGTAGATGCTCGTCCGCGCCGTCATGTAGAGCGTCTTCCAGTCGGCGTCCCCCCAGGCGAAGTTGGCCGGCAGCTCCGGCGGCTTGACCCTGGCGAGCAGCTTGCCGGCGGCGTCGAAAATCCAGAACCCGCCGGGCCCGGTGCAGTAGACGTTGCCCCTGGTGTCCACCTTCATGCCGTCCGGCGCGCCCGGCTCGTCCCCCCGGAGCTCGGCAAAGACGCGGCCGTTGCTCAGGCTGCCGTCCTCCGCGGCGTCGAAGGCCCGGATGTGCCCGGCCGCCGTGTCGTTGATGTAGAGCACCTTCTCGTCCGGCGTGAAGGCCAGCCCGTTGGGGAGCTGGAAGTCCTCCGCCACGAGGCGTATCTCGCCGTCCGGGGCCACCCTGTAGATGCCGCAGCAGGGCTGCTCCTTCCAGAGGCTGTGCTTCTTCAGCCCGAAGGTCGGGTCGGTGAAGTAGACGCTCCCGTCGGAGCGGGTCACCACGTCGTTGGGGGAGTTTAGCCGCCTGCCCTCGTAGCTGTCCGCCAGCACGTAGTGCGTGCCGTCTTCCTCCTCGATGGTCACCCGGCGCCCGCTGTGCTGGCAGATGATGAGCCGCCCGGCCCCGTCCATGGTGAGCCCGTTGGAGTGGCCCGTCGGCGTGCGGTGGGTGGTCACCTCCGGCCCCCGCGCCGTCAGGGTCAGCCGCACGATGCGGTTCATCGGGATGTCGGAGAAGATGAGGTAGTCGCCGCACCAGACCGGCCCCTCGGTGAAGCTGAAGCCCGTCGCCACCTGCTCGATGACCGGCTTCCCCGGGAGGATGTCCCGCGCCGCGGGGTCAATGATCTCGATGACCGGGTTCTCTATCAGCATGACGCGCTCCTTGCGAGGGGATACGCTGTCATCATAGCCGCCCGCGCCCGCGAGCGTCAAGGAGGGGGGAAGGTTGACATAAAACGAGAGGCCGTGCCGGCGCTACACCCTCATTCCGAGCGCCATCTTCACGCGGAGCAGCAGCGTCCCCCACCGGCCCCGCTTGCGCTTCAGCATGGCCAGGTTGGTGGCGTCCTTGTCCCTGGGCGGCACCTGGAGCGCCGGCTTGCGCTGGAGCGTGGTGGCCCCGGTCGGGCAGGTGATGACGCAGTTGCCGCAGCCGATGCACCGGTCGAGGTTCGTCGTGGCCACGCCGCTGGCCACCGCCCGCGCCTGGAGCTGGCAGCGCGCCACGCAGACGCCGCAGCCGTTGCACCGGGCCGTGTCCACCACGGCGAAGTAGTTGCTCGCGTAGAGCTCGGCCGGGCGGGGCGTGTTGATGATTTTGGAGAGCAGCATGCAGCAGTCGGCGCAGCAGCAGCAGATGGCTTCCGGCGTGAGGCTGTTCTCCGGCTGGAGGATAAGCCCGGCCTCCTGCGCCCGGTCGAGGATGGCGTTGGCCTCCTCCCGGTCAATGTACCGGGCGATGCCCATCTCCACGTACTGGCGGGCGTGGTCCGGCCCCAGCTGGAGGCAGGTCTCCCGCAGGTCGGTGGCGGCGCACGGCGTCCCCTCGATGTCCTTCATCTGGCGGCAGATGCAGTTGGTGACCGCCAGCGGCCCCGGCGTCTCGGCGATGAGCCGGCGGATGTCGTCGTAGGTCGCCACGGCGTGTTTCCCGGCCGCCGGCAGGCTCTCGGCCACCGGCACGGTGCGGAGCGGCAGCACCCCGGGCGGGCCGCTCGGCCGCGCTTCCGCCGCGCGCTCCTGCTGGTAGCGGTGGTAGATATCGAGGAGCTCCGGCGTCAGCCGGTCCACCTGGAAATCAATGATGCCCCCGGCCCCCACGCCGGCGTTCTTGTAGCGGGGCTCCTTGAACCCCTCCCGGTAGACGAGGATGGTGCCCTTGCGGAACATCCGGTCGAGGGACTCCTGGAACGCCTCGGCGCTCAGGTCGAGCCCCTCCCTGCGGGCGCGCCGGTAGAGCGTGGTCGCCGGCTCCAGCTTCATGGTGGAGAGCAGCAGCGCGATGCGGGCTTCCTCCGGCGTGAACAGGACCTCCAGCAGCCGCAGGTCGAGCCCGGAGCGGGTGGCCGGGAACCCCTCCGGCCCGGCGTCCAGGTGCTGCTGCAGGCGGCGGTAGACCTCGTGCGGCTTCGTCACGGCGACCCTCCTGGCGGGTACCTACGGTCAGGCCTACTCTAGGGGGCCGGCCGCGGCTTTGTCAAATCGAGCGCCCCGCCCCGCGGCGGGCGGGGCGGAGCGCTTTTGTCCTTTGCCGTTTGGCCTTTGCCTTTATATAAGTAACCCCCTCTCCTCCGCTAAGGGAACCGGAAGAGAGGGGGTTCGTGCGGGATATAGCCGGTTAGCTAGTAGTAGAACGCGGTCCTCCGCCCGACGAGGTAGCCGATGCCGAAGAGGATGACCGCCCCCACGCCGGCCAGCGTGTAGATGAGCCAGGTGGGGAAGCTGAACGGGGCCGGCACGCGGAGGGCCATCGCCCCGGTCCAGGGGCTCTCGTTGGAGGCGGCGTCCACCGCCCGGAGGTGCCAGTAGTACGGCGTGCTCTGCCCGGTGAGCTGGGCCTGCTCCTCGGTCGTCAGCGTGTAGACGGGCGAGCTCAGGCCCGTCTCGTTGACGATGATGGAGGCATCGGTGAAGTTGCTGTCGGTCGCTATCTGGAGGTCGTAGGTCACCGGTGCGCTCGGGTCGGTCACCGGCGACCACTCGAACATGATGGGCTTGCCCGGGGTGGTGCCCTGGGCCGGTGCTATCGGTACCGGGATGTCCGGCGGCGTGGACTCCACCGTGTAGGTGTAGTTCTCGGTGTGCGTGCCGTCCGTCACGGCGATAGTGTGATTGCCGTGCTTGAGGTCGGAGGCGACCTGGAACTGCATCTGGAAGGCGCCGGCGTCATTGGCGGTCAGCGTCCCGAGGACGTCGCCGTCAATCGTGGCCGTGATCTGCGCGTTCGGGGTGAAGTCATTGCCGGTGACGACGAACTGCGTGCCCGCCGTCAGCACCTGGATTTCCGGCGTCGGCGGCGTCGTCTGCGTGGCCGTCTCGGTCGGCGTCGGCGTGACCGTCTCGGTGGGGGTCGGCGTGGCCGTCTCGGTCGGCGTCGGCTGTACCGGCACCGTCAGCTGGAACGGCGCCGTGGCCAGGTTGCTCGCCGAGTCCGCCACCTTGATGTCGTAGCTCCCGGCCGGCAGGCTGAGGTCGGGGATGGTAAACTTGGTGGCATCTATAGTGCCCGTAGTCGAGCTCAGCGTCGTCGCCACCTGCTGGTTGTTGAAGTAGAAGGTGACGGATTTCACCGCGCCGAACCCGTTGCCGGCCACGGTTACCTGGGTCCCGGCCGGGCCGGACTGGGGCGCCACGGCGACGTAGGGCGTGATGGTGAAGCTGGTGCTCTTCGAAGTCGTGCCGTCGGAGACGGTGATGGTATGGGGCCCCGCCGGCAAGTAGGGCACGTTGATGGCGGCCGCCACCGCCCCGATGGCCGAGGTGGTCCCGCCGCTCGTCGGCGATACCGCCGTGCCGTCAACGGTTATCGTCAGGGCGCGGCTGGGCGCGAAGTTGGTGCCCGTCAGGGTAACCGAGGTGCCGGGCGCGCCCGTCGCCGGTGCCGGCGCCGCCAGCGTGGCGTTGCCGAGCACCGAGAGCGTGGTATACGCCCAGACCTGGAAGTAATTGGGGGTTACCGACGTATTGTAAATACAGGCGTAAATATAGTAGGTCCCCGGGGTGACCACCTGGTTCCCGGTCGTCATGTTCGAAGGCACGAGGAACGTGTGGGAAATCGTACCGCTCGCGGTGGTCGTCGTGGTACCCACGTATTGGTTGATGGTGAGGTTGGTGTCGACATTCGTCCCGATGGCCACCGACTGCGGGGAGAAGTAGAAGGCCAGTGTCATGGATGCCGCCCATCCGGTACCGGTGAGGCTGACGGTGGACCCGATGGTGGCGGTCGTCGGACTGGGGGTCACGTCATACGCCAGTGCCGCCGCTGTCGGGAAAACCAACAGCAACATCGTCAGCAAGAGGGCTATTCCCAGCCATGAGAATGGTTTTTTGAATTTCATTGGTGCCTCCTGGTGGTGTTCGCTTGTCTTATGAGGTACGCGGGCGGAGTGCCGCTGGTCAGGCGGTTGTAGTCAGCAGTCCCGTCCTTCCATTATAACGTTTTTCGCTCCCTAAAGTTAGTCCGGCGGGCCGTAGGCCGTCCGCCGCCCGATGCGGAACGCCAGGTAGCCGATGCCCGCCACGCCCACCGCCGCGATGACCCAGATGCCCCAGGCCGGGAAGTGGAACGGCGTGCTCAGCTGGAACGTTCCCGGCTCGGACCAGTCGCCGGCTACCCCGTCGGCGTCCACGGCCTTCACCCGCCAGTAATATGGTACGTTGTCCTTTAGTCCGGGCAGGTCGGCGTGGTCCAGCAGGTAGCTGCTGGTCGTCAGGCCCGCCTTCTCCAGCACCGGGTCGTTGAAATCCGCGTTATCGGCTATCTGCACGGTGTAGGTGACCGGGCCGGTCGGGCTGTTGACCGGCTCCCAGTCGAGCGATACCGTGGCCGTTTCCATCGCCACCGGGGCGGTGACGGTCCCGTTGCCGGTCGCGGCGGTCGTCGCGGTCTCGGTCCCCGTGGGCAAAATGGTCGGCGCCGGCGGCGGACTGACGGTGAAGGACCGCGCCGCGGACCACTCGCTCAGGTTCCCGGCCGCGTCCTCCGCTTGCACCCGCCAGTAGTAGGCGACCGGCTGGTCGCCCACCGTCAGGTTCGCCGCCGCCCCGAAGGAGTACTGCGAATCGCGCAGGCCCGTCTCGTTCACGATGAGCACCGCGAACCCGCTGTCCCCGCTCACCTGGAGCCGGTAGGTCACCGGCGCGCTCGGGTCGCTCACGTCCTGCCAGTCAAGGTAGGGGCTCGTGCGGGTCGCCGCCCCGTCGGCCGGCAGCACCAGCGTCGGTACCGAAGGCGGCGTGGACTCGATGGTATAGACGATTTGCCGCGTCAGCGTCCCGTCGCTGATGCTCACCGTGTGCGGCCCGGCCCCGACCGCCGGCACGCCGAAGGTCGTCGCGAACGCCCCGTTGGCGTCCGCCGTCACCGTGGCCACCCGCATCGGCCCGAAGTCCACCGTCACGGCGCCCCCCGGCTCGAAGCCGCTGCCCCTGGCCGTCAGGTCGCTGCCCACCGCGCCGGTAAGCGCGCTCAGGCTCGCCCCGGCGGTGATGGTGAAGGGCACCAGGTTCAGGTTGCCGGTCGCGTCCTCCGCCTTGACGTCGTAGGGCCCGGCCGTCATCTCGGGCACGTTGAAATCTATCTCGAACCCCCCGTGGTCGTCGGAGCGCGCCGTCGCCACCGGGGCGGTACCCATGCTCACCCGGATGTTGCTGCGGAACCCGAAGCCCGTCCCCGTCAGGTGGACGAGGTCGCCCGGCCCGCCGGACGCCACGTTGATGGACAGCCCGGGGATGATGGTGAAGGTCGCCGCCGCCGTGTTGCCCTCGGTGTTGCCCGCCGAGACGGTGTGCTCGCCGGCGGTGGCCGCCGGCACCAGGAAGGTATGCTGGAAGTGCCCCGTCGCGTCCGCCTTTTCCGTCCCGGTGGACTCCTCGCCCGGGTTGTGGAAGTACACCGTGACGGTGCTGCCGGCGTAGAAGCCGCGCCCCGACGTCGTCACGGACGTTCCCACCTTGCCCTCGGTCACGTTGAGGGAGAGGGCGGGGGCGTCCACCCGGAACACCGTCGAGGCGGAGAACTGCGAGGAGCCCACCGCCGTCTCGATGCGGATGATGTAGCTGTTCGGCGCCATCGCCGCCGGGATGGTGAACGGTATCTCGAAGCTGCCGGAGTCCGGTATCTGGTAGGGGCTGTACTGCGGTATCTCCACGCCGTTGAAGGTGATGGTGATGATGTCCCCCTTGTAGGAATCGAACACCGTGCCCTTGATGGTGACCTCCGTGCCCACCGCGCCGGACGTCGGCGAGACGCTGAGCACCGGCGCCGCCAGCACCGGCGCCGCCGGGACCATGAAGAGACCCGCCAGGGCCAGTAACAGCCCCGCGGGCACCAGCCGTGCCATCACCCGGGAGAGCGCGCCGTTCGCCTTCACTCTGTCCTCCTCGGTACGGGCCGCCGCCGGTCCCGCCGACCGCCCGGCAGGCCCGCTACCCTCTTCATGGCACCAGTCTTTTTCGGGCACCGCGGGATGGATTGTAGGTGCCGGCGAAGTTATCGAGCGTGTCCCTGTCAATGAGCCACGTGTTGTGGATCTTGTGCGCCGGGAGGTCGCCCTGGCGGCAGAGCCGCTTTACCGTCTCGGGGTGGACCTTGAGACGGCGGCTGGCCTCGATGGCGGTCAGATAGTGGTCCCAGACCGGCATTTCCTGCTCCGCGGTTCCTAAATATTGTTGTGTTAAAGCAATATTAGCATCGGAAAGGACGTTTGTCAAGGTAGTTGGTACAAAAGTGCTAAAAATGCGACAAAATTCCGTTGACAATTGTAGAACAAATGTACTAATTTAGGGATGCGATGCTTTGAGAGGTGAAGAATGGTTTTGACGACGCCGCAGATTGGCCGCACGCGAGAACGACGGGAGACGACGCAAGATGAGGAACAACGCCACGGACCGGACCTGCCCCCGGAGTACTGTACCTACCGGGACGAGGGCTGCGACCGCGCCGCGGCTTGCCTGGAGTGCCCCTTCCCCCGCTGCCTCTACGATGTCCCCCACGGCCGTCAGCGCTGGAACACCCGCGCCCGTAACGGCGGCATCGCGCGCCTCTTCGAGGAGGGCTGGAAGGTGAGGGAGCTCGCCGTCCTCTACGGCGTCAGCGAGCGCACCGTCCAGCGCGCCCTCAACGCCCCGGGAAGAAAGGAGCAACATCATGACGCAGAGTGACTTCGCCCCCGGACAGTTGGCAGGAAAAGACACCGCCCGGCTGCGGAACTACCAGGAGCTGCTGGATTTCTACGCCGGCCGCCAGTGGGCCGGGCGGGAACGCCGCCAGGAACGCCGGTTGATTTTCAACTACGCCCGCGTCTTCGTGGAGAAGGTCACCTCCTACCTCATGGGCGGCATGAGCTTCACCGCCGACCCGCTGGAGGACACCCCCGCCGCCCGCGAGCGCGCCCGCGGGGCCGAAAGTGCCCTCGCCCGCGTGGCCGCCGCCAACCGCCTGGAGCAGCTCGACCTGGAAACGGAGCTCGATTGCGCCGTCCTCGGCGACGGCTGCTACAAGGTCACCTGGGACCCGGATGCCGCCCGCGTCCGCGTCACCGCCCCTGACGTCCAGGGCCTCTCCGCCTGGTGGGCCGGCGATGACCCCTCCCGCGTCTGGCGCGTCGCCTCCCGCTACCGCCTGGACGCCGAGGAAGCGGCCGTCCTCCACGGCCTGAAAGCGAAGGGTCCCCAGGCGGACATCATGGAGGTCTGGACCGCCGACGAGTTCCGCCTCTACCTGGACGGCCTCCCCGCGGACGCCCGGCCCAACCCCTACGGCTTCATCCCCTTCGTCATCTTCCCCAACCTGCGGGAGCCCAAGACCTTCTGGGGCGTCTCGGACCTGCTTCCTATCATGGAGTCCCAGCGGGAGCTTAACCGCGCCATGAGCCAGCTCTCCCGCATCCTGGAGCTCTCCGGCAACCCCATCGCCGTGCTGGAAAACGTCGAGGAGTCGGAGGACATTGCCGTCAAGCCGGGCGCCGTCTGGAACGTCCCGGAGAGCGCCCGCGCCTACCTGCTCGACCTCCTCCAGGGCGGCGGCGTCAACCTCCACATCAACTACATCAACCTGCTCTACCGCTCCCTCCACGACCTCTCGGAGTCCCCGCGCTCCGCCTTCGGGGGCCTGGAACGGGACCTCTCCGGCGTGGCGTTGGAGATAGAGCTCCAGCCGCTGCTCCAGAAAGTGCGGCGCAAACGCATCATCCGTACCGCCGCCTACAACCAGCGGAACGAGATGATTCTGAAGCTGCTGAAACAGTACCGCGGCGAGGATTTCGGCGAGCTGCGCCTCGGCGTGGCCTGGGGCCCGGTGCTCCCGCGCGACCTCCAGAACGCCGTCGCCGCCGAGCAGTCCATGGTCCAGGCCGGCATCCACTCCCGCCGCACCGCCATGGCGGACGTCGGCGTCATTGACCCGGACGCGGAGTTCGACCGCTGGCTCCGCGAGCGGGAGTCCATTTTGAAAATGAACCGTGACCTGGGGGCCCGCCGGAACGGTGGCCGGGAGAGTGCTGCCGCCGTCACCCGCGAGGACACCGGGGACTGAAGGAGGAACCATGAACGAAAACGAACCCACCACGCCGCTTGAAGACGCACCGGACACGCCGGACCTCGACTCCCTCCGCGCCGCCAACGAGGACCTGGCCCGCCGCCTGGCGGACCGCGATACTACGGTGACCCGGCTGGAAGCCGCCCTCGCCGAGCGGGACGGGGAGCTCGCCTCCCTCCGCGAGTCGCTGGAAACGGTCAGGGCCGAGTCCGTCGGCCAGGCGGCCGCCCTCTCGCAGGCCGTCGTCGCTTACCGCGACCTCGCCGTCAAGACCGCCCCCGGCCTGCCCGCGGACCTCGTCGCCGGGGACTCCATCGAGTCCGTCAACGAGTCCCTCGCCCGCGCCTGGACCATCGTCGCCAACGTGCGCCGGGAGATGGAGGCGGAAACGGCCCGCGCCCGCGTCCCCGCCGGCGCCCCCCAGCGCACCGGCCCGGACTTCGCCGGCCTCTCCCCCCGGGAGAAGATCCACTACGCTATCTCGTCCCGGTCCTGAATCTGAACTACAAAGAGGTGAAAAACTATGGCCCTTACTCTGGAAGAAGCATCCAAGCTCTCCAATGACGTCCTCATGCAGGGCGTCGTCGAGACCATCGTCAAGGACTCCCCCGTCCTCCAGCGCCTGCCCTTCATCGAGATCGTCGGCAACGGCTTCACCTACAACCAGGAGAAGACCCTCCCCGGCATTGACTTCTACGACGTCGGCGATACCTGGTCGGAGTCCGCCCCCACCTTCGAGCAGCTCACCGCCAACCTCAAGATCATGGGCGGCGACGCCGACGTGGACAACTTCCTCAAGTCCACCCGCTCCAACGTCCAGGACCTCGAGGCCGCCGTCATCGAGCTCAAGGCCAAGGCCCTCCGCGACAAGTTCGAGGACACCTTCATCTACGGCGACAGCGCCACGGACGCCAAGCAGTTCGACGGCCTCCGCAAGCTCATTGAGACCGAAGCCGCCGGCGACCAGCTCATCGCCATGAGCGATGCCGGCGCCACCCTCACCCTCGCCAAGCTCGACGAGCTCATTGACGCCGTCAAGGGCGGCAAGCCGGACATGCTCATCATGTCCCGCCGCTCCCGCCGCAAGATCAACGCCCTCGTCCGCGCCGCCGGCGGCGTCATGGCCGAGACCGACCGCGACCGCTGGGGCAACTTCGTCCAGCTCTGGGACAGCGTGCCCATCGGCGTCAACGACTGGGTCCTCGATACCCACGTCGTCGAAGGCGGCGTGGAGACGGATACCACCGGCGGCGACTGCTCCACCATCTACGCCGTCCAGTTCGGGGAGGGCGGCCTCTGCGGCCTCACCAGCCCCGGCCATCTCCAGGCCGAGCCGGTCGGCCCCCTGGAGAACAAGGACGCCAGCCGCACCCGCGTCAAGTGGTACGTCTCCCTCGCCCTTTTCAGCTCCATCAAGGCGGCCGCCCTCATCGGCGTCCAGGACTAGCCGAAAAAAATACACCGGGAGGGAGTTCCGGCTCCCTCCCGGAAAAAGGAGAAAAAGAACATGGTAATGGCAATCGTGGAACACGTCGAGCACCCCTTCGCCAAGGGGACCCTCACCTCGGACGGCATCCAGTGGTCCGCCGAGCACACCACCACCTCGGACGACTACGAGCCCGTCGAGTCCGTCGCCGTCACGCCCCCGGCCCTCGGCAAGGTGCTGGAGTTCGAGTTCGGCCTCACCGGCGCCGTCAAGTCCTCCGGCGCGACGGAGGCCGTCCTCTTCAAGTGGCAGGCCCGCAACCAGGGCGGCGCCTGGGTGGACCTCACCCCGGAGGTCACCCGCGCCGCGGATGCTTCCGCCTGGCAGGAGTACACCTACAGCGGCCGCTTCGCCCCGGTGGCCGGCTTCGATGCCGTCCCCTTCGAGGTGCGCCTCGTCGTCAAGTCCGGCGCCGCCGGCGGCGAGACGGCCGTCGCCAGGACCAAGGGCTCCAGCTACGTCCGCGTCGTCTATTCCGCTTCGTGAGGTGCGCCATGAACGTGATAAATGATTCCAGCCTCGTGCTGTACCTGCCCCTCCACGAGCGGGACGGCGCCGCCGTCCGCGCCGCGGACCAGTACGGCCGCGCCTGTGCCGTGGCCGGGGCGGCCTGGCGGCCGCAGGGCCGCCGCTTCGACGGCGTTGACGACCTGATAACCCTCGGCTCGGACCTCGCCCTCTACCCGGCCCGCTTTACCTGGGAGTTCTGGTGGAACATTGACGCCACCGCCTCCAACGAGGCCGTCCTCGGCACGCCGCCCGCCGTCCGCGAGCCGTGGGGCATCCTGCCGCAGAGCGGCGGCTTCATTGATTGCGCCGTCCGCCAGAGCGACCTGACCCAGGTGAACGTCTCCTTCACGGACCTTATCGTCAAGGGCGTCGGCTGGGTGCACTTCGCCTTCACCGGCGACGGCGCCGTGCTCCGCGGCTACCGTGACACCCGCCCCTCCGCCATCACCGGCGCCTACGACGGCACCCTCGACCTGGCCGGCCGCCAGCCGCTCGCGCTCGGCGTCACCCGGTCGTACATCTGGTGGCTCAACGGCACCATCGGCGAGGTGCGGCTCTACAACCGGGCCCTCGCCCCCGCCGAGCTGGAGCGGAACTACCTGGCGACGAAATGGAGGTACCGATGAACCTTTCCGATATGAGGACCCTCGTGCGGCGCGACCTGCACGACGAAGACGAGAACAACGAGCGCTGGACCGACGACGAGCTCGACCGCGCCATCGCCCGCGCGCTGAAAGAGCTCTCCGAGCACCTGCCCCTCGAGGCTACCGCCCCGGTGACGACGACCGAAGGCTCCCGCGAGGTGGATATCTCCGACCTGACGGGCCGCGTCATGGTGGCCGCCGTCGAGTACCCGGCCGGGGAGTTTCCCCGCCGCTTCCAGCCCTTCTCCCTCTGGGGCGATACCCTGACCCTGCTCGGGGCGGACGTGCCGGACGGCTCGGACGCCGCCGTCTACTACGGCACGCTCCACACGCTGGATGCCGAGGGCGGCACGCTCCCCGCCGTCCGCGAGGACCTCGTCGCCCTCGGGGCCGCCGGCTACGCCGCCGTGGAGCAGTCCGTCTACGGCGTCAACCGGGTCAACGCCGGCGGCGCTTCCGTCCCGGCGGATTTTCTCCAGTGGGGCAAACAGCGTCTGGAACAGTTCCGGCAGGAGCTGCGCCGCCTCGGCCGCCGCAGCCGGGTCCGCGCCACGCGCCTCTACGTCCCGGAGGCCCCGGCCAGCTCGCAGACGACGGACGTGGGAGGCTAGGCGGCTTTGAACCGTCGTTTGCGCAGGTACCACGCCGTAAGCAGGACGAGAACGAAACCGGGGAGGGCACCGCTCGATTCCAACCAGAATGAATCAAAGAGGAATTGACTGGCAATCGCGCCTCCCAGGCAAATGAGAAACTCGATGACAAAAATGAGTCTCCATCGGTTCCACACGGCCCGGATGCGCGTATCTTCTTCGAGCGACAAGGCTTCTCCGGTGCGGATGGAGGTTACCACGGCGTTAAGGACGTTACGCCAGTACGAATCCTCGCCGGGGCCGGGGTCGACCCCGGGAAGACCGTTTTCGAGAGTGACCTTCACCTGTAATGCGTCATCCTGCGGTACGATACTGAGTTTGATTTCTACGGGGCTGCTGGCTGGCGTGGGAAATCCCGGCTGCAATCCGGGTCGGCGAAACACCGGCAAGCCCTCGATACGGCGGTACCAGTTCGGTTTGAGATACGCCCGGGCACGTTCCACTACTTCGGTTTCGCTAATGTCGACCGTGAGTTCCCGTTCCAGTTTCATTCGGCTGACATCATAGCATACCAAGGAAGAAAATTCATGGGGTGGGAATTAGCATGAGAGAGCTTTCCGAAACGTTACTGGCCGCCCAGCAGCGGCCGGGCGCCGTGCCCTACGTCAAGGTCGAGGCGTCCAATCTCGCCGGCGGCGTCGTTCGCCTGGACTGGCAGCGCCTTTACGAAGGTAGTGAGGACGATTGCGGCCACGCCGTCGCCCTGCCGTCGGACGGCTCCCTCGTCCGCGCCCGGCTGACCCCGCCGGGGGACGCCCGTAAGCTCTATCTCCAGCGCGTGGCCTCCCCCGGCCCGGGGTCGGATTTCAGCCAGTGGAGCTACACCGGCCAGTACAACGCCGTCGTCGTGGCGGCGGCCGCCCGCGGGGCGGAGGTCTCCGTCCTCTGGATCAAGACCAACCGCGAGGTCCGGCGCATCGTCAGCACGGACGGCGGCGCCACCTGGGGCAGCCCGGAGCTCGTGGATTACTCTCCCTCCACCCTCATCTACGGCCTCGCCGCCGCCTACACGCCCGCTGGCGACCTGGCGATTTTCTTCGCGGACCAGGCCACCCTCTACGTCAAAAAATACGTGTCCGGCCAGTGGCAGGCCCGCACCGCCTGGGACAAGAGCACCGGCGACCTCTCCGGCGTCGCCTGCGCCTACGACGGCGACTGGGACCTGCTCGTCACCGGCGTGGACGGAAGCGGCAACTACCGCCTCTGGTCGCTCGTCTACGGGGACGGCGGCGCCGTGACCGCCGGGACCTGGTCGCCCCTCGTCACGCTGGCGGCCGCCCCCTCCGGCGGTGATTTCTCCTACGCCCGGCCGTTCCTGGACAAGCCGGACGTCTACCGCGCCGCCTGCTCCGAGATATACGCCGGGAGCGTCGCCTCGCAGCGTCCCTGTTTGTCCCGGACGGTGCCGGGCGCGGACTTCACCAGCGAGCTGTGGACGGAGCCCGTCCCGTTCGATTTCATCGCCGCCTGCGGCCTCGCCCTGTGCCACGACGATGACTATGCCTGGCTGACCCACCCCGCGGGCGTCTGGCGGGCGCCCCTCGCGGCGCAGACCCTTGACTTGACCGATGACGTCGTCGCCGTCCGCCTGCAAACCGACCCCGCCGGCGGTACCCTGGCGGTTGACCTCCGCAACGACGACGGCCGCTACGCTTCTCCGGGCCAGGACGACCTCGCCGCGCTCGTGCCGGGGAACAGCATCGCCGTCGCGCCGGGCTGCGTGACCCCGGCGGGTCAGGAGTCGAGCCCCGGCCTCTCTTTCCGGCTGGAGCGCCTGGAGCACGTCAGCGCCGGCGGCGTCGCTTTGCTCCGCCTCCATGGCCGTGATGCTCAGGCGGCGGTGGGGGAGTGGCAGGCGCGCTACCAGTTCCGCTGGAACAAGAGCGCCGGCCAGACCTGCGTGCGGGACATCATCGCCGCGGTGCTGGCCCGGGCCGGCCTGACCCTGGAGGTTCTTTCGGCCTCGGACGCCGCTACCGACCTCTGCCCGGCCTTCACCATCAACCCCGGCGCGGACGGCCGCGCCGTGCTGCGCCGCCTGCTCCTCGACGTGCCGGACGTCCTCTTCTTCGAAGGTTCCACGGCCTACCTCCTGCATCCTCAGCCGGGCGATGCCGCCGTCTACAGCTACGGCACCGGCCATCCCGTCTTCGAGGGCAGCTATTCGGCCGGGGCGCTGCCGCGCAACCGCGTCCGGGTGGAAGGGCTCGGGGCGGGCGGCAGGATTATCGCCGACAGCTTCGCCTGGGACGAGGTCGGCCGCTTCCCGTACCGCGGCACCTCCGTCATTGATACCGCCATGACGACGGCCGGTGACGTGGAGGACCTGGGTGAAGCGCGCCTCCGCCAGGGAGCATTGGAAGCATCGGCCGGCAGTATCGTCGTGCCGGTCAACTGCGGCCAGCAGCTCCATGACGTCGTCAGCATCACGGACGTTAACGCCGGCCTGGCCGGCGTTTCCCGGCGGGTCGTCGGCCTCACCATCACCTGGGACACGCGCCGCGCTCTCTACCGGCAGCGGCTCGAGCTCGGCGCGGTATAAGGAGGCATCAATGACGTTCAGGAAAGCGGAGCTGCAGTCCTTTGATTCGGGCGCCTACACGGCGGACGTGCTCATCGCCGGCGGCCACAAGGTCTATCTGGAAGACGTGGCGGTGGCGCGGAACGTGCCCTCGGGGGAGATGGTGAGCGGCCGCTCGCTGGTGGTGGCCTTCTTCGATGATTTCAACCCGCGGGAGGCGGTGGTCGTCGCCGTCTACACGCCCTGACTAGGAGGCGCTCGGCGGGGTCACTTCCCAGGGGCGGGACTTGCGGGCGCAGCCGGGGATTTGGGTACCGGCCGGTTTGGGCTGCGGCGGCTCCGCCGTCACGGTGTCCGCGGCGGGAGTCCGGCCGGTGACGTTGCCCCGGTTGATGGCGTCGAGCAGGGCCGCCAGCACCTGGTTCTGCTCGGCCGCCCCCTTCTTGAGCTCGTGGGACGCCTCGGAGAGGCCCTGGATGGCGCTGGTATGGCTGGCGAGGTGCTGGGCGTACTCCGCCACCGCCCCGGCGAACTTTTCGAGGGCGTCCTCGGTGGCGTTCATCCTCGATTCCGTCTCTTCGATCTTGCGGCCCAGCTCGCGGCTGGCGCGCTTCTCTTCCCGGATAACCGGCGCGAAGATGCCCTGGTGCAGGAAGTTGCCGCCCCGCCCCAGCTCGCCGCCGTACATGAACAGCGCCAGCAGCGAGAGCGCGATGATGGTGAAAATCATGCCCTGCTGGCTCTGGAAGAACAGCAGCGGCAGCCCCAGGTAGGGGATTTGCTTGCCCACCGTGCCCCGGATGTTCTGCGGCAGGATGGTGAACGGGTCTTCCCCGGTGTTGTCGCCCTTGGTCCGGAAGGAGAGGGTCGGCTCGGTCCAGATTTCGACGACACGGTGGGAGACCGTCGGCGGGTAGTTGTAGTAGTCGCGCACCGCCGCGGGCACCGTGTAGACGATGATATCGCCCACCTGGATGTCCTCCGGGTTGATGGGCTCGACGAAGAGCAGGTTGCCGGAGTGCAGGGTCGGCTCCATGGAGTGGCCGTAGATGGGAATGAACGGCAGCGCCCCGCGCACGGAGAGGAACCCCGCGACGCAGGCGGCCACTACCAGTATCAGTCCTATGGCGCGCTTCATGGTTCTAAACCGCTACCTCTGCGAAACCTCGCAGTAAAATTCCGGGGTGACGCTCCATCCCGGGGCCCAGCCGCTGATATTATCGGAGATGACGGCGTAGCCGCCTCCGGTCACGTTCAAATTGTACGAGGATGCCGTGCCGCCTTCGATGGTGAAGGTGGCCGCCCCATTATTCAGGGTAATCACGCGGAAGTCCGGCGTCTCGCCCGCCTCGACGGAATCCGTCAGGTAGGCCTGGATGTTGAGGTAGCGGTAGGCCTTGAGGAGTTGGTCCGTGTTGAGCAGGTAGAGCGAGACGGTCAGGTCGCCGGTGAACCCGCTGGCCGGGGTTATCTCGTAGAGCCCGCCGGTCGGCACGGGACCCTCGGTGATGATGAGCTGGTACTGGACTTCGATGTAGACCTGGGTGCAGTCCACTTCGCCGCTGCCCGAGTATTTATCGAGGCCCACCCCGGCCTCGAGCGCGTCAACATCGGCTTCTGTCCAGGGCGCGCTCGTGTCCGGGTTTATCTGCCACTCGCTGTAGTAGGTGGTCCAGCTGCCGCTCGGGGCTACCTGCAAAGTCCCGTAGTATATCGTGCCGTTGACTTTGACCATCGGCACGACCGTACCGGAGCCGCCGCCGCCGCCCTGGATACGGTAGTACAGCCGGATGCCGACGATGTCGTTCGCCGAAGGAACGACGTTGGTCATGCCGTACAGGTCGTAGTGGACGTGGGTGGACGTGTTGTAGATATAGGTCGAGGAATCGTCCGGGCTCGTGTACGGGTCGTCAACCTTGTCCCAGTTGTTGCCGCTCCCCGGCTGCTGGTCGTTCTCGGTCAGGTCGCCGGCGGCGTTGGGGTACAGGTACTGGGGCTCGTTGTAGACGATGGGCAGCACGCTGTTCCAGTTGGGCGGGCTGCCGGACGGGGTCACCGTGTTGTAGGCCTCGTCCACGAAACTGGCGTTGATGTTGGCGGTGCCGTAGTTGGTGTAGGTATAGGCGAACGTCCCGGTGGTCAACACCAGAGCCAGCAGCACCAATCCTCCGAATACCAGTTTCTTTTTCATGATTCCGTCTTTATAATCGTACCTTCGTCGGGTTCCGGCGGGCGGCGGCCCCCACGACCGCCGCCGCGCCGCCAGTTGTCTTGTTTACCGCTGGGCGACTTCGCAGAAGAGTTCGGGGTCCTCGCTGCCGCCCCAGACGCCGTTGGGTTTGACCTGGGTGATGTAGAAGCCCTTGGTCACCCTGACCTGGGTGTAGTTAGCGGTGCCGCCGGGGTAGAGGGAAACGGAGCCGTTCTCCAGGGTCAGCATGACCCAGTCGGTGGTGGCGTTGGCGGTGCCGTCCTCGTTGATGTCCATCGGGCTGCCGTCGGGGTAGGTCATGCCGAGCTGCAGGTCGAGCACGCGGTACTTGGACAACAGCTCGTCCACGTTACCGTAGGAAACGGTCACGACGAGGTCGCCGGTGTAGCCCGAGCTGGTGTCGACGTTGAAGATGGCCGTGCCGTTGGTGCTGGTCGCGATCTTGCCGCTGAACTTGCCGTAGGCCGTCCAGGTGAGCGAGGCAAGGCCGGTGGTGTTGGCCGTCACGTCCGCGAAGTTGGACTGCACGGTGCTGGCGTTGATGGACGCCGTGCCGTTGATGAAGCCGCTGGCGAAGACGCCGCCGGTGATGGCCAGGGCCAGGAGCAGCGCGGTGAGGTAGTACACGCCGCGGGGGTGGGAAACGCCGAAGGAGAGCCGGTCATCGTCGTTGATGACGGTCTCGGCTTCCGCCTTGGCCTTGAGCTTGCTCCCGTTGAGTTTGACGTACGCTTTGGCCGGGATACCGAGTTCCTCCTGGTACCGGGTGCGGGCCTCGCTTACCGTGCAGCCGGCCAGGTCGGTAACTTCGTACTGGTTTTTGTACTTGATTTCGATCATGGTCTCCTCCTCTGGTAGGGTCCCTCGCGGGATACCTCCTTTATCAACTTAAAGCGGCGTCCCCGGTGCCTGCTCCTGGCTCTCTCGGGGAAGGGCCGGCTTGTTGCTTCCTTTCCTTATTGGTGCGTGGTGAACTCTCCGATGAGTGATTTCAGGCGCTCCATGAGCGTTTCCTTGAACTCGTTGAACTCCGCCTTGGTCACGTACTTGGCGCCGAGGTCGCCCTCCCGGGACTGGATGATGGAGGGCAGGCTCCGCTGGGCGGCCTCGATGAGGGCGCGGGACTGCTCGTTGCTGACGAGCTTGTTCACGATGAGCCGCAGGTTGCGGCGGATGATCTCTTCCGTCATGCCGAGCTTCTCGGCTATCTGGTCGGTATCGTTGCCGGCCACGATGCTGTTGAGCAGGGCGAGCTCGCGGTCGGTGAGGCTGGCCAGCAGGTTGTTGATTTCCTCGTTGAGCGTGGCGACATCGCGGAACTCCGCCAGCACCATGCCGGCCAGGCCGGGGCTGAGCAGCTCGTCAATGATGGGCTGGCTGCCCTGGGCCACCACGCGGATGATATCGAGCAGGTACTCCGGGTCCGTGTCCTTGGTGATGCAGGCGCTCGCGCCGGACTTGATGGTACTGAAGATGTCCTCGTCCTGCTTCTCGGACATGGTGATGATGACCTGGGTGGTGGGCAGGTCGCGCTTGATGCGCCGCGTCGCCGTGGCGCCGCTGACTTTCGGGTCTTTCAGGCTCAGGATGACCACGTTCGGCGGGGATGCCTTGACATGGACGAGCGTCTCTTCGTTGCCGGTGGTCTCGCCGGTGACCTCGAAGTCATCTTCGCCGGAAAGGATGAAGTGGATGCCTTCCCGGAAAAGGACCTGCGGGTCGGAGAGGAACACTTTCGTTTTTTCCATGGTCTACCTTACGCCCCGTATGGTACTTTGGTACTCGTTACCACTCTAGCACAGGGTCATAAAGATGCGTCTAAGAAATATAAATTTCTCATAAAGAAAGGCTAAACACTTCGTAAAGAAGACGGGCGGCCCCGGCGCCCGGTACTTTAGTACTACCCGCGATGGCCGCAGGTATCCCGCCAGGTAGGTGCGGGACGGGGGGAAAGCAGGGGGCCGGTCCGGCTCAGTTGCCGCTGGGGCGGATGAACTTGTAGCCGATGCCGTGCTCGGTGACGATGATGCTCGGGGACTCGGCGTTGTCCTCCAGCTTCTGCCGCAGGTGCTGGATGTGGACGCGGAGGAGGTCCCGGGCGTCCACGTAGCTGTCGCCCCAGACCTTGGTGAGCAGGCTCTCGTGGGAGAGGATGCGCCCCTCGTTGCGGATGAGGTAGTAGAGCAGCTTGCGCTCGGTGGAGGTGAGCTTAACGGACTCGCCGTTGATGAGCACCTCGTTGCGGGCGAAGTCCACGGACAGCTTGCCGCCGGAGAAGGGACGCTCGTCGTCCGTCACGGCGATGCCCTGGGCCCGCCGCAGCACCGCCTGCACCCGCGCGATGAGCTCGATGTGGCTGAACGGCTTGGTGATGTAGTCGTCGGCCCCCAGTTCGAGCCCCCGCGCCACGTCCGTGTCCTCGCCGCGGACGGTCAGCATGAGCACCGGGACGTCCGAGAAGCGGCGAATCTCTTTGAGCACCTGGTAGCCGTCAATGTCCGGCAGGCCGATGTCCAGGATGACCACCTCCGGGCTCTCGGCCTCGACGAGCTCGATGCCCTTGCGCCCGTTGGGGGCGGAGACCACCGTCGTGCCGCTCCAGCGGAGCTGGAAGCAGAGCGAGACCACTTCGATGATGCCGGGGTCGTCTTCGATGACGAGTACTTTCATGCGCGCTCCTTACCGGACCGATGGTCCTCCCGGCTGGCGGGGCAATGTGAAGAAAAAGGTGCTGCCGGCGCCCGGTTCGCTCTCCACCCAGATACGGCCGCCGTGGAGCTCCACGACCTGCTTGGCAAGCGCCAGCCCGAGCCCCAGGCCGGGGTGCTGCTGGCGGTCCGCGTCAATGCGGCTGTACGGCTTGAACAGCCGCGGGTGCTCGTTCTTGGCGATGCCGATGCCGTTGTCCTTGACGGAGATGACGGCCCCGTTGCTGTCCGGCCGGGCCCGCACGATGATGCGGCCGCCGTGCGGCGTGAACTTGCTGGCGTTGTTGAGTAGATTGATGAGCACCTGCTCCAGCTTGGGGCCGTCCCCGCTGAAAATGGGCAGCCCCTCGGAAATCTCCGTGCTCAGGTTCTGGTTCTTGGCCTGGATGAACGGGCTGACCTGGAGGACGACGCCCTGGACGAGCGACCGGATGTCCACCGGCTCGGGCTGGAGCCGGAGGCTGCCGCTGCCCGTCTTGACGATGTCGAGCAGCTCGGCGAGGCGGTGCTCGAGCGTGTCCGCGTTACGGATGATGGTCTGGATGAGCCGCCGGATGGAATCGTCAACCGAGGGATTGAGCTCCTCGGCGAGCAGGCCGGCCCCGGCGATGATGGAGGTCAGGGGGGTTTTCAGTTCGTGGGCGAGGGTATCAATGAACCGCAGCCACTCGTCTTCTTTGGTTTCCATCGAGGCCATGCTTCCTGTTTCCCTCGGCCGCCGGGAATTTCCTTCAATGTAGCACGTTTCCGGCGGGGCTTCAAGTAACGGCGGTAGGCTGCCGGCCCCGGGCGGGGTCAGTCTTTCAGGCCGCGGGCGACGCTCTTGAGCAGGCTGAGGATGCCGATGACGGACCGCTGCACCTCCGGCGGCTCCTCGGCGAGCATCCGCGCCACGTACGGGTCGAGCTGCCGGCCGGAGTACCTGGCCCGCTCCTCCTCGACGCCGCTGGTCGGGGTCAGGAAGCCGGCCAACGTGAAGAGCTCGTCCTCGTCGAAGCCGAGCGGCCGGGCCAGCTTGCGGAGCATCCGGGCGGACGGGAACCGCTCGCCCCGCTCGATGCGCCCCAGGTGCGAGGCGGACACGCCGGACTCCGCCGCCAGCTCCTGGAGCGTGAGCGGTATCGTCAGGCGTTGCTGCTTGAGTACTTTGCCGAGATCAGACGGGCCACTGTCCATGGCGTTCCTCTTTTTTCAGTCGCTCTCTCTATTATATTAGCCATTTGGCAAATGTCAAGACATGGTCTGGCCGTCTGGCACGCCGCGTTGCGGGGTGCGGTACCTTGACACGCCTGGGGCGCCGACCTAGAATAGTGGAGGCTCGCACCTCGCGGCGGGCCGTTCACGGAGCGTTCAGGAGGGCAGCATGGCCGACGAAGCGGGTCTCAAGCAGCGCATCAGCGACGATATGAAGGCCGCCATGAAGAGCGGCGATACCCTCCGCCGGGACACGCTCCGGATGCTCGGCGCGGCCATCAAGAACGCCGAAATCGAGAAGCGCGGCACGGCGCTGGAGGAGGGCGATATCGTCGCCCTGGTCGCCCGGGAAATCAAGCACCGCCAGGAGAGCATTGACGCGTTCAAGGCCGGCAACCGGCCCGAGCTCATGGCCAAGGAAGAGGCCGAGAAGAAGGTCCTTGAAGGCTACATGCCGGCCCAGATGGACCGCGCGGAGATTGAGCAACTTGTCAGCAAGGTCATGGCCGCGGTGGGCGCCGCCGGCCCCGCCGACAAGGGCAAGGTCATGAAGGAGCTCATGCCGCAGGTCAAGGGCAAGGCGGACGGCAAGCTCGTCAACGAAATCGTGACCGAGCGGCTCAACAAGTAGGGCTTCCGCCCGTCCCGGGCTTGTCGAAGGGCGGGCGGACCATTATTCCTGTCCTTCCAGCCCAATCTCCCGGGCGAACGCCCGCCACGTCTCCGGCATCGTCCGCAGCAGGTACTGGTACAGCTCGATGAAGGCCGCCGCCTCGTTCCTTATATACTCCTCCACCGCCGCGTAGTCGCCGGCGTTCACCCATTCGATGACCTGCGCCCCGCTCGTCGCCTTGCGGGTGAAGTTGTCGAGCCCGGAGCCCTTGAAGGAGCCCCCGTTGAACAGCACCAGGAGCGCCTTGATGTCCACGCTCGGCCGCTCCGTAAACAGCTTCCAGGCCTTGATGTCCGTGCCGTAGTGCCGGTAGCGGTAGAGCAGGCAGGTGTAATCGAAGCTCAGGTTGTTGCCGATGGGGACGAACTGCCAGGGGTGGTCCGGGTTGAAGAGCGGCAGGAACCGCGCCAGCATGTCCTCCTCGGAGGTCTCCCACCCCTTGAGGATGGTCAGCGGCCCTTTGGGGCGGCCGGTGTGGTTATCGAGCGGCTGGTAGCAGATGGAGATGATTTCGTCGTTGACGTAGTCCGGCTTCTCGCCGGTGGCCTTCGTCTCTATATCGAAGTAGTATTCCGGCATGGCGCTATCCCTCCAGGGCCCGTTCCAGCTCCGCGCAGAGGTGTTCCGGCCGGGACGAGCCGCTCACCGCCGCCCAGGGCAGGGGAGTCTCCGTATCCCAGCGATTGTTGACATAATAATCGAGGTCGAGCCCGGCGCTTGTCACCGCCTTCCGCCACCCGGCCAGACTGACCTTCTCCGTCCCGGCGATAGCCGCCGCCAGCCGCTCGTCCCCCCGCGCCAGCGCCGCCTGGACGCGGCTCCAGGCCGGGCTCTCCGCGTTGAGCTTGATGCCCCGCCTCGGGAGGTCGGCGCGGAGGATAGCCAGGCGCTCCTCCAGCACGTCCTCCGGGGCCATGGGGAGCCACTGGAACGGCGTGCCGGCCTTGGGCACGAAGGGCGCCACGTTGAGGGTGAGACGGGCCGAGCCGCCGCGGTCGAGCCGCTCCCGGATGCCGAGCGCCAGCCGCCCGATGTCCCGCACGTCCCCGTCCGTTTCCCCCGGCAGCCCGACGATGAAGTAGAGCTTCACCTGGGTGAAGCGGTGCCGGGTGACTTCGTCCACGGTGCGGAAGATGTCGTCCCCGGTGATGCCCTTGTGGATGGCGTCCCGCAGCCGCTGCGAGCCTGCCTCCGGCGCCATGGTGATGGTCTTGGCCCCGCCCCGCGCCAGCGCCGCGATGAGGTCGCCGGAGAGTGAGCTGATGCGGAGCGAGCTCACGGCTATCTCCGCGCCCCTATCGTTGAGCCCGCCGAGGATTTCCAAAATCTGCGGGTGGTCCGTCACCGCCGGCCCCACCAGCCCTATCCGCCGGCGGCAGGCCATGCCCTCCTCGGCCTGCCGAAGGACGACGCCGGCCGAACGGAAGCGCATCGGGGAGAAGGTACCGTTGACGAGGCAGAACCGGCAGCCCCGCTGGCAGCCGCGCTCCGCCTCCACGAGGAACAAATCCCCGAGCTCGGTCTCCCGCGTCAGCACCACGGACGTGGTGGGCACGGTATCCAGGTCTTTCAGATACTGCCGCACCACCGGCTCGCGCGGCGGTCGCGCCGGCACGTACCAGCCGGGCAAGGCGGCTATGCGGTCGAGCAGGGCGTCCCTCGCTCCGCCGATACCTTCTTGTAGCACCGGCAGCAGCGGCGGCAGCAGCACCTCCCCCTCGCCGATGCCGAAAGCGTCGAAAAACGGCGCCACCGGCATGGGGTTGGCGGTCAGGCACGGCCCCCCGCCGATGACGAGGGGATGGGTCTCGTCCCGCGCGGCGGCGTGGACGGGGATGCCGGCCTCGTGCAAAATGGCCGGGATAGCGAAGTAGTCCAGCTCGTAGGAGACGGAGAAGGCGATGACCGGGAAGTCCGTCAGCGGCCGCCCGGACTCGATGGAGACCGGCGCCCCGCCCCCGCGCTCCCGGAAGACGCGCTCGCCGAGGGCGTCCGGCTCGTCGTTGAGGAGCCGGTAGAGGGCGTGCACCCCGAGGTTGGACATACCGAGGTAGTAGCTGTTCGGGTAGACGAGCGCCACCGGCAGCCGGCCGCCCCAGTCCTTGCGGACGGCGTTCTCTTCCGGCGGGGGGCGGAAGGCGGGACGGTAGCCCGTCCCGCCCGGTTTCCTGCCTCTTGACCTCATGGTTCGATTACGGTAAGGGGAGCCGGAGTTCACTGGAACCGGCCGGTTCGAGGACCGGCTGGGTCTCTTCCGGCTTGGCTTCCGGCTTGCGGCGTCGCCGCCCGCGGCGGCGCTTGGACGGGGCCGCGTTCCCTTCGCCGGCCGGCTGTTCCGCCGGGGTTTCCGGCTGCGGCTGGCTCTCGGCCGGCGGCATCGGTTCCGGCTGCGGTGCCGGTTGGCCCTCGGCCTGCGGCTGCTGCGGTTGCCGGTGCCGTGATCTCTGTGGCCCGCGCGTCCAGCAGTCTTTCAGGGTCTTGCCGTCAACGGGAATTACCTTGTCCGCCACGTCGCGGAGCTGCTGGGACGTGCCGGGGTTGCCGAAGAGGGCTATCTCCACGTGCTTGCCGGTGTCTTTCGCGGCCTGGACGGCGCCGGTGAAATCGTTATCGCCGGCGACGAGGATGGCGACATCGTAATTGTCCTTGTAGGCGTGGGTAACCATGTCCACGGCCAGCTGCACGTCCGTCCCTTTCTCCGTGGGGGGCACGTTCGGCCAGCCGCTCGAATAGACGAGGCGCCCGAGCCGCAGCTCGGTGTAGGGCACGGCGTTGACGCCGTTGAAGAAGACCTGCTGCTGCTTGAACACTTCCGGTTCCTGCTTCTGTCCGACCATGGCGTTGTAGTAGTAGATACGGACGAGTTCCCGTTTCTGGAGCAGCTTGGCGGTGAACTTGGCCATGTCCAGGTCCGCCCGGTTGAAATGGTTCTTCAACGAGTGGTACAGGTTGCTGCCGTCAATGAAAATCATGACCCGCTCTGTCATCTGTTTCACCTCCTTTCTGCTTGGCTATTCGTTAACATTATAGCGGGTTTCCATAAAAATAGCGAACTTATGTGCGCCGCGCGGCCGTTTTCGAGGGCGGCGCCCGTTTGCCGCCCCTCGCGGGCGGATGCTATAATCGGTACGTGAAAAACCCCGCCCGCCGCCCGTGGAGGAGCCGCCGATGAAGATAAGCCGCGAGGAAGTCCTGCACATCGCCCGCCTGGCCCGGGTGGCCCTCACCGAGGAGGAGATAGACCGCTACAGCGAGCAGCTCTCCAAGCTGCTCGACCACTTCCAGGTCCTGCAGCAGGTGGACACCACCGATGTCCCCCCCACCGCCCAGTCCATCGACCTGCGGAGCGTCATGCGGGAGGACAGGGTACGGCCGTCCCTGCCCCCGGACGACGTCCTGGCCAATGCCCCCCACCGCGAGGAGGACAGCTTCCGTGTCAAGCCGGTTCTGGAATAGGCGTCAGCGCCAGCAAGGGGAGGTCAACGAGGGAATGGTATTCCATATCATCCCGGCGTCCGCCGGGGCTTTTACGTTTCTCTGGGCTATCGGCGGGTTTTTGGTCGTGGTCGTCATCGGCGTGGTGCTGCTGCTGTACTCGGTGGCCAACCAGGGCAAGAACGCCACCTTTACCGTTACGGACACGGGCCTGGACATCGGGCCGGGCATCTACGGCCGGTTCATCCCGCGCGACCAGATCCAGGCGGACGGGGTCAAGGTCATTGACCTCCGCCTCGATAAAGAGTACGCCCTCAAGCGCAAGACGAGCGGCTCCAACCTGCCGGGCTACGAAGCCGGGTGGTTCAAGCTGGCCAACGGGGAGAAAGCCCTCGTCTTCGTCACGGACAAGTCCCGCGTCGTCTACATCCCCACCACGGACAACTACTCGGTGCTGGTGAGTACCCTCCACGCCGAGGAAATGGCCGGGGCCATTCAGGCGTGGCAGTAAAGGATACGGCATGGTAACGATACACGAAGCCGCCCGGCTCCTCCGGGAGAAACGGGTTTCCTCGGTCGAGCTGACCGAGCAGTATTTGCGGCGCATCGAAGCGGTGGAGCCGCAGGTCAGCGCTCTCGTCACCCGCACCCCTGACCTCGCCCGCGAGCAGGCGAAGCAGGCGGACGCCCGCCTCGCCGCCGGGGACGCCGGACCCCTGACCGGTATCCCCATCATTATCAAGGACGTCATCTGCACCAAGGGCGTCCGGACGACCTGCTCCAGCAGGATGCTGGAGAATTTCATCCCCCCGTATAACGCCACCGTCATGGAGAAGCTCAATGCCGCCGGGGCGGTCATGCTCGGCAAGGCCAACATGGACGAGTTCGCCATGGGCTCCTCCACGGAGAACTCCGCCTTCTTCACGACGAAGAACCCCTGGGACACCACCCGCGTGCCGGGCGGTTCCAGCGGCGGCTCGGCGGTGGCGGTGGCCGCCGGCGAGGCGGTCTGCGCCCTTGGCTCGGACACCGGCGGCAGCATCCGCCAGCCGGCCGGGTTCTGCTCCGTCGTCGGCATGAAGCCCACCTACGGCCGGGTGAGCCGCTACGGGCTCGTCGCCTTCGCCTCCTCGCTCGACCAGATAGGCCCCTTCACCCAGGACGTCGAAGATGCCGCTTTGGTGCTCGGCGCCATCGCCGGCCACGACACCTGCGATTCCACCTCCGTCCCGGTGGACGTGCCGGACTATGCCGCCGCCCTTGCCCCTGATTTGAAGGGGATGAAGCTCGGCGTGCCCAGGGAGTACTTCGTCGAGGGCATGCAGCCCGCCGTTTCGGAGGCCATGAACGAGGCGCTTGGCACTTTGGAACGCCTCGGCGCCACCCTGGAGGAGGTCTCCCTGCCCTCCACCCCCTACGCCCTCGCCGTCTACTACATCATCGCCCCCTCGGAGGCCTCCGCCAACCTGGCCCGCTACGACGGCGTCAAGTACGGCTTCTCCTACGACGGCGATAGTATGTGGGACAGCATGGAGAAGACGCGGGAGTACGGCTTCGGGCCGGAGGTCAAGCGCCGCATCATGCTCGGCACCTACGCCCTCTCGGCCGGCTACTACGACGCCTGGTACGTCAAGGCCCAGCGGGTGCGGACGCTCATCCGCCGCGAGTTCGACGCCGCCTTCGAGAAGTACGACGCCCTCGTCACCCCCACCTCGCCCACCGTCCCCTTCAAGATAGGGGAGCGCGCCGGCGACCCGCTCGCCATGTACCTGAGCGACGTCTGCACGCTGCCGGTCAACATCGCCGGGCTGCCGGGCATCTCGGTGCCGGCCGGCTTCGACGACGGCCTGCCCATCGGTCTCCAGGTCATCTGCAAGCCCTTCGACGAGGGCACCATGCTCCGCGTCGCCCACGCCTACGAGCAGGCGACCGAGTGGCACGAGCGGAAGCCGGAGCTCTAGCCGGGACCCATCTCTTTCCCGTTTCCTCTCCCCCTGCGGGAGAGGATTAAGGTGAGGGGCAGTCTCCCCCAAGTTTTATAAAAAGGTAATATCTCCGCCTCTGCCCGCCGCCGTTTCCGTGGTACAATGTCCAGTGGAAACGCGCGTGTTGAGTGAGGTTGGCAGACTATGAAAAAAGTGCTCATCGCCTATTTCAGCAGCAGCGGCCGGACGGAACGCATGGCGGACTACGTCGCCGAGGGCGTCCGCATCAGCGGGCAGCAGGCCGCCGTCAAGAAGATAGCGGACATCAAGGACCCCGGCGTCGTCAAGGGGTTCGACGGCCTCATCGTCGGCTCCCCCACCTTCTCGCAGGACGCCCCCAACCCCGTCAAGAAGTTCCTGGACGCCGTCATCCAGGCCGGCGCCGCCGGCAAGCTCGCCGGGGCCTTCGGCTCCTACAGCCATGACGTCGGCTACTCCCACGAGGACTACGCTCCGAGCCAGATACTGGCCTACCTGGAGAAGCAGGGCAAGATGGCGTCCTTCGACCTCGGCGCCTTCCATCTCCAGGAGGACGCCGTGGATACCGACGACGGCATGAAGGCCTGCCACGACTACGGCCGCGTCTTCGGGGAGAAGCTCGGGGCCTGACCTTTCCTGTCTCTTGCTTCGGGGTACCTCGCCTGCTACAATGGGGCAAATATTTCAGGGGGTCCCCATGAAAGCACTGGCCTGGTATACCGTTGTCCTCAACCTCCTCATTATCATCGCCTTCATCCTGTCCCTGACGGGCGTCATCAGCACGCCGCCGTTCTCCACGCCGGAGCAGATCGCCTGGGCGGTCCTGCTCATCCCGGTGGTGGTCTTCGGTCTCGGCGTCGCCCGCATGCGGGACTGACCCTGGCTCCCGTCTTCTCGATGCCCATGCCCGGGAGTGCTTCTCCGGCCTGTCCGAGGGAAATGGTGCGCGTTCCACCCCCTTCTCTGCGCCCGGCAACTTTGCTATAATGGTCTCATATCTCCGCCGCCCACTCGGTGAGGAGGAAAACGGCCCATGCTGAAGGACATTCTCAAGATACTGGAGAACGATGCCCGGGTCACCAGCCGCCAGATAAGCACCATGACCGGGAAGCCCGTCGCCGAGGTCAACCGGACCATCAAGCAGGCGGAAAAAGACCGCGTCATCCTCAAGTACAAGACCGTCGTCAACTGGGACAAGCTCGAAGAGGAATACGTCTGGGCGCTCATCGAGGTCAAGGTCAAGCCGGAGCCGGAGAAGGGCTTCGATACCGTCGCCGGCCGCGTCGCCCAGTACGAGCAGGTCCGCGATCTCTACCTGGCCTCCGGCACCTACGACCTGCTCCTCGTCGTCACCGGCAAGACGGAGCGGAAGATTGCGGACTTCGTCTCCCAGAACCTGGCCCATTTGGAGGGCGTCCAGGCGACCGAGACCCACTTCGTCCTGAAGCGCTACAAGGCCGACGGCGAGATACTTGATAACGGGGAGGGAGTGAAGCGGCAGCGCGTCGTCCTCTAGACCGTTCGCCCGGAGCGCATCCCGATGTCTCCTAAGAAAAGCGAGAACCCTGACTTTTTACGCAGCGCCGTCGCTGACCGCGCCAACAGGCTCTCTCCGTCCGGCATCCGCAAGTTCTTTGATTTGCTCGCCTCGATGGAAGACGTCATCTCCCTCGGCGTCGGCGAGCCGGACTACGCCACCCCCTGGCACATCTCCGAGGCCGCCGTGCGCTCCCTGGAGAAGGGCTACACCATGTACACCTCCAACTCCGGCACGCCGGAGCTGCGCGAGGAGACCGCCCGCTACCTCCACGACCGCCACGCCGTGGACTACGACCCCTACGGCGAGCTGCTCATTACCGTCGGCGTCAGCGAGGCCATGGACCTCGTCATGCGGGCCGTCATCAACCCCGGCGACGAGGTCATCATGCCGGAGCCGTACTACGTGGCCTATCCCTCCTGCGTCCTGCTCGCCGGGGGGAAGCCGGTGCTCGTGCCGACCCGTCAGGAGGACGGCTTCGAGATTGCCGCCGCGGACATCGAGAAGCGGATAACCCCGCGCACCAAGGCCATCTTCATCGGCTACCCCTCCAACCCCACCGGGGCCGTCATGCCGAAAGATAAGCTGGCCGCCGTCGCCGCCGTCGCCGAGAAGCACAACCTGCTCGTCATCTCGGACGAGATTTACGAGCGCCTCGTCTACGGCGGCGCCGTCCACACCTGTTTCTCCAGCCTCCCCGGCATGAAGGAGCGGACCGTCTTGCTCGGCGGCTTCTCCAAGGCCTACGCCATGACCGGCTGGCGGGTAGGGTACGCCGCCGGCCCGCGGGAGATCATCGCCGCCATGACCAAGATACACCAGTACACCATCATGAGCGCCCCGACGATGGCCCAGGTGGCCGCCGTGGAGGCCCTCCGCAACGGCGAGGACGACGTGGCGGAGATGGTGGCGGACTACAACCGCCGCCGGCTCTTCATCGTCGAGGGGCTCTGCGAGATAGGCTTTCCCTGCCATGACCCCAAGGGCGCCTTCTACGCCTTCCCCAATATCACCGCCGCCGGGCTGGACTCCGAGACGTTCTCGGAGATGCTGCTCAGGGAGGAGAAGGTGGCCGTCGTGCCCGGCTCTGCCTTCGGCAAGACCGGCGAGGGCTACGTGCGCTGCTGCTACGCCACCTCGCTGGCGGAGATCGAGGAAGCCCTCAACCGCATGAAGCGGTTCTTCCAGCGGCACCGCCGCAAGTAGCCGCCTTCACGGGCAGGGAACAGGGCCGGACGGTTCGCGTCCGGCCTTTTTTCTTGCCGCTCCCCATGCCTCCGAGAAATATTTTGCCGGAACCTCTTGACAATCTGTAAAATTAAATATAAAATTAAATCAAGAATTAAAAAATAAATTAAATAAAAAATAACGGAGGCGGAATTGTGAAGAAAACGTACGAGTGCGCTGACTTTGACCGGGTCGAGGTCGGCCTTACCTACGAGTTTGAAATCGTCCACGGCGACGAGCCCGGCGTCTGGGTGGACGCGGACGAGGGGTTTTTCAAGAACGTCAAGGTGGACGTGGAGGACGGCACCCTGAAAATCGCCCACAGCCGGCACCTCGGCTGGGCGTTCCGGTTGACCCGGCCGAAGGTCTGGGTGGTGGCATCGGACCTCAAGGGACTGAAAGTATCCGGCGTCGCCAGCGGCACCATGAAAGGTTTTGATTCGCTCGATGACTTCAGGGTCGAGTTGAAGGGAGCGACCAGATTGGAGGCCGAGTTCACGGCGAAGAAAACGGACCTGCACCTGCGCGGGGCGTGCCACCTCAAGATAAGCGGCGCCTCGGAGACCGCCGTCATTGATGCCGGCGGCTCGAGCAATCTCGACCTGGAAAAATTCACCGTGGGGAACGCCGCCGTCAGGCTCGGCGGCGTCAGCCACGGCACCGTCCGCGTGACCGGCCGGCTCGATGCCCGTTTGAACGGCGTCTCGGAGCTCGGCTGGCTCGGCGAACCGACCATGGGAGATATCCGCACCTCCGGCGTCTCCACGTTGAAGAAGATAGGGTAGGCTGGGGCGGCGCGGCCGCCGCGGCTACCAGGCTCCCGCCCAGAACCTCATGACCGCCTCGGCCGGCTTGCCCCGGATGTTGCCGGACTTGTCCATGGCCATCGGCGCGTCCGTCCCGTAGGGCCCCTGCCCCTTGACGGTCAGGTAGTCGTCCAGGTAGTTGTAGCCCCAGGAGAAGATACCGCCCACCTGCCCGTCACCGGCAGGGCGTTCGCTGACGACCTCGTAGAGCGCCTCGTACAGGTCGGCCTGCTGCCACACGTTCATGGTGTGGCCATCCGCGGCGTGGTTCACCTCCAGCAGCGGCTCCATGAAGTCCTCGAAGCTGGTGCCCCCGTCCACGGACGGCGTCCTGACCATGATGAAAACGGGGCAGGTCCAGCCGGTGTACCGGTCGAGCACGCCGCCGAGCGCAGTTTTGAGCGTGTCCAGATCCGGGTTGAAATCCGGGCTGACGGACTGGATGTTGATGCCGACGGCGTCGAGCAGCCCGACGAAGCCCGCCGGGTAGCCGTCGTCCTCGTAGTAGTCGTGGATGACGTCCACCCCTCCGAAGTAGGTCACCTTGCCGTGGTAGACGGCGCGGACCGCGTTCACCAGATCGGTCCACCGCGCCAGGCTCTCCTCGTCGCCCCCGGTGAACCGCCCGCCCCCGATGGCATAACCCATGTCATGCCCCAGGTTGACGTACTCGATGCCGAGCTTCTCCGCCATCGCCGCGTACTGGACGGCGTAGGTCTCGTACCCGCGGAACCAGTCGTCCCAGAAGGACTCGCTGAGGACGGCGCCCGAGTAGACGAGGTCCCAGTAGGATGGGTCGTTGCCGTCAATAACGCCGAGCCAAAGCATGAACTGGAGCCCCCTGGCGTGGGCGTCGGCGACGAGCGCGGCGTACTCGGTCTCGTTCATCATCCGCCACCACGGGCTCGCTTGCGTCCCCATCGTGACGTGGCTCGCGCTGACCCCGCTGGCGAAGACGGGGTCGGATACCGTGACGAGACTACCGCCGGCCTGCGCCCTGGCCGCCGCGTAGGTCGGCGGGAACAGACCGTGGTTGTAGTAGTAGTCAATGAGCCAGCCGCCGGCGTCCCAGGTGATGATGCCGTTGACGAAGCCGGGCCGGGGGCTCACCGTCGCCGGCGCCCGGTAGAGCCCGATGTTGAAGACGTAGCTCTGGCCGGGCAGCAGCGTCCAGCTTACCTGGGTCGGGATGTAGCCGTCCAGTGTCACGGCGATGGTGTGGTACCCGGCGGGTACGCTCGTAAAGTCGTACCTGCCGCCGGCGGCCGTCACGACTGCTGCTTCGTCAATGGTGACCCGCGCTCCTTCGATGGCCAGGTCGGCCGGGGCGGCATCCACCGGGAAGGAGACGGCGGGGTCGCGGTAGTACACGAGGCCAGCTACCTTCGCCGGCGCCTCGGGGGTCGTCGTCGTGACCGCCGGGGACGGGACGGTCGTCTTGACCGCCGGAGACGGGACGGTCGTGGTGCCGCCGCCCGGCTGGGAAGGCGCCGTCGGCGTGGGGATGGTTAACGAGGGGGCCGTCAGCGTGGGCGCCGTGATCGTGGGAAGCGTGATTTCCGGCAGCTTCACGGAACAGCCGGTGAAGACCATGAGAAATGCGGTGACTGCCAGTACCAGAGAACGGACCCTCTTCATAGTAAAATCCTTTCATCCGTCGCGGGATTCCGGTGCTCCTGCCGCTTGAGCAGCAACACCAGCCCCAGGCTGACCGCCGCGGCCGCCGCCCCGGCGATGAACGCCCCGTCGTAGTTGCCGGTGGCGTCGTAGATGGCCCCCGCCGCCCACGGCCCGAGCGCCCCGCCGAGCGTTATCAGCAGCAGGCTGAAGCCCATCAAAGTCGCCATGGCCCTGGTGCCGAAGAACCGCCCCATCACGAGCGGTACCTGGGTTATCTCCCCGCCGTAGGGGATGCTGAACACCACCGCGAAGGCGTAGAACGACCACGCGCTCCGGGTGAAGAGCAGCAGCACGAAGGACAGCAGCAAAAACGCCCGCGTGAACAGCAGGCTGTTGTAGAGCCCCGCTTTTTCCGCCCCCACGCCGATGGCCAGCCGCGCCGCGATGCTCGCCGCCCCGATGACGCTGATGAACGTCGCCGCCACGAGCGGGTCAATGCCGACGTCCGTGGCGTGGGCGACGAGGTGCACCATCACTATCTGTATCCCGAAGAAGAAGAACAGGAACGCCAGCCCGATGAGCGGCATCCGCCGGTCGTGGAGCGCCTCCCTGACGGTGGCTTCCATGGCCCGCGGCGGCGGGGTTTCGAGGCCCGCCACGGCGGGGGGCTCGGGCGGCTCCCTGAGCAGGGCGGCCGCCGCCACCATCGCCACCCCGGCGATGATGCCCACCACCACGAACGCCTGCGACCAGTCCATCGCCGCCACGAGCCGCTCCGAGGCCGGCACCAGGAACAGCGTTCCCACCCCGGAGCCGGACGCCACGATGCCGAGCGCCAGCCCCCGCCGCTCGTCGAACCACCGCGAGACGATGGCCGTCCCCACGCCGAACGTCCCGCTCAGGCCGATGGCCTCGATGACGCCGTAGGTCAGGAAGAACTGCCAGAGCTGCGTCACCCGGCTGGAGAGCAGGAACCCGGCCCCCATGAGCACCCCGCAGCCGAGCATCACCGCCCGGGCGCCGTAGCGGTCGGCGAGCCATCCGGTGCCGATGGACACCGCCCCGCGGAACAGCAGGGCGACGGAGTAGACGAGGGAGACCGTCTCGCGGCTCCAGCTGAAGTAGTCGGCGAGCGGCTTGAAAAAAACGGAGAAGGAGTAGTTGAGGCCGTAGGTCACGCCGATCATCACGGCGCAGCTGGCCACGATGACCCAGGCGTAGGCGAAGGCGCGGGGCGGCCCGGCGGAGCGGTCGTTCATACGGAAAACCCGTCTGATTATACGACTGCGGCCGCCCGGGGGACAAACGGGCCGCTACTTGGTCTCGATGACGAAATCGAAGGCGGCCGTCTGGCCGTCTTTCATGGCCGCCACGTTCATCACCGTCCCCGGCTCGAAGAGCGGGTCGGTGGGGTTGAGGCGCTCGTCCGGAAAGAAGAGCTGGGTGGTGAAGACGGGGGCGCCCTGCCCGGCGCTCACCTTGACGTGGATATGGGCGGCCCGCACTTGGTACTCGTAGGGGCGGACCGTCTCCAGCCGGTAGCGGCCCTCGGCGTCGGCGTACTGGTGGCCGCGCAGCGTGAACCCCTCGTTATCGTAGCTGCCCGTGCCGTCGGCCTGCCAGAAGTCCAGCCAGGCGTGGGGGACAGGCCTGCCCGCTGCGTCCATGACGCGGCCGGTCACCACCAGCCGGGTGCCGGGGATACCTTCTTCCGTCAGGTTCGCCTGCTCCGGCGAGCCGGTCTTGTAGTACGGGCCTTCGTCAACGGCCGGGGTGAGTGCGTGTGCCATGTCAGCCTCCTGCTATGGCGGCCAGCGAGGCCAGTGCCCGTTCCTCGGCGCCGGCCAGGGCCGTCATCATGTCGGTCGTGATGGTGTCCGCGGCCGCCGCCGCCAGGTAGCCGTCCGCGCAGGCCGTGTAGAGGGCGGCCGCTCCGTCGTACCCGTGAGCTTCCAGGTAGCCCGCGAACGCCCGTCGTGCCCGGGAAAGCTCGCCCAGCTGGAAGCGGGTGGCCAGCGCCCCGTTCACCATCCCGGCGAACCGCCGCACCGCCTCCGGCGTCCCGCCCGCCGTATTCAGGTTGGCGGCGATGAGTTGCTCCGGCGGCGGCGCCGTGCCGGGGCCTTCGAGCCACACCATCCAGTACGGCCCCATCGGGTTTTCGGGAAGCTCGATGGTCCCTCCCCAGGCGGCCAGGAAACGCTGGATAGGCGCGGCCAGTCCCGCCGCGGCCGGCGTGGGGTCGGTCGGGTCGTTGAGGTAGATAGTATCGGCGTCGTAGCCGGTCGCCGTCAGGTAGTGGTCGGCGTGGTCCTTCCCCATGAACCGGGCCCAGTGGCCGGACTGCGCGGCGAAAGCGTCGTACACGTCGTAGATATCCAGGTGGACCTCCGCCGGGTGCCCCGCGGCGAGCACCGCCCGCAGCACCGCCAGGGCTTCGTCGCCGTTCTGCGGCCGGTAGATGGCGAAAGCGTGCTCGGCGAACCGCGGCCCGGAGGGATTGCCGGGGTCGCTGTCGTAGCCGCCCTCGCCGTACCCCAGGCCCAGGCCCATACCGAACCACTCCGCCGCGCTTATCATGGCGCCGTTCCAGACCCCGTTGCTGAGCAGGGCCGGCTGTCCCGGCGGCTCGATGCAGACCGCCGAGGCCCCGAGCCCGCCGGCGGCGACGACGTCGCCGAAGGTCAGGCCCGGCTGCTCGCAGCCGGCCAGCATGGCGAACGCGCCGAGGTAGCAGAGCGAGGGGGCCTCTTCGATGCCGGAGTAGACGAGCGGCACCGCCAGCCGGACCTCGGCTGGCAGGCTGGCGGCGTCCGGGATGGCGAGTGCCTCCGTGGCCGGCCCGGCAGCCGCGGGTTCGGGGAGGACCCGCACGGGGACCCGGTCCAGCTCCACGATTAATTCGTCGTCGAAGGTCCGCAGCTCGCCGTGGACGATGAGCTCGTTGCCCGGCTGGAGCATGGCGCGCTCCGCCGCCGACCATATCCGCCACGTGTCGCCGTTCACCCAGAGACCGGCGCGGCAGGAGCCGTCTTCCAGCGCCGCGTAGGTGCCGCCGGGGTCGCTCGTATCGAGCAGGGCCACCGTGCCCCGCACCCGGACGATTTCACCGGCCTGGTCGGCCGTCAGCTCGCAGGGGGAAAGGATGCCCGGCGGGGGCTCGTCGGCCGGCGCTACGGTTCCGGTCGGCGTCGCGGCGGCGGTGCCGGAGGGGGGCGTGGTGAGCGCCGCCGGGCCGCAGCCGGCCGCGGCCAACACCGTGACGAGGGCAGCTATGATGAGGTAGTTTCCGCGCATCGCTCTGTGCCCCTAGGATACACCCGGCGTGAGGTCGCTGCAACGCTTGGGAGCGCGGCGGTCAGGCCGGCGTGAGGACGCCGAACACGTCGAGGATGGACCGCAGCCCGTAGTGCCCCAGCGCCGCCCAGATGACGGCCTGCACCGTCTGCCCGATGAAGGACACCGCCATAACCCGCCAGAAGTGCGAGTGGACCGAGCGCGCCGCCCCGAGGCTGAAGATGGTCGGCATGAAGAGCGGCGTCGGCAGCAGGGCCAGCACCAGCAGCGCCGGCAGCCCCCGCCGCCGCCCGAAGTTGACCATCTTGGAGTTCTTGATTTTCCGGATGAGCTGGTCGAGCTTGCCCGGGTCCGGGTTTTCGCCGCTCGTCGGCAGCTCGAAGACGTTGGAGATGTGGAAGCCGCCCCGCCCCGCGTAGAACGTCAGCATGTTGCCGATGAGGTTGCCCGCCCCCGTCACCAGCCCCACCAGCAGCGGGTTGAGCACGCTCCCCAGCACGAAGGCGATGATGGCCACCGGCATGAAGACCGGGATGGGCGCCCCCGCGATGAACGACGCCAGCAGCAGGCCGGAGTAGCTGTGGGGCCGCAGCGCGCTGGCGTTGTTCCAGTTGAACACGAGCAGCACCGCGCCGACGAGGAAACCGATGGAGAGCAGCACGACCACCCCGACGATGACGAGCCGGATGGTTTGCGCGCGTTTCGAGGTCATGGTCGCTCCGTGTCCCGAACGGGAACGGCCGCGCGCGGGGAGCGGGTGGCGCGGACCGTCATTCAGGCCAGCCCTATGGTGCGCCGGACGCGGTCGAGCGTCGCCGCGGCGATGGGCTGCGCCCGGTCCGCCCCGGTTTTCAGGATATCATCAAGGTAGCCCGGGTCGGCCGTAATCTCGGCGTAGCGCTCCTGCACCGGCCGCAGGCACTCCACCACGAGTTCCGCCAGCTCCTTCTTGAAGTCCCCGTAGCCCTTGCCCGCGAATTTGCCTTCGATAGCCTGCTGCGTTTCGCCGGTGACGGTCTGGTAGATGGTCAGCAGGTTGAAGATGCCGGGGCGTGACTCGTCGAAGACGATGTCCCGCTGCGAGTCCGTCGTGGCCCGCATGATTTTCCGGCGGATGACGTCCGGCCCGTCGAGCATGCCGACGGACTGCCCCTCGTTGCCGTCGCTCTTGCTCATCTTGGCGGTGGGGTCCTGGAGGCCCATGATGCGCGCCCCCACCTCGGCGAGGACGGGCTCCGGCACCACGAACGTCTCCCCGTAGAGGCTGTTGAACCGCTGGGCCACGTCCCGCGCCAGCTCCACGTGCTGCTTCTGGTCGTCGCCCACCGGCACGGCGTGCGTATCGTAGAGCAGGATGTCCGCCGCCATGAGCGCCGGGTAGTCGAACAGCCCCACGCTCACCTGCTCGGCTTTCATCTTCTGCACCTTTTCCTTGTACTGGGTCATGCGCTGCATCCAGCCCATCGGGATGTAGCAGTTGAGCAGCCAGGCCAGCTCGCTGTGCTCGTGGACGTGCGACTGCTGGAAGAGGATGGACCGTGCCGGGTCGATGCCGCTCGCCAGCAGCAGGCCGGCCAGCTCGCGGTTGTTCTGCCGCAGCTCCGCCGGGTCAATGGCCACCGTGATGGCGTGCAGGTCCACGATGCAGAAGATGTTATCATACCGGTCCTGCTCGGCCGCCCAGCGGCGGATGGCCCCCAGGTAGTTGCCGAGCTGCGGGCTGCCGCTCGGTTTGATGCCGGAAAAGACGCGTTTTTTCATGCTGGCTCCTCGTGACAATTGTAACACGCGGGCGGAACGGCGGACAAGACGAAGCGTGGTTCACCAGCGGGAGTTGACATCGCGGCGGAGACGCCTATAATGGCAGCAGTATCCCCGGACGAATCGCGCGGTGAGGAGAAGCGTATGAAGGATTTCAAAGGCAAAGTGGCCGTCGTCACCGGGGCGGCCAGCGGCATCGGCCTGGCCCTGGCGACGCGCTGCGCCAACGAGGGCATGAAGGTGGTCCTGGCGGACGTCGAGCCGGCGGCCCTGGAAAGAGCGGCCGCCTCCCTCGAAGCCGGCGGCGCGGACGTCCTCGCCGTCCCCACCGACGTCTCCCGCCACGATTCCGTCGTCGCCCTCGCGGAAAAGACGATGACAACCTGCGGCGCCGTCCACCTGCTCTGCAACAACGCCGGCGTCGAGACCGGCAAGGGCACCGCGTTCTGGGAAAGCTCCCTCAACGACTGGCACTGGGTGCTCGGCGTCAACCTCTGGGGCGTCATCCACGGCGTCAAGGCCTTCCTGCCCCACATGATCGCCGGGGGGCAGCCGGGCCACGTCGTCAACACGGCCTCGGCGGCGGGACTGGTGCCCAACACGGCCATCGGTATCTACAACGTCAGCAAGGCGGCCGTCACCATGTTTTCGGAGACGCTCTATATGCAGCTCAAGGAGCGCGGCATTCCCATCGGCGTGACGGTGAGTTTCCCCGGCGGCGTGCGCACCCATCTCAACGAGGCGGAGCGGAACCGTCCCGCCGACCTCGGCAACCCCCCGCCGGGCCCGCTCACGCGGTGGCAGGAGGCCACCATCAGGCGCTTCACGGAGATGAACGAGACGGGCATGCCGCCGGAGACGTTCGCCGGGCTCGTCTTCGACGCCGTCATGGCGGACAGGCTCTACCTCCTCTCCCACCCGGAGTACAATCCCGCCATCCGGCAGCACGTGGAGAACCTCCTCGGGGGCATCAATCCGGCGGTGCAGCAGCTGTAGGAGCCGGTCAACGGGCATTGCCGCCGGCCTTTCTGCTATGATGGAAAGACCGGAGGTAGTCCATGATACGCAGTTTCAACGGCAAGACGCCCAGAATCCACCCCTCCGCCTTCGTCAGCGAGGCGGCCTACATCGTCGGGGACGTGGAGATAGGGGAGGGCTGCTCCGTGTGGCCGCACGCCGTTATCCGCGGCGATACCGGGCGCATCATCCTGGTGAAAAACGTGGCCGTGGAGGACTGCGTGGTGCTCCACGCCGGTATCCCGCCCTTCGATACGCTCCGCATCGAGCACGACGTCAACATCGGCCACGGGGCGGTGGTCCACGCCTTCGCCGTCGGCCATAACTGCCTCATCGGCATGAACGCGACCATTTTACATAAAGCGAGTATCGGCAGCTACTGCCTCATCGGGGCGGGGGCGCTCGTCAACGAGGGCATGAAGATACCGGACTACTCGTTCGTCGTCGGCGTGCCGGCCAAGGTCAAGGCCAACGTCACCGAGGAGCAGATGTGGTGGCTCAAGGACGTCCCCGGCGAGTACGCCGAGCTCGCCCGGCACTACAAGTCGGAAGGTCTCGGCGAGGGCCTTTAGCCGGTCCTACTCGGGAGTGTAGCGCTCCACCCGCTGGCCGTCTTCGCCGGTGGCGGTGTACTCTTTGGTCGTCGAAATCTCGAGGAAGACGATGGGCCTGGTGCACTTCGTCACCTCGAGCGGGCAGTGCTTGAGCCCCGGCGGCAGCGAGATGATGGAGGGGCTGGTGATGATGTGCTCCTCCTGCTCCTCCCCGAGGCAGATGCGTATCTCGGCGCCGAAGTCGTTGATGTTGGTGGGGTCGCCGCCGAGGAAGCAGAGCAGCTCGTGGTGGTCGTGGGAGTGGGGCTTCTCCACGTGGTAGCCCGGCTCGGCGATGCAGTGGTAGCCGAGCGTCGTGCCGGAGCCGTACTCGTCGTGGTGGGCCCAGACGGAGGTGCCGGTCATGCCCGGCTCCGCCTCGTAGTAGAACGGCCCGTGCTTTATCTGGCGCCAGTACTTCTTCCTGGCGCGCGATTTAATCGTCTTTTTCTCGTCCGGTTTGTCCCTGTGTTCCTGAGCCATCGGTTCCTTCCCTTCGCGGCGTGTGGGCCGAAGTGTGAGTATGATTATAGGGCAATCGGGGAAAAGTCGCAAGGCGGCCGGCGCGTGGTGACAACGTGGCGGGGGCAGGGTACAATGGGGAAAACACCCCTGCGGAGGAGAGCGATGGAACTGAAGGGCTCGAAGACCTCGGAGCTGCTCCGGCAGGCGCTCCACGCCGAGCTGGAGGCGAGCTTCCGCTACCGGCAGATAGCCGCGGCGGCCCGGCAGGACGGCCTGCCCCACGTGGCCGAGCTGTTCGAGGCCACCGCCGCCAACGAGCTCGACCACGCCCTCCACGAGTACCGCTTCCTCTACGGCGCCACGGACGTGCGGCAGGACATCGAAAAGGCCGTCGCCGACGAGGCCCGGGAGGCGGAGACGCTCTACCCCGGGGCCGCGGACACCGCCGCCGCCGAGGGGTTCGGGGAGATTGCCGCCTTCTTCCGCCGGGTGGCCGGGGTGGAGGACCGCCACCGGGAGAACTTCTCCGGTCTCTCCGGCGAGGCTGGTCCAGGCGACAAAGGCCATACCGTCGGCTACTCCGCGGTGACGATGTCCCGCGTCATGCAGCCGGAGCAGGCCAACCCGGCCGGGCAGGTCCACGGCGGCGAGATGATGAAGTTCATGGACGATGCCGCCGCCGTGGTGGCGGCGCGCCACAGCGGCACGAGCGTCGTGACCGCCAACGTGGAGGACATCCGCTTCCTCCGGCCGGTGCGCATCGGCGACCTGGTGACGGTGCGGGGGACGATGACCTACGCCGGGACGACCTCCATGGAGGTGAGGATAGAGGTGGAGGCGGAGGGGATGTTCGGCGGGCCGGAGCGGGAGCGGCACCCCGTGCTTTCGGCCCTGTTCGTCATGGTGGCCGTGGACGGGAAGGGGAAGCCGGTCCGCACCCGGCCGCTCATCTCCATGACGGAGGAAGAGGAGAAGCTCTACGCGGAGGGCAAGGCCCGCCACGATGCGCAGAAATCGGCCAGTAAAGGATAATGCGGATGGCGACCTGAATTATTTACGTTTTTTCTTTGTACCCAAGCGAGTTGCCACCTTTTTCCGGTAGTTGTCCGCCCGTTCGTGACTTTCGCGTGCTCGCTTTTGTTCTTGGGTTTCCCTATTCATGTGGGTGAGTATAGCGAATAACAGAGATATTGTCAAGCAAATAGCTTAAAACTAACTAACTAAATACTCTTAATATCTCATTAATCCTCATTTTTTCGTTATTTACCTTCTTAAACTTGTTGTCAAATGGGATTCACGCTTCCGCGGGAATGACACGCATAGCAGCAGATAAGTTGACCCTACCGTCATTCTGGCGTAGGCCAGAACCCACTACGTTACCAACAAGCGACAAAATCCCCTTGACATTAGCTCTTATGTTCTAGTATAGTGGTGCTGCGGTATAAAAAACATAGACCGCACGGGGGTGTAGTGCGCCGTGAAACTCGCGATTTCCAAAGCTAACCGGGCCGCCCGGATGGTGACCGGGGCAGTCCTCGCCCGCTCCGAAGCTACGAAACAGGACACGTTTTGTAATTTTTGATGAAATTGAAAATTCCCACGCCGGTGTCAAAGTCTACCCAAAATCCGGGGAATACAGCATGAACTGGCTTCCCCCGCCTTTCTGAAAGGCGGGGGACCGAGGGGGCGGATTGTCCATCCCTCAATAGGGTGTGGGGGGTAAAGGCGGGGCCGTAAGGACTACTGTCCCTACATCTTCTCCGGGGCGGTCATGCCCATGAGGCGCAGCGTCCGCCCCAGCACCACCCTGGCCGCCTTGACCAGCTTGAGCCGCGCCCCGGTCATGGCCTTGTCGCTCGTCACCACGCGGCACTGCTTGTAGAAGGCGTGGAAGGCCGTCGCCAGCTCCTGCGCGTAGTAGGGCAGCGCGTGGGGCTCCAGGCTGGCGGCGATGCTCTCCACGATCTCCGGCAGCAGCAGCATCTTGCGGATGAGGACCAACTCCGGCTCGCTCGTCAGCAGGGAGACGTCCCCGCCCTCGTCGGTGGCGCCCTTCTCTTCGGCGTGCCGCAGAATGCTGGCGATGCGCGCATGGGCGTACTGCACGTAGTAGACCGGGTTATCGGCGCTCTGCTTCACGGCCAGCTCGAGGTCGAAGTCCATCTGGCTGTCGGCCGTCCGGGAGAGGAAGTTGAAGCGGCAGGCGTCCGGCCCCACCTCGTCCACGAGCTCCCGCAGGGTGATGAGGTCGCCGGAGCGCTTGGAAATCTTGACCACCTCGCCGCCCCGCTTCAGCGTCACCATCTGGCTGATGATGATGGTGAGGGCGTCCGGGTCAATGCCGAGGGCCTGGCAGACCGCCTTCATCCGGGACACGTGGCCGAGGTGGTCGGCGCCCCAGATGTCAATGACGCGGTCGAACTTTCTCTCGATGAACTTGTTGTAGTGGTAGGCGATGTCCGTGGCGAAATAGGTCGGCGTGCCGTCGGTGCGGATGATGACGTTGTCCTTGTCCTCGCCGAGCGCCGTGGAGACGAACCAGGTGGCGCCCTCGCGCTCGGCCAGGTAGCCGCCCTTCTTCAAGAGGTCCATGGTCGTCTCGTACTTGCCGTCGGTGAAGAGGCTCTGCTCGCTGAACCAGACGTCGAAGGACACCTCGAGCGTCTCCAGGTCGCCCTTGATCCAGTCGAGCATCTTCTCCAGCCCGATGCGCCCCAGCTCCTTCTCGAGCTCTGCCTCGGAGAGCCCGGCCAGGCGGTCGCCGTCGGAGGCGACGATATCCCCGGCGATGTCCTTCAGGTAGTCGCCCACGTAGCCGTCGGCGGGAACCTCCGCCTCCTGTCCCATCGCCTGCCTGTAGCGGGCCAGCAGCGAGCGGCGGAAGGTGCTCACCTGGTTGCCGGCGTCGTTGACGTAGTACTCCTTCTCCACGTCGTAGCCGGCGGCCGCCAGGACGCTGGCCAGCGCGCTGCCGAGGATGGCGCCGCGCCCGTGGCCCACGTGGAGCGGGCCGGTCGGGTTGACGCTGACGAACTCCACCTGCACCTTTTTGCCGGTGCCGTGGTCCACGTTGCCGAAGGTGTCCCCGGCGGCCAGCACCTCGCTGACCTGGGCCGCCAGCCAGGTGTCTTTCAGGGTGAAGTTGATGAAGCCGGGCGGGGCGACCTCCACGGCGCCGATTTCCCCGGACGTACCGGCGAAGGCGGCGATCTCGCCGGCGATGTCGAGCGGGCTGCGGCCCACGGCGCGCGCCAGCTTGAGAGCGATGCTCGAGGCGTAGTCCCCGTGGTCCGGGTTCTGGGGCCGCTCGATGACGATTTCCGGGAGGGTGACGGCGGGCAACTTGCCGGCCGCCTCGGCGGCGGCCACGGCCCGGGCGATGATATCGGCGATGGTCTGTTTCAGGTTCAAATCCGGGTTCCTGTTCTCCTCAGCGATGTACGGAGGAATTATAACATACATCCGCGTTACAGAAAAAAGGGTGCCGGAACGCAGTTCGGGCCCGGGGCTATCCTTTATGCCGCCGGGACGTTGTATATAGTATACTGGAACATACCGAGGAGGCCCTCCCGTGAAGAAAATCATCGCTCTCGCGCTGCTGGTGCCGGCGCTCGCCGGGGTCCTGCTGGCGACCGGCTGCCAGACCCCGAAATCGCCGCTCGTGGACCGCACCTGGGTGCTGTCCTCCTGGCGCGGCACCGACGGCGTCGTCCACGACGCGCTGTCGAGCGTCACCGTCACCGCCACCTTCGACAGCAAGACCGGCCAGGTCACCGGCTCCGGCGGCGTCAACGGCTACGGCGGCGCCTTCCACGTTGACCACCTCAACCTGAAGGTGGACTCCCTCATCCACACGGAGATGGCGTCCGTGGACGCGGCGGTCAACCAGCAGGAGAGCACCTTTTTCAAGGCGATGCAGGCGGCCGAGAGCTTCAGCGTCGGCCACAACACGCTGACCATCACCGGCGGCGGCTGGGAGCTGGACTTCACCGAGCAGACGGGCTAGGGCAGCCGCCCGTGCACGAGGCTGACCGCCAGCCGGAACGCCCCCGCCAGGCTGCGGGCGTCGGCGATGCCCTGGCCGGCGATATCGAAGGCCGTGCCGTGGTCCACCGACGTCCGCACGAAGGGCAGGCCCAGCGCGACACTCAAACTTCCCTCGAAGTCGTGCACCTTGACCGGGATGTGGCCCTGGTCGTGGTACATGGCCAGGACGACATCGAACTCCCCGCGCAGCGCCCGCACGAAGACGGAGTCCGCCGGGAAGGGGCCGCGGACGTCAAGGCCTTCCCGCTGCGCCTGCTCGACCGCCGGTTTGATTTCATCAATCTCTTCCCGGCCGAACAGGCCGTCCTCGCCGCCGTGGGGGTTGATGGCCGCCGCGGCCACGCGCGGCGCGATGCCCCAGGCCTGGAAGGAGCGGCCGATGAGCCGCAGCCGGGCCAGCACCCGCTCCTGCGTTACCATCCCGACGGCCTCTTTCAGCGAGTAGTGCGTCGTCAGGTGGACGACGCGCAGGTTACCGGTGGTCAGCATCGTCGCGTAGTCCTTCGCCCCGGTCAGCCGGGCGAGGAACTCCAGGTGGCCGGTATCGGCGTAGCCCGCCGCCCTGACGGCTTCCTTGTTGATAGGGGCGGTGACGAGGGCGGCCACCGCTCCCCGGACGGCCAGCTCCGCCGCCGTTCGGATAGCCGTCATGGCGGCCTGGCCGCAGGCCGCGCTCACGTTCCCGAAGGTCACGTCCCCCGGGGTGAGGTCGCCGGCGTCCAGCACGTCGAGGGCACCCGCCTCGCCGCGGGCTTCCCGGGCGGTCGTCACCGTCCGCAGCTCGACCGGGCTTTTGAAACGGCTGGCCTGGGCGTGCAGCACCGCCGCCGGCCCGACGACGAGCGGCCGGGCGCCTTCAAAAAGCTCCGGCGCGGCGAACGCCTTCAGGACCACCTCCGGGCCTATCCCGGCGGCGTCCCCCACGGTCACGGCGATGACGGGCCGCGCGTCGGTCATGAGTCCTTCCCGCCGGGCGGTTCGTCGGTATACTCGTATTCCAGCGTCGGCCGGGCGGCGTTCCTGTTCGGAAAGAGGAATATCAGCCACCACAGGAACAGCACCCCCACGAGGAACCAGCGGCTCTGGTCCTTGCGTTTCAGTATCCAGGCCGAGAGGAGCAGGAAAAGGACCTCGCCGGTGATACCCACGA
>DAOUEG010000014.1:0-29149 GCA_034430495.1 Dehalococcoidales bacterium
AGGAACGTCCCGGCGGCCAGGGCCAGGCCCCACGTCCGGTGCCAGCGCCGGTGAATGATGAGAGCCGCCGCCGTGAGCACGATAAGGAAGAGCAGCGTATGGGCGTAGGCCCGCCCCGTCCCGATGAGCCCCGGCAGGATATACTGGCCGAGCGGCTTGTCAATGATGTCCGGCAGCAGCGACCCCGCCATGAGCCAGCGCAGGTCGAGGTGGCGGGCCAGCTCCCCCGGCCAGGCGGCGATGGACGCCCGGCGGTCTTTCCCGGCGATACCGGCCGCGGCAGCGGCCGCGCCGAAGGTAATGCCCACGTGGGCAAAGAGCAACATAGTGGCGAACGGTCCCTCCCCTGCTTGTCGGCGGCGGGTTTCCCTGTTATCATATACTATCCTTCAGAAGGACGGAAAGCGCGGATGAAAGTGATCGGCCTGACGGGCGGCATCGGCACCGGCAAGAGCACCGTGGCGCGGTTCCTCGCGGAGCTGGGTGCCCGGACCATGGACCTCGACGTGACCGGCCACGAAGTACTGCGGGACCCGGCCATCTTGAAGGACCTCGTCCAGGCCTTCGGGGACGGCATCCTCGACATCGAGGGCCAGGTAGACCGGGCCAAGCTCGGCCCGCTCGTCTTCAATGACCTGACGGAGCTCCACAAGCTGAGCGGCATCACCCATCCCGCCATTGACGCCCGCGTCGGCGCCTATATAGAAGAAGCCCGCCAGGACGGCTTCCGCGTCGTGGTGCTGGAGGCGGCCGTCCTCATGGAAGCCGGGCGGGTCTGGCAGGTGGACGAGATATGGGTCACCGTGGCGCCCCTCAACGTCGTCGTCGAGCGCGTGATGCAGCGCTCCGACATGGCCGAGGCGGAGGTGCTGGAGCGCGTCCGCAACCAGCTGCCGGACGAGGAGCGTAACGCGGCGGCCGACGTCATCATCGATACCGACTGCTCCCTCGACACGCTCCGGGAGCGCGTCCGCAGCGCCTGGGAGGCCCTGCTCACCCGCCTGTGAGACGCCGCAGGGGCCGGCACCGTTTTTGGCGACACTTTCGTATTGACGCCAGTCTCCAAAACTGGTACAATAAATGATTGCGGATTATGTCGTTCCGAGCGTGACGGCACAGCCGCGCGATTCCGGGATTCCATCCCTTGTTGAAGCGAGGCCCAAAATTTACGCGATTATTGAGACAGGCGGCAAGCAGTACCGGGTAACCGAAGGCCAGACCATCGCCGTGGAGCGCCTCGACGTCGAGGAAGGCGCCACCGTCGAGCTCGACCGCGTCCTGCTCATCGGCGAGGGCGAGGACATCACCGTCGGCAAGCCGGTCGTTGACGGCGCCCGGGTGCTGGCCGTCGCCAAGGAGAACGGCCGCGGGGACAAGATCATCGTCTTCAAGTACAAGCCCAAGGTCCGCTACCGGCGCAAGAACGGCCACCGGCAGAACTACACCGCCCTGAACATCGAGAAAATTTTGCCGCCCGGCGCGGAGGCCCCCAAGCCGAAGACCACGCGGAAGCGGGCGACCAAGGCGGAAACCGCCGCGGCGACCGCCCCGGCTGAAGCCGCGGCCCCGGCAGGAACCGCGGCTGCCGCCGAAACCGAAGTGAAAGCCGAGGCCCCGAAGGCCGCTCCCAAAGCTGCGCCGAAACCGAAGGCGGTTACCCCGAAGACGGCGAAACCGAAGGCCGCCCCGAAGAAGACCGCCGCCGCGAAACCGAAGGCCAAGGCCGCGACGGCCAAACCCAAGACGGCGAAGACGACCGCGGAAGCCAAGCCAAAACCAGCGAGGAAAGCCGCGCCGCACAAGAAGAAAGAGGAGACCACCGAAGATGGCGCATAAAAAGGGAGGCGGCACCAGCCGTAACGGCCGGGACAGTCAGGCACAGCGTCTCGGCGTAAAGCGTTTCTCCGGCCAGCTGGTGAACGCGGGGACGATCATCGTCCGGCAGCGGGGTACGCGCATCCACCCCGGGAACAACGTGGGCGTCGGCAGGGACCACACGCTCTACGCACTGGTGACCGGCATCGTCCGGTACGAGCCGGCCGGAAATGACAGGAGACAGGTCAGCGTCTACGCTGATTAGTACTATGAAAGAGAAGATTCATCCCAAGTATTACGAAGACGCCGTGGTGACGTGTTCCTGCGGCAACAGCTTCACCATCGGCTCCACCAAGAAAGAGCTCAAGGTGGAAGTGTGCAGCGCCTGCCACCCCTACTACACCGGCGAGCGCCGGATGCTCGATACCACCGGCCGCGTCGAACGCTTCAAGAAGCGGTACAAGCTGGAAGGCTAGGCTTCGGCGGAAACGGGGAACGGAAAAGGAGCGGGGTACCAAAACCGCTCCTTTTTTTCATCACATGGCGGAACACAAGCATAACTACGGCGGCCAGGCCGTCATCGAAGGCGTCATGATACGCGGCCAGAAGGCGGTGGTCACGGCGGTGCGCCGTCCCGCCGGCGAGATAGCCGTGGAGGAACGTCCGCTCGCCGGGTTGTATACCGGCCGGCTGCGCCGCACGCCGCTCATACGGGGCGTCATCGTCCTGCTGGAGTCCATGATACTCGGCATCAAGAGCCTGCTGCTCTCGGCCAACGTGGCGCTGGAGGAAGAGCAGGAGGAGGAAATCTCCGGCAAGGCCATCTTCATCATGCTGGCCTCGGCGGTGCTGCTGGCGGTGGTGCTGTTCTTCCTGGCGCCGCTGTTCCTGACGGACCTCGTCAACCGCTGGATTCCCAACGCGGTGGTGTTCAACCTCATCGAGGGCGCCGTCCGTCTCATCATCTTCCTTACCTACCTGAAAATCATGGGCATGCTGCCGGACATCAAGCGGGTCTTCAGCTACCACGGCGCCGAGCACAAGACGGTCAACGCCTACGAGGCCGGCGTGCCGATGGAGGTGGACGCGGTCAGGAAGTACGGTACCGCCCACGTCCGCTGCGGCACCAGCTTCCTGTTCCTGGTGCTGGTCATCGCCATCTTCGTCTTCTCCCTGGTGGGAAGACCGGCGCTCTGGATAATGGTGCTTTCCCGCGTGCTGCTGCTGCCGGTCATCGCGGCGCTCGGCTACGAGGTCATCTACCTGACGGCCAAGTTCACGAACAACCGGCTGGTGAAAATCATCCAGTGGCCGGGGCTGGCGCTCCAGGCCATGACGACGGCGGAACCGGACGACCGGCAGCTGGAAGTGGCCATCGCCGCCCTGACGCGGGCGGTGAAGCTGGACGGCGGCGAGACAGCGTCCGTGCCGGCGGAAGCGACCCTGCCGCCGGCGGAACCCGTCTAGAGGTTCTCTTCCTTGAATTCCGTGAAGAAGCAGTGGACGTTGCCGGTGTGGCAGGTCGGGCCGAGCGGCTCCGCCTTGACAAGCAGCGAGTTGTTCTCGCAGTCCTGGTAGATTTCCCTGACCTTGAGGTAGTTCCCGGAGGTGGCGCCCTTGTGCCAGACCTCCTGCCGGCTGCGGCTCCAGAACACCGCCTCGCCCTTCTCCAGGGTCATCCTGATGGTCTCCGGGTTCATGTAGCCGAGCATCAACACGGTGCCGGTGTTGACGTCCTGGATGATGGCCGGAATCAGGCCTTGTTCGTTATAATTCAGCTTCTTGCTCACGTGCTTCCCCGCCTATAGTTTACTCAGTTCCGTCAGCGCCTGTTTCAGGTTGATGTCCCCGGTATAGAGCGCCCGGCCGATGATGGCCCCCTCGCAGCCGAGCTTTTGGAGCATGTTCAGATGGTTGATGGTGGCGACGCCCCCGGCGGCGATGACCGGCAGGTGGAGTGCCTCGACCATCTCCGAGACGGCGGCGAAGTTCGGCTCGGTGAGCGTGCCGTCCCGGGTGATGTCCGTGTAGACGAAGCGCCGCACGCCGGCGTCCGCCATCGCGTCGGCCAGGGCCACGGCGGTCCGCTCGGTATCCCGCAGCCAGCCGCGCGTCGCCACGCGGCCGTCCCGGGCGTCAATGCCGACGACGACGGAGTCCCGGAACTTCCTGCAGGCTTCCCTGACGAGGTCCGGGTCCTCCACGGCCGCCGTGCCGAGGATGACGCGCTCGATACCGGCCTTCAGCAGCGATTCAATGGTCGCCAGGTCACGTATCCCCCCGCCGAGCTGGACCGGTATCAGCAGCGCCCGGGCGATGTCCTCGATGATGGCGAGGTTGCCGATTTCACCGCTGGCGGCGCCGTCCAGGTCAACGATGTGGAGCCGCGGCGCCCCGACCGACTGGTACTGGAGGGCCACGTCGAGCGGGTCGTCCGAGAAGACCGTCTGGCGGTTGTAGTCACCCTGGTACAGCCGGACGACCTTGCCTTCGCGGAGGTCTATGGAAGGAATAATCTCGATGGCGGCCACCTCGTTTCGGAGAGGAATACGCTCAAAATTATACCATTCCGCCGCCTTCCGGCACAACGCGGGGGAACCTAAACGCATTGACAACGGGATATCCCGGCGCTATAATTAAAGCTGAACCACCGACCCGCCCGGGCAGGCGGTGAGTAAGATGGAAACCTCGAAGATAAATAGTCGCTTGGATCAGCAACGACCGAGACGGCACACAAGAGCCTCACGATGCCCTCTCCGTCAAACCGAGAGGGTTTTTTAGTGAAGACGAACAAGCTCTCAATCGGGTTTATCGGGGCGGGTACCGTCGGCACGGCGCTCGCCATCATCCTCGGTGAAAAAGGCTACAACTTCGTCGGCGCCTCCCGCCGCTCGTCCGCCGGCCCGAACGTCCACGGCACGTTCATCAGCAACTTCCGCGTCCTTCCGGATAACCAAAGCGTGGCGGACGCCGCGGACCTCGTGTTCATCACCACCTCCGACGACGCGATAGGCCAAGTAGCCCGGGAGGTCCGCTGGCGGGCCGGGCAGAGCGTCGTGCACTGCTCCGGCGCGGATTCCACCGCCGTGCTGGAACCGGCCAGGCAGGCCGGGGCGCTCGTCGGGGGGTTCCACCCGCTCCAGACGTTCGCCGGAGTGCGGCAGGCGGTGGAGAACCTCCCCGGTTCCACCTTCGCCCTGGAAGCCGAGGAGCCCCTCCTCACGACGCTCAAGCAAATGGCCGAAGACGCCGAGGGGCACTGGATAACCCTCAATGCTGCCGACAAGCCCGCCTACCACGCCGCCGCCGTCCTCGCCAGCAACTACCTCGTCACCCTCGTCAAGATGGCCACCGATCTCTGGAAGACCTTCGACATCCCGGCCGACCAAGCCGTCACCGCCCTCATGCCGCTCATCCGCGGCACGCTCCACAACATCGAGACCGTCGGCCTGCCGGACTGCCTCACCGGGCCCATCGCCCGGGGGGATACCGGCACCATCGAAAAGCACCTCGCCACCATCGGCACGAAAACTCCGTCCCTGCTGCCCGCCTACCGGGAACTGGGACTGCAAACGATACCCGTCGCCCTGGCCAAGGGGAAAATCAACGAAGACCGGGCGCGGGAGCTGGAAACCACGCTGAAGAAATAAGCGAGTGTATCTCCGGGGGTACGTAAAGAACCATGAGAAACATGCTGAAGAGTAAAATCCACCGGGCGACGGTGACGGACGCCAACATCAACTACGAGGGCAGCATCACCATTGACCGGGACCTGATGGACGCGGCGGACATGCTGCCCTACGAGCAGGTCCACGTCCTCAACATCAACAACGGCGCCCGGTTCACCACCTATATAATCGAGGGCGAGCGCGGCAAGGGCGATATCTGCCTCAACGGGGCGGCCGCCCGGCTGGCCGTCAAGGGAGACCTCGTCATCATCCTGACCTACACGCAGGTGCCGGAGGACGGGCTCAAGGACTACCGCCCCAAGGTCGTCCACGTGAACGAGAAGAACGTGCAGACCAGCACCCTCGACGAAATCCTGGCGTAAGGAGGTCACCCATGGCCGTTACCATCGCTAAAATCAGGGAGATGAAGCAAAAGGGTGAGAAAATCACCATGCTCACCGCCTACGATTATGCCACCGCCAAGCTGGTGGACGCGGCCGGCGTGCCGCTCATCCTCGTCGGCGACAGCCTGGGCACCGTCGTCCTGGGCTACGGTTCCACCATTCCCGTCACGCTGGACGTCATGCTTCACCATACCAAGGCCGTCGTCCGCGGCGTGACCAACGCCCTCGTCGTGGGGGACATGCCCTTCATGACCTACCACGTCAGCGTCGAGGACGCCATGCGCAACGCCGGGCGGTTCCTCCAGGAGACCGGCTGCCAGGCCGTCAAGCTGGAGGGCGGCGTGACGGTGGAGGACAAGATACGGAAAATCGTTGATTGCGGCATCCCGGTCATGGGGCACATCGGGCTGACGCCGCAGTCCATCAACCAGCTCGGCGGGCACAAGATACAGGGCAGGACGGCGGAAGCCGCCAAGCGCCTGCTCGACGACGCCCTGGCCGTGGAACGCGGCGGGGCCTTCGCGGTGGTGCTGGAGACGGTCCCCGCTCCCCTGGCGGCGCTCATCACCCGCAGGCTGTCCATCCCGACCATCGGCATCGGCGCCGGGGCCGGCTGCGACGGGCAGGTACAGGTCATCAACGACCTGCTCGGCTCCTTCACGGACTTCGTGCCCAAGCACGCCAAGCAGTACGCGCAGCTCGCCAAAATTATGTCAACCGCGATTTCCCAGTACCACGAAGAGGTGAAGTCCGGCGCCTTCCCCACCGAGGCCAACAGCTTTTCCATGGACGAGGAAGCCCTCAAGGGCCTGGAATAGCCGGGGCATGGAAATCGTCACCACCATCGCCGCCTACCGGGCCGCGCGCCGGAAACTGGCCGGTTCGGTGGGGTTCTTCCCCACGCTGGGCTACCTGCACGAAGGCCATCTGTCGCTCGTCCGGCGCGCCCGCGAGGAGAACGACGCCGTGGTGGTAAGTATCTTCGTCAACCCCACCCAGTTCGGCCCCGGCGAGGATTTGAGCAACTACCCGCGGGACACGGAGCGCGACCTTGCCCTGCTGGCGCCGTACACGGACATCGTCTTCATGCCCTCCCCGGGGGAGATGTACCCGGAGGGGTACAGCACCTGGGTGGACGTGGAGAAGGTGACGGACGTGCTGGAAGGGGCGGCCCGTCCGGGCCATTTCCGCGGCGTGGCCACGGTGGTGGCCAAGCTGTTCAACATCGTCCAGCCGGACCGGGCCTACTTCGCGCAGAAGGACGCCCAGCAGCTCCTCGTCATCAAGAAGATGGTGCGGGAGCTCGACATGCCGCTGGAAATCGTCACCTGCCCGACCGTGCGGGAACCGGACGGGCTCGCCATGAGCAGCCGCAACACCTACCTGACACCGGAGGAGAGAAAAGCCTCGACCGTTCTCTATAAATCCCTCGTCATGGCGCGCGAGATGTGGCAGATAGGCGAGCACGACGACGCCGCCATCAAACGGGCGATGACGAGGCTGATTCAAGAAGAGCCGCTGGCGGCGATAGACTACATCAGCGTCGCCGACCCGGAGACGCTGCAGGAACTGGACGGCGCCCATGCGAAGGCGCTCGTCTCCATGGCGGTGCGGTTCGGCACCACGCGGCTCATTGACAACGTCCTGCTGGAATGAGCCCCGGCCAGCCGGCCGGCCACCATTCCGTTCAACCTCATGAAAAGCGATCCCGGAGAACCTCTGATTTGAAGCAGATTAATCCCCTCGTCTTCGTGCTCACGGTCCTGGGAATGGCCGTCATCGGCGTGGCGTGCGGCGGGCTGGGGGCCTACCTCGGCGCCCACGTCTTCGGCAGCGATGATTTCCTGGCGCTCGGCATGGCCATCGTGGGGATGCTGACCGGCTACGCCGCCGGCAACGTGGCGGGATTGGTGCTGGTGAAGTACGTTTTCAAGCGGGACGGCTCGGTGGTGCTGGGCATCGCCGGGGCGGTGGTCTGGACGGCCATCGCCGTCGGGGTGGCGGCGCTCCTCAACCTCGCGCACGACGCCTCTTCGTGGGTCGTCAGTCTGGCCTTCCTGCTGACCCCGGTCGCCGCCCTGCTCGGGTTCCACCTGAAGCGGGCCGCCGCTTCTTGACTGCCGAGCCCCGGCTCAAGTAAAATAAGGGGTGTTCGCCGAGGTAGCTCAGTTGGTAGAGCAGCGGACTGAAAATCCGCGTGTCCCCAGTTCAAATCTGGGCCTCGGCACCACTTGGCGAGCGGAAGTAGTTCAGTGGCTAGAACGCCTCCTTGCCAAGGAGGAGGTCGCGAGTTCGAATCTCGTCTTCCGCTCCACTTTTTTTTCAGACCAGGTCGCGGAAAACCGGGTGAAAGAGACCGGTGACGCCGCGCAGCTTTTCCAGCGTACCGGGCGTCAGCCCGATGACCATCCAGGCATCGTCCGGCGCTTCGAATTCACAGGTTATCCCGTAGGTGCTGCCGGCTTTCTCGAAACCGAAGCGCGGGTAGTAGGTCGGGTGGCCGACGAGGAAGACCGCCCCGATGGCCAGCTCCCGGCAGGCGTCCAGACCAGCGCGAATGAGCTCTCCGCCGAGACCCTTTCCCTGGTAGTCCGGCAGCACGGCAACCGGCGCCAATACCGCGAGGTCCGGCGTGGAGACCGCCGGCCGGGTGGTCATGGCGCTGAAGGCGATGTGACCGACGACGGTATCGCCGTCAACGGCGACGAGAGAGACGGTCAGTGCGCCGTGTGCCCGCAGCCGGGTGACGAGCACCCCTTCCACGTCCCTGCCGAAGGCGGCCTCATTGACGTGGCCGACGGCCCGGACGTCTGCCGGCGTTTCGGGGCGAAGCACAATGCCGGGCGTGCCAGCCATGCCCTACCCTTCCCAGCGAGCGATTTCGATGAGACAGGAGTTCGGCGCCATGCCGGGCGCGTTCCTGGAGAGCATCCGTGACGGCGTGAGGATGGAGACGCAGCCGCCGCGGTCGGGGCTGTCCGGGTTGCCCGGCTCGATGGGGTCGTACTTGCCGGAGCCGTAGTAGCTGTGGACGACGCCGGGGCGCATCCGTTCCGTCACCTCGGCGATGCAGAGCACCACGCCGCGGTCGTTGTAGAGCTTGACGATGTCCCCGGACGTGATACCGCGCGGGGCCGCGTCGGCAGGGTTGATACGGACCGGCCGCCAGTTGACGCCGTCCTTCCAGACGCGGTGGCCCGGTATCTCCCCCAGCCAGGACGCGTTGGCGTCATGGTGGGTGTGGAACGAGTAGCGCGGGTGGGGCGTGATGAGCTGGAGGGGGTAGGTCTTCGCCTGCTCGGACAGGTGGCCTTCCCAGCTCGGGCGGTACTGCGCCAGCACCGGCCGCTCGTCGTCGTCCGGGGCGTGTTTCAACAGGCTCTGCGAGGTGAACTCTATCTTGCCGCTGTAGGTCCCCAGCTCCCTGGCCCGCTCGGTGTTCCGCTTGGGGTTGAAGTGGTCCGGCGTATCGCAGTCGCGGCCCTCGGCGAACCAGCGGAGGCCGGGCGTGGACGTGTAGTTTTCCGGGAACGGGACGATGAAGTAGCCCTTCTTTTTGAAGGCTTCCCAGGAAATGTGGCGGGGGAGGTCCGAGTAGTGGTAGACCTTCTCTATCCAGTCCTCCTCGGTGTTGCCCTCGGTGAACTGCTCCTCCACGCCGAGCCGGCCGGCCAGCTCGGTGAAAATCCGGTAGTCCGACTTGGATTCGAAGAGCGGCTCGATGCACTTCTGCTGGTAGACGATGACGCGGTGGTTGCAGGCGTTGGAGCCGTGGTGGGTGTAGCCGCCGGTCTGGGCCCATTCGCCGATGTCCGGCCGCTCGAAGTTGGTGGCCGCCGGCAGGATGACGTCCGCCAGGCCGGTCTCGGTGCACCACCAGCAGTCCTGGTTGACGACGAACTCGAGCTTGGGGCTCTGGTACATCCGCACCCAGCGGTTGGTCTCGGTCATGGTGCCGAGGAACGAGCCGCCGTAGCGGTAGAACATCCTGACCTCGGAGTGGCCGGGCAGCGGATAGGTGTACGGGATAAACTGCTGCTCGAGCGACTGCCCGGAGAAGGTCTGGCCGGTCCAGTGGATGGGCGGGTTGAGAATGGCTTCCGGCGCCAGCAGGCGGTAGACCCGCTGCTTGACCGGGTTGGCGACCTGGAGCCTGGCAAAGCCGTTCATGAAGTTCGGGCCGAAGGAGCTGTAGCCGGGGAAGTTGAAATCGGCGTTGTAGGGCGCGCCCATGGTCGTGCCCCAGATGTTGACGCCCGGCTTGCCGAGGCCCTGCATGGCCTGCAGGAGCACCATGAGGCGCGCCCACTCGGTACCATAGGCCTGCCGGCAGGTACCGGACTCGCCGCCGCGGGAGCCGGCCGCCAGCATGGTGCGGTGGGCGGCCCATTCCCGGGCCAGGCTGCGGATGGCGTGGGCCGGCACGCCGGAAAGCCCGGCGGCCCACTCCGGGGTGCTGGGCCCGCTGCCGTCCTCGCCGAGGATGTGCTTTGTGAACTCATCGAAACCCAGCGTCCGGCCGGCCACGTAGTCCTTATCGTAGGTTCCTTCGGTCAGCCAGACGTAGGCGACGGCCTCGGCCATGGCAGCGTCCGTCCCCGGCCGCGGGGCGATCCACTTGTCCCCGAGAATGGTGGCTGTATAGTTGCAGAACGGGTCAATGAATATCTGCTTCTTGCCGAGGTCCCGCAGCCAGTAGCGCCACTGGACGGACTCCTGGCCGCCATAGATACCGCGGGTGGAGTCCGGGTCGTTGCCCCAGTGGACGACGAGCTCGGTGTTTTTCAGGGCGTCTTCCAGCAGGTCGTACTGCTCCGGCATGCCGAGCCGCCAGTAGAAGCCGTAGGTGTGGGTGGCGCCCCAGTGCCAGCCCTCCCAGCTGTCCGGGTTATCGAGGATGTCCGTGAAGCCGATGAGGTTGAAGAAACGGGCCCAGGTGGAGGTCCGGTAGCCGACGTTGCCCCAGTTGTGGTGGGAGGAGGCGCGGGACATGACCGCCTCCGGGCCGTAGGACTCGCGGATGCGTTTCATCTCCCCGGCGACGATATCGAGGGCGGTGTCCCAGGAAATGCGCCTGTAGCCGGACCTGCCCCGGTTCTGCGGGTTGCGGTTACCATCGGGGTCGAAGTCCTCCCGGATGAGCGGGTACTTGATGCGGGCGTCCGAGTAGATGCGGGACTTTTCCACCGCCGTGAACGGCGCCACGCAGGCTTTCCGCAGGGGGGAAAAGGTCCGGCCGCCGGCTTCAATCGTCCAGGACGCCGCGTCCGAGGGGTCGTAGGCCATCGGTCTGACCCGGACGATTTTCCCGTCCCGCACGTAGACCTGCACGGGACCGCCGTTGGTAAGGTTGGTGAATACCTGCTCCAAAACGTTAACCTCTTCGTGTCGCGTGGGGTAGAAGGGAGACCGGCACGAGGCAGTTTACAGCGCGCCCGATATCAATTACCCTATAAAAAGTATATCCGATAAACGTGTCGAGGGCAAACGTGGAGGCTGCCATGAAAGAGTACCGGATACTCAGCTGGAACGTGAACGGCCTGCGGGCGGCGCAGCGGAAGGGGTTCCTGGAATGGCTGGCGCAGGACACGCCGGACATCCTCTGCGTCCAGGAGACCAAGGCCCGGCCGGAGCAGCTCGACGAGGTCGTCCTCCATCCTGCGGGCTACCATACCTACTGGAACTACCCGGAGAAGCCGGGTTACGCCGGGGCGGCCGTCTACACGAAAGAAGCACCGCAGGACGTGGCCTACGACCTGGGAGAGAGCCCGCTCGATATCGAGGGCCGGGCCATCACAGTCAGCTACCCGTCTTTCACGCTGATGAACCTCTACTACCCCAACGGCGGGGCCGGCAACAAGCGGGTGCCCTACAAACTGGAGTTCTACGACCTGTTCCTCGATTACGCGGACGCCCTCGTTAAGAAAGGAACGAACCTGGTGGTCTGCGGCGACGTCAACACCGCCCACCACGAGATAGACCTGGCCCGGCCCAAGGAGAACGTGAAGAACACCGGCTTCCTGCCGGAAGAGCGCGCCTGGATGGACAAGTTCGAGTCCCACGGCTACGTGGACACCTTCCGCCACTTTCACCGGGAGCCGGAGCAGTACACCTACTGGGACCAGAAGACGCGGGCCCGCGAGCGGAACGTGGGCTGGCGCATTGACTACTTCTTCGTCAACGAAGGGTTCCTGCCGGCGGTGAAGGACGCTTTCATTCTGCCGGAGGTGCCGGGGTCCGACCACTGCCCTATCGGCATAAAATTGGCGGTGGACTAGGCCAGGTCGAGCGTCTCGACGACGGTCAGAACGTCCCGAAAATCCCGGAAGGGACGGCAGGCCAGGTTTTCCCGGCGGCACTTCTCCAGGAGCTCTTCCGCGGCGAAGACGTGCCGGGCGAGGCGGGCCGGGTGGATATCCGAGGTGCCGTTGCCCACGAAGACCACCTGGTACCCGGCAGCCATCAGCGAGCGCGTCCAGGCTTCCTTGAAACCGTCCTCCATCTCCGAGCCGTCCGGGCCGACGTATTTCACCTTCATACCGTCGGGGGAGAACTCGTTCTCGGAGGCGTGGATTTCGAGGCCTGCGATACCCAGGTGCTCCAGGATGGCCTCCACGTAGAACCGCAGCCCGTTACTGGTAATCATGATAGGGAAGCCGCGTTCCCGGCAGTAGTCAATGAACTCCTTGAAACCCTCCCGGATGACGAGGCGGCCGCTCTGGAGCACGAAGTCCGTCATCTCCTCCCGGCCGGCGGTCACCAAGGCAAAGGAGCGCCGGTTGAAGGCGCCGACGTTGATGCGGCCGCTCTCGTAGTCGCGGAGGTGGGGATGCCAGGCGTCGCCGGCGTAGGCGTCGAGGAGGAGGTAGCTGATATCGTGGACGGTGACCGTGCCGTCGAAATCAAGCTGAACGGCCGTTTTCATCTCACTCCCCCGCGTCGGCTTCCAGCCAGGTGACTATCTCGTGGAGGTCCTCGAAGGGGGTGCAGGCGAGCCCTTCTTGCTCGCAGGCGGCCAGCAGCCGCCCGGTGGCGAAGACGTGGTCGGCATCATGGGACGGGGCGACATCCGCCGGGCCGTCGCCGGCGAAATAGACGCGGTCGTAGCCGCGCTCGCGCAAATTCCTGGCCCAGGCGGCCTTGAAGCCGTCCATGATCGGGGTGCCGTCCGGGTCGGTGAAGTGCAGGAAAATACCCTGCGGAGTGATATCGGCGCTGGCAGCGTGAATCTCGACGTCGCGCCAGCCGACCCGGGCCAGAATGCGCCTGATGTAGAACTCCATGCCGTTGCTGATGACGGCCAGGTCAATGCCGTGGGCGCGGCAGTAGGCGTAGAGGTTTTCGATGCCGGGCCGCATCACGATTTTATCGGTGGCAGCGACGAAGTGTTCGACCTGCTCCGGCGTCGCCCTGGCCATGGCAAAGACCCCGGTCATACACTCCTCGACGGTTATGCGGCCGGCGATGTAGTCGTGCAGGATGGGACGCCAGTCCCCGGTCACGAAATGGTCGAGCACCACGTAGCTGACGTCGCCGACGGTCAGAGTGGCGTCGAAATCACATTGCAGCAGGATTTTCAAGGGAGGTTCTACGTCCTTTTCCGGGCGGGTTCGCCCTTTCACTATATCGGCTGGGACGTGGCACGGTCAAGGGCGGCGCGGTGGTCAGGCCGCCCGTCCGGTGCTACAATACGAAGAGACCGCCGCTGAGAAAATCCATGGAACGACGTTACAAACTGCTCGTGACCGACGTTGACGGCACCTTGCTCGGCGCCGACAGCCAGGTTTCGGACGAGAACCGGGAGGCCATTCAAGACCTCGTGGCCCGCGGCGTGCCGGTGGCGCTCTGCACCGGGCGCTCCATCCTGTCCTGCCGCAAAATCATCGAACGGGTCGGCCTGCACGACCAGTACCACATCTTCTACGACGGCGCGCTCGTGGGGACGGCCGATGGAGGCGAGCCGGTACATTCCGTCTACCTCGCGCCAGCGCTGATAAAGGAGATGGTCGAGTACGCCGCCGACAACGGCGTTGACCTGGAGCTGGCGGCGCTCCAAGGTTCCTTCTCAGAACGCGAAACCTGGTCCGCCCGCATCAAACCCACCCTCTTCGGCCACCCGGTGGCCATCGGGCCGCTGCGGGGCATCTGGGAGCGGGAGAGCATCATCCGCGGCTCGCTCACCATCCGCGAACCGGGGGACCGGGAGCTGGCCGACCGCTTCGTGGCGCGGTTCCGGGACGACCTCGGCGTGAGCCCGGCGCACTCCCCGGAATTCCCGGAGGTGACCTTCCTCAACCTCGTCGCGCCCGGACTGTCCAAGGGGCGGGCCATCGAGGCGCTGGCGGCCCATCTCGGCATCACCACCGACGAAGTCGTGGCGGTGGGCGACTGGCTCAATGATATCCCTATGCTGGAAGTGGCCGGGATGGCCGTGGCGATGGGCAACGCCCACGAGGCCGTCAAGGCCATCGCCGACTACGTGACGCTCCCGGCCGTCGAGGACGGCCTAGCCCACGCCATCCGGAGGTTTTTCCCGTCATGACCGATTCCCGCTACAAGCTCCTGCTGGTGGACGTGGACGGCACGCTCGTCAGGAAGGACGGCAGCATCTCCGAGGAGAACCTGGCGGCGCTGCGGGCCGCCCGCGAGGCCGGCGTGCATATCTCCATCTGCACCGGCCGCTCCATGATGTCGAGCGCCGGGCAGGTCAAGGCCCTCGGCTTCGACGGGTTCCACGCTTTCTACGACGGCGGCTTCATCTGCCACGAAAGCTCGGGCGAGATTATCCACGCCGGGGCCGTGGCGCCGGAGCTGGTCAAGAAGCTGATAGACTTCGCGGAGGAGCAGGATTTCTACCTGGAGCTCTCCACCGGGACCCGCTCCTACGCGGCGCGCCCCTGCCCTATCCCGGAGCTCAAATCGCTGGCGTTCGACGCGGAGCACACCACCGGCATTCTGGCCGGTATCGAAAAGCGGGAACGCATCGTGCAGGGGCTGCTCGTCAGCCACACCGAGGAAGAGAAGCGGCTGGTGGAAGGCTTCGCCGCCGAGGTAGCGCCGGGGCTCCGTATCGGGCACGGGCCGTCCGTCCTGACGCCGGGCCTGAACCTGGCCGTGGCGCTCGCCGGGGAGACCTCCAAGGGCGGGGCCATCGCGCACCTGTGCGCCTACCACGGCATCACCGCCGATGAGGTCATGGCTATCGGGGACTGGCTGAACGACATCTCCATGCTCAAAGAGGCGGGGCTCGGGGTGGCGATGGGCCAGGCGCCGGACGAGGTCAAGGCGGCGGCCGACTACGTGACGGCGAGCATTGACGAGCACGGGCTGGCCGAGGCCATCAAGAAGTTCCTGCTGTCCTGAAGGGTACCCCGCCCCCCGAGCTTCTCCGGTCGCTCCGCTCCCCCGGAATGACCGTATGGAGAGACGGACGGCTGCGGTCGTCCGCCCGGGGCGGACTCCCTCGGAATGAGGATTGTCCTAAAGGTAGTCCTTGACGCGGGCGGCCTGCTCCGCGGAGAGGCCGGTGGCGGCGACGAGCTCCTCGACGGTGGCTTCCCGGATACGCTTCACCGAACCGAACTGCCGCAGGAGGGCGCTCTTGCGCCGCGGCCCGACGCCGGGAATGTTATCCAGCGGGGAAGCGAAGGCAGCGCGACGGTGCAGCTTGCCGTAGTAGCTGATAGCGAAGCGGTGGGCCTCATCGCGGAGGCGCTGCAAGAGCTGCAAACCGGCGGAGTTCCTGGGGAGAACCAGCGGCTTCTTCTTGCCCGGCTGGAAAATCTCCTCGTGCTCCTTGGCAAGGCCGATGGCGGGCACGTCCGTTCCGGTTTCCTTCAAAACCTCCAGGACGGAGTTCAACTGACCCTTGCCGCCATCAATGAGCAGCAGGTCCGGCTGCGCCCAGGACGTGTCGGAGCTATCCTCGCGGGAAGCCCGCTTGAAGCGGCGGCGCAGCACCTCCTGGAGCATGGCGAAATCGTTGGCGCCCGCCACGGTCTTGATTTTGAAGCGGCGGTAGTGGTCCGGCCTGGGTTTGCCCTTCTCGAAGACGACCATGCTGCCGACGGCGCTGGTGCCCTGGATGTTGGAAATGTCATACGCCTCGATGCGCCGCGGGGGGCCGTCCAGTTTGAGCGCGTCGGCGAGCTCCTCGAGGGCGTCGTCCGCCTTGACGGCGGCGGTCATCTCCTTGAAGGCGAGCTGCTCCAGGCCCTGGCGGGCGTTCTCGGCGGCGATGTCCACGAGCTGCTTCTTGGCCCCCTGGCGGGGCACCTGGATCTTGACGGCGCCGCCGCGCCGGTCTTTGAGCCACTCACCGAGGACTTCCCTGTCCTCCACGGCATATTGGAGCAAAAGGAGCGGCGGAACCTGGTCCGTGGCAGAGTAATACTGCTTGATAAAGCTGGCCAGGATTTGCGGGGGCTCTTCCTCGTCGGCACCCTGGAGGAGGAACCCCTCGCGGCCGGTCATCTTGCTCTTGCGGACGAACATCACCTGGACGTAAGCGCGATCGCCCTCCTGGACGAAGGCGATGACGTCCTCGTCGCCGCGGATGACAGTGGCGATGCGCTCGCCCTCGATGACGTTCTCGATGGCCTGGACCTGGTCGCGGAGCTGGGCGGCCTTCTCGAAGTCCATCTCATCGGCGGCTTTACTCATGCGGTGTTTCAAATCGGTCACGATGGAGTCCCGCTTGCCCTCCAGAAAGCTGATGACCTCAGCGATGACCTGGTCGTACTCGTCCCTGGCCACGTCCCCGGTGCAGGGGGCCAGGCAGCGGCCCATGTGGTACTCCAGGCAGGGGCGCTGGACCTTGCCGGCGAGGTTCCTGGCGCAGTTCCGGTACGGAAAGATGTTCTTCAGCACCTTCAGCGTGTGCTTGACGGACCTGGCCGAGGAGAACGGTCCGAAGTAGCGGCCGCCGTCCTGCTCGAAGCGGCGGGTGGCGTAGACGCGCGGCCATTCCTCGTTGACGGCGACCTTGATGTAGGGGAAGCTCTTGTCATCCTTGAGGCAGACGTTGTAGTGGGGGCGGTGCTGCTTGATGAGGTTGAGCTCGAGAATGAGCGCCTCCTGCTCCGAGCGGGCGATGAAGAAATCAATGTCCGCGATACGGGAGACCATGCGCTGCGTCTTGGGGGTGAGCTGGTGGCCGGACTGGAAGTACGACCGGACCCGGTTGGAGAGGTCAACCGCCTTGCCGACGTACATGATGTTCCTGCCGGCGTCCTTCATGAGGTAGACGCCGGGCTTGTGGGGCAGGCGTTTCACCAGATTTTTGACCTGGGGGCTCGTCACGTCGGCACTTCCTTTCAACCCCATTTTAGCACAGGGGTTCGTGGCGGCAAACGCGGCCGTTTTCAGAAAATGTCGCATTTTTCAGCGGCGGCCAAAAATAACCGGCGAACGGCGGACTAGAAGAGGTGGGCGAGCAGGATGCGGAGGCCGATGCCGATGAGGACGAGGCCGCCGACGATTTCCGCCCGCTTGCCGACGAGGGCGCCGACGCGGCGGCCCAGGTAGAGGCCCGCCACGGTCACGACGGCGGCGGTAAGGCCGATGACGAGGCTGGCCGAGGCGATGTTCACCTGGAGGAAGGCGAAGCTGAGGCCGACGGCCAGGGCATCAATACTGGTAGCGACGGCGAGCACGAACAGCACCGGCCAACTGCCGATGCGGGCGGCGCGGCGCTCTTCCGCCGCGCTCTCGTGGAAGGACTCCCAGAGCATCCGGCCGCCGATGACGGCGAGCAAGGCGAAGGCGAGCCAGTGGTCGTAGGCGGAGATGTAGTCCACCACGGAGGTACCGGCCACCCAGCCGAGGAGGGTCATACCGGCCTGGAAGATACCGAAGGCGAGGGCGACCCGGAGGACGAGCCGCCCCGGCAGGTGACGGAGCGAGACACTGCCGGCGAGGGACACGGCGAAGCAGTCCGCCGACAGTCCCAGCGCGATGATAGCGACGGAAAGGAAACCGGACTCCGACACGTCCCAGTATGGCACAGGTGACGGAGGAAAAGCGAGGGCGGGCCGCCCGAGGCGGCCCGCCCCACGGTGTGACAGTGCAGGCCTGAACTAGGCTATCTTGATAAGGCCCTGCTTGATGGCGACGACGACCGCCTCCGTCCGGGCGTTGGCGTTGAGCTTGCGCAGGATGGACGTCACGTGGTTTTTGATGGTCTGCTCGCTGATGCCGAGCTCGGCGGCGATCTGCTTGTTGAGAAAGCCCTGGGCGATGTACTCCAGAATCTCGATCTCGCGGGGGGTCAGCGGCGAGATGAGCGATTCCGTCTCGCTGCGGAAGGAGAGCTCCTGGAACTGCTGGAGCACGTGCTCGGCGACGCGGGGGCGCGAGGTCAGCGCCTCGTTGATGGGGTGCTCGCCGCGGGAGACGCGCCGCACGATGTCCGCCAGCTGCTGGCCGGTGACCTCCTTGCTGATGTAGGCGACCGCCTGGGCCTTGAGGGCCAGGAAGAGCTGGTTATCGTCCGGGTTGGAGGTCATGACGATGACGCCGACGCTCGGGGAGCGCATCTTTATCTTGCGGGCCAAATCGAGCCCGGCCTCCACCTGCCCGCCGTCAAGGTCGAGCAGGGCCACGTCGGGCGGCAGGTTATCAATGGCCACCAGCATCTCCGGGTCAATGCCGGTGGTGCCCACGATGATGATGTCCGGGGTGTCCTGGAACGTCTGCTCGACCGCCGCCTGGAAGAGCGACTGCTGGCTGATGACGAAGACCTGAATTTTACTGTTGTTGTTTCCCATAATGTTCGACCGGTTACCTCCTCACCTTATGCTTCGCTCCGGCATGCTGCTTTTCGTACGCGGCGACGAAGACGGCAACCAGCTCCGGATCAAACTTTTTACCCGCGTTTTTCTTCAATTCTTCAAGTGCCTGCGACGGTGACAGGGACGTGCCGCTGTCGTTGGGGTCCGTCATCATGGCGAAGGCGTTGGCGACGCCGAGGATACGCGCCGAGAGCGGGATGGCGGCACCGCTCAGTCCGCCCGGGTAGCCGCTGCCATCGTAGAGCTCGTGGTGGTGCAGCACGGCTTCCCGGCAATGGGCAATCTCCGGGATATTGCCGACGATGGACGCCCCGGTGCGGCAGTGACCCCGCAGCGTCTCCTGCTCTTCCGGCGTCAGCTCGCCGTCCTTGTTCAAAATATCCTTGCTGATGGCGAGCTTGCCGATATCGTGGAGCAAGGCGCTCGTCTGGAGGCTGTCCTGCTCCTCCGGGTCAAGGCCGAGCTCACGGCCCAGCATGGCGGCATACTTGCTCACGGCGAGGGAGTGGTCACGGGCGGAGCGGCTGACGTTGTCCACCGTCCGGGCGAAGACGTTGGCCACCTCGAGGACCCGCTCATCGCCGGACCGTACCCGCGAGCCGAGCGTCCCGGCCAGAATATCCGTTTCCGGAATGGACGAGGCGCAGACGGTCCGGTTGCCGCCGGCGCGCTTGGCATGGTAGAGGGTGGTGTCCGCGGCGGTGATGATATCCGAGTGGCTGATGCCGTCGTGCGGCCAGACGGCGATGCCGATGCTGGCGGTGATGGCGACCTCCCCGGCGTTGATATTGGCGGCGATGCGGCGGCCGACGCGCTCGGCGACCTGACGGGCGGACTCGATGTCCGTCCGCGGCAGGACGATGGCGAACTCATCGCCGCCGTAGCGGAAGGCACTGTCCGCGGTGCGGATGCTGGCCTTGATGCGGGCGCCGATTTCGCGGAGGAGCACGTCGCCGGAGAGGTGGCCGAAGGTATCGTTGTAGGCCTTGAAGTTATCGAGGTCGAGGATGGCGAGGGAGAACTCGCCGCCGTAGCGGGAGTGGCGGCTGATCTCGTTATCGAGCATCTCGTCGAGCGAGCGGCGGTTGAGCAGGCCGGTAAGCTCGTCAACACGGGCCTTCTTCTCCGCCTGGGCATAGAGCTGGGAGTTCTCCAGCGGCATGGCAATCTGGGAGGCGAGCTGCTCCAGCAGCCTGACGTGGCGGTGGCTGTAGGCATTGGCCCGGGACCCGGCGACCATGAAGCAGCCGATGATACGTCCCTTGGCGATGAGCGGCAGGTAGACGATAGTCTTCAGACCATGGCTGAGGTGGTCTTCCCCGGTCCGGAAGGAGCTGTCTTTCTCGAGGTCGGGCTCGATGAACGGCTTGCGGTTGGTGATGACCCAGCCGACGCCGGACCCTTCCATGGGGATGGTATCGCCCATTTTGTAATAGGAATGCTCCGGCGAGGACAGCGCGGCGCACAGGAGCTCGCCGTCCTCTTCGAGGACGATGGAGGCCCAGGTCACGTCAACGACCTTCTTGAGCTCCTCGATGAAGCTGCCGAAAATCTCCTGAATGTCCAGGCTGGAGGAGAGGATGGCGCTGGAGTTGTTGATAACGGAGAGCTCCTCCTCTCTCTCGCGGAGCTGCTCGCGGAGGAACTCCTTCTCCATGCTGACGGCCACGCGGTTGGTGACGTCGCTGATGATATTGAAGTCTTCCAGGGTGAAGCGGCCCGACACCTTGGAGCCGAGCACGAGGATGGCGATAAGCTGGTCACGGGAGATGAGCGGCACGAACATGGAGATGTCCCGGCCGTGAATCTCCTCCCGCTCCTTGGCCCACATGCCGAGGAAGGCCGGGTTGGTTTCCAAGTCGTCCCGGAGGAGGGTGGTATGCTCACGATTCAGGTAGTTGATGATGAGGTCGCCGGCCTGGAGACGGAAGGAGTTGAGCTCGGCGTTCTTCAGGTAGGGCTCGGTGAACTGGGCGATATAGTCCTCGCTGCCGGCCTCCGGGAACATCAGGCAGGCCTGGGTCACGTTGATGGAGCGAAGGAGCAGGTCGAGCAGCTCGCTGCCCTGCTCCTTGAGGGAAAAGACGTTGTGAATCTTATCGGTGAACTCGTCGAGGCGGCGGCGGTTTTCATAGCGGGAGCCCTGGAAGGCGCGGGTAACGAGCTCGAAGAAATAGCCGCGGACCTTGAACAGGATGGCCACCACCAGCACGGCGATGCCGGTGGCCACGTAGAGCGTGGCGAAATCAAGGGTGAACGACACGATGGTATGGAGGAGGATAATGATGAGCCAGTACGCCACGATGCCGATGATACCGAAGGTCACCCAGGCGGCGCCCTTCCGCAGGAACATCCTGATATCAATAAGGTTATGACGGAGGACGGCGTAGCTCAGGATGAAGCCGACCAGAATGCCACCGATGTGGCTGATGGGGTATTCCCGGCCCCAGGGCAACTGGGTGATGAGCGAGAACGAGGTAACGACGCCCAGGCTCACCAGGAGCGACATGAGCTGGTTGCAGAGGACGGGGTTCTCGTTGGCCTTCAGGCGGTTGTACAGGATGATGAAGGCGCGGACGGCCAGCACGAGCAGGGGAACGATGATGACCAGCACGCCGAAGCCGTACTCCGGGTAGAACCGGCCGTTCTCGTAGTGGTACCCCTCGCCGATGTAGCCGAGGGCGGCCAAAGTGAAGATGACGGCCAGCGAGCCGTAGGCGAACCAGAGCCAGCGCCCCTTGCCGGGCCCGAAGAACGACGATATGAACTGGTAGAACTGGACGGCCATCAACGGGTAGCAGACGAGGGTCAGGTTCCAGATAAGGAGCGTATGGTTGGGGAAGATATCGCCGCGGAAGAAATAGTCGAGCGTGCTCCACGTCATGGCCGAGACGAGGAAGGCGATAAACAGCAAATGTCTCTTCTGCCGCGGCCGCGAGATGATGGTCATAGCCAGGAGGGGGATGTAGACGACCGTGGCGAAGAGAGGGAACAGGGCATATACGTTCATACATGCGCATTATCCGGCCGAGGGTCACGGCTGTCAATGGGTAACCAAAGTAGGAAAACCAACGGGTCAGAACGAAAGTACTAGGGGTTTCAGACGCCGACCCGCTCGTCGGCGGGGGACGTACCGGCGGCGGTCCGTGCATCGGCGAGGAGGGTCGTCAGGACCTTTTCCGAGGGGTTGACGTGCGGCGGCTTGAGATGGGCGAGGTCAGCGCCTTCCGCCTGGCGGCTGGCCGTGTAGCGGGAGAAGGTGCCGTAGGCCAGCAGGGTGACGTTGACGCTGAAGCCGACCATGTTGCGGGTGTCCTCGACGAGGGGGTCATCCTCCCCGGCCCCGGCCTCCTCGTTGCGGGTCAGTATGCGGCAGACGGCCTCGCCGAGGGCGCGCTCGTCGGCGGTACGGCCGTCCTTGAGCTCGATGAAGAGCGAGAGGGACTGGTTGCCGGGGGCCTTGTAGGCAATCCACTCCTCGTAGGGCAGGCCAAGCTCCTCGAGGGCGGTCCAGATGGACTTCTCCGAGAGGCGGATAACGTTGAAATCAATGGTACCGTCAACGCGCTGGTCGAACTCCATCTGGGGCAGGCGGATGCCGAGCGGCTCGTTGGCGAGGGAGGTAATCTTGACCATATCGCCGGGGCGGTAGCGGACGAGCGAGCCGCCGTGGAAGTTGGTGATGACGACCTCGTAGCGCTCGCCGGGACGCACCTCGTCGAGGAGGACGGTGCGCGGCCGGTAGCTCGTGTCCATCTGGTAGCGGAGGACCTCGTCTTCCGGAACGAACTCGAAGAAGTTGAGGGTGGGGATAAACGTCATCGCGCCGTAGTCCCAGGCCTGGGTGGCGTAGATGCCGCCCTCGGTACCGGCGTAGATATCGAGCGGGTAGCGGCCCCAGTACTTCTTGATGGTCTCCCGGTAGACGAAGCTGTCCAGGCCGGAGCAGATGATGCCCCGGACCTTCCAGAGGTCCCTGGGCAGGAGCGGCCGGCGGGCGAGACGGCTCCTGAGGGCGGCCTGCAGCACCCGGGCGGCGGTGCGGGGACGCTTGAGGAGCGGCAGCAGGGATTTGAGATCGGAGGACCGGCTGAAGCGCTCGCCGATGGTGGCCAGGACGAGCGACATACCGAAGAAATAATCAAACCCGGTCTCCAGAGCGTCCTTGAAGGCCCGGCGGATGCGGTCCTCGAAGGGCATGGCCTCGGCAATCTCTATCGGCGGGATGACCCGGAGCGGGGTCTGGAGCCGGACCCCGGCGGCTATCGCCCCGGAGAAGTAGGGCCGCGGGGCCACGGCGTAAATCATGCTGGGGGTCGGCGGGGGAAGATGGTCAGGGTCGCCCCAGTAGCGGGCGCCGGAGAGGATGCCGACGCCGTAGGAGACGACGCTGAGCTCGCGCTGGAAATCAGCCGACATGGGGAGCCACTTGAACTGGTACTCGCCGGAGCGGCCGGAGGTATGAATCCACTCGGCCGGGGGGGCCGGAAGGGCGGCGACCCGCTTCTCCATGAGCTCCGGGCAGTACGCATCGAACTGGGTGAGGGGGGCGGCCCGGCGGAACTCGTCCACGGTGGTCGGCCGGGCATCGCCGAAGAGCTTGCGGCCGAGCTCGCAGGTAGTGAGGAGGCGGAGCTGATCGGCCATGAGGCGGTGCTGGACCTCCATGGTCTCGTCGAGGGACAGGCGCAGGTAGCCGCAGCACATATCCCATAATTCCTGGGTCCTGCCCTGTCGGCGCAGGTCACCGGCCTTCAGCATAGCGTTCTCCCCACTTGGCGACACCCGGGCATAGGCAAAGCGTACGGGAAGAACGAAGGCGTTGGGAAGGGATTGACTTCTAGAACATTGTTCTATCAGGTACGGAGAGGACTGAATGTTTATTCAGGTGTAAACATCAGTCCGCGTCGCGGTGGTAGCGGGCGAGGGTTTCCAGCTGGGCGCCGAGCTGCTGGAGGTCGAGGTCCTGGTGCGCCGGGCCGACGGTCATGCCGTAGCTGATGAAGAACTGGAGGAAGTTGTAGACGAGCTCGGACATCTGGCGGGAGAACTCCTTGAACTCGGCGGCGGAGACGTAGTCCTGCCTGCCCTGCTGCTCGCGGAGCTGGCACTGGATGAGGTAGTTGACGAACTCGGTGCGGGTGAGCTCGCCGCGGTGCTCGTCTATCTGCCGGACGACGTCATCCTTGACCACCATGATGAGGTCGTTTTCATCGAGCACGAGCGTTCGTTTCATCGGCTGCCATCCTTCCGAGCCGGGACCATCGCTCAGGTCCCACGTTCCAGTCTAGCAACCGGCCATAAAAACCCGCATAAAAGGAATAAAGGAAATGTAAACATTCCGTAAACGTTTCGTGGAGACATGAAAAAACCCCGACGAAGTCGGGGCAGAGGACGGCGGCCCGGGGCGGCGGTCAGGCGTCCGGCTGGGACGGCCCGAGCATATCCATGAGGGTATCAATGGCCTTGAGGAGCTTCATGCCGCTGTCCGTCACCTGATAGGCGGCGACGGTGTTGTCCATCTCGACGCGGTTGACGAAGCCCTGGTCCACCAGGTAGCTGAGGTAGCGCTGTATCTGGGAGAAGCTCATGTTAGCGGTGTACATTATCTCCGTCTTGCCGGCGCCGTTCTCCCCGACGCGCAGCATATCGGCGATGATCTCTATGTTCGACCGCCGCTTGCCGACCGCCTTGCGGGCGGGCGCGGTGACGGCCGTGCCGTTCGTGAGCCCCGTGTTCATACGGGACTATTGTACTAGCCTATCAGTAAGCTGTCAATCCTGAAAACGACGTTTATCCGAGATACCAGCGCATGATGGCCGCGCCCCAGAGGAGCGCGATGATGGGCCCGACGCCGAGGAAGACGCCGTAGGGCATGACGTCCTTGCGCCCCTTCTTACTTATTAGTACCAGGGCCACCGCCACGACGCCGCCGAGGACGATGCCGACGAACATGGCCACGAAGACGAGCGGGAAGCCCGTTACCAGGCCGATGAGGGCGGCCAGCTTGAGATCGCCGATGCCGAGCCCGCGCGGGTTGATGAGGAAGACGATGACGAAGAAAAAGAAGAAGATCCCCCCGCCGAGCAGGCCGCTGACGACGGCGTTGACCGGGAAGAGGGTGCCGTGACCGAAGGTCCGCAGGTTGGCGAGCAGCCCGGCCTGGGGGAACACCGCATCCGCGACGAGGAGCAGCACGGCGACGATGGCCGCCGGGTAGGTTACCTTATTGAGAATAAGCTGGTGTTCCTTATCTATAAAGATAATGACGATGAAGACGCAGCTCCAGAACGCGGTGACGCCGAAGGCCGGTGTCAGCCCGAAGCGCAGGAAAGCGACGAGGAACAGGAGCCCGGTGAGGACCTCCACCAGGAGCACGCGGCGCGGTATCCGCGCGCCGCAGGTCCGGCAGCGGCCCCCCAGCGCCAGGTAGCTGATGACGGGGACATTTTCGTAGAAGGTCAGGCGGCGGCCGCAGCTATCGCAGCGGGACGGCGGGTGCAGCAGCGAGCCCCCGACCGGCAGGCGGTCAATGCAGACGTTGAGGAAGCTCCCGATGGAGACGCCGAACAGCGTGAATATAACGGTCCAGAGGGCGGTCATAACTATTTATTCTGACGGCTTTTCCGGGGCGGCGTCAATGGACGTGGCGCGCAAAACGGCTGCGGAACAACCCTGTCTCCAAGTGGGTGTTTTCCCCCGGGGAAATGGGGGTCGTTATTATCGCCGGGGAGCCGTAGAAGACCTATTCTAGTATTGCGCCGCCGTCTGCCCCCAGGACGACAGAACGTGCGGTAGGACTATCTTACCATAGCGCCGTGGGACTAATACGTCATTGAATGCCCGCTCAGCTATGCTAAGCTGACAATAGGCTCGAAAACACGCATTGAAAACTTCATAAGAAGGAGGCGCCAGATGAAGAAAGTTTTCAAGAAGTTCCGATACGGAGAGAAAGGTTTTACCCTGATCGAACTTCTCGTCGTCGTCGCTATTCTCGGCGTGCTCGCCGCGGTAGCCGTACCGAACGTCGGTAAGTTCATCGGCCGGGGTAAGAACGAATCCTACGAGACCGAGCTGCACAACGTGCAGACGGCCGTCATGGCCATGCTGGCCGACAGTACCAGCGGCAACCTGACCCCCGCCCCGAGCGGTAATTACACCGACTTGGATCTCGTCACCACTGACGGCGGCTCGCTGCTTCTCAGCGAGTACATGACGGGGCTCAATACCGACGGCTCGGTCAAGACCGGCTGCTCTTACGAGTTCGCAGCCGACGGAACAGTTACCCAGCACACTCCGTAACAGCCTGACAACGTAACGTTACGACACCACACGCTAGCGAACACCTGCCGGCATTTCTCCGGTGCCGGCAGGTGTTTTCGCGCCTTCCAGAAGCCCTCCCCTGCCCTTGCGGCGGGGGTTTTTATTTCTCCAGGAAGGCGACGAGTTCGTCAATGTCCGGCAGCTGGTTAATGGGGTAGACCCTGGCGAAAACGACCTTGCCGGTCTCATCAACGATGACGTTGGCCCGCTCCGGAAACCCGTCCGCCTCCCGGAGGAGTCCGTAGCTCCGGGTGACCTCACCGTGGGGCCAGAAGTCCGCCAGCAATCTCGTCCGGGTGATGCCCATCGAGGCCGCCCAGGCCTTGTTCGAGGCACTCGAATCCACGCCGATACCGAACGCCACCGTGTTGAGGGCGGCGAAGCGGTCATAGTGCTCTTCCAGGGACAGCATCTGGTCGTGGCAAACGGGGGTCCAGGCGAGCGGCCGGAAGGACAGGACGACCCGCTTGCCCCGGAGTTTCTCCAGCGAGACCTTCCTGCCGTTCTGGTCGTTGAGGGTGAAGCCGGGGGCCCGGCTGCCGACAGCGATGACCGTCATAGTGGCTACCTCCGCACCTGTGTTGTACCGCATGGTACCACAGGCGGCGGGAACCCGCAGTGACAGAAATCACCACGGCCTGTGGCGGAGAGGGACGAGATCCTTCGCCCGCCTGAAGCGGACGCAGGATGACAGGAACGGCTGACGGCCCCGGGATGCCAGGGCAGGCGAACGGGAAAACAGCGGCAGCCAGAGAGACCGGAGTCTCTCTCCTTTAGAAAGCGAGTGAGGCGGGGAGACTACTCGGAGTCGTTTTCGTTGTACATGGCGAAACCGCCCGGCGTGTCGGCGACCGGCTGCTTGAAGAACGGGTCGTCCATCGTGGTACCCATATTCTTCGGCGTCTGGAAGGTGTCTTCGCGCTCCCCGGTCAGCTTGGTAATCTCCTCGCGGTCATTGCAGAAGTCCCAGACGGACTGCTTGCTGATGATATGCTGCTTCCAGAGGCGTACCAGCGCCTGGTCCAGCAGCTCCATGCCGGCCTGGCTGTTCATGCGGATGGTGTTGGGTATCTGGAAGCTCTTGCCTTCACGGATGAGGTTGCGGACGGCGGGGTTGGCCAGCATGACCTCGATGGCGGCCACGCGGCCGGTGCCGTTGGCCTTGGGCACGAGGGCCTGGCAGAGGATGCCGAGCAGGAGCGAGGCAAGACGCGACTGCGTCAGGTTGCGCTCGTGGGGCGGGAACATATTGATGATACGCTCGACGGCCTGCGAAGCGCTCGGGGCGTGGCCGGTGGTGAGCACGAGGTGGCCGGTCTCCGCCACGGTCAGGGCGGCCGAGGCCGTCTCCAGGTCACGCATCTCGCCGACGAGGATGACATCCGGGTCCTGACGCAGGACGTGGCGCAGGGCCTCGGAGAAGGAGAGGGTATCCGCGCCGAGCTCGCGCTGGGTGATGGTGCAGCGCTTGTTCTTGTAGGTGTACTCGATGGGGTCCTCGATGGTAATGACGCGGCGGTTCTCGCTCTCGTTTAAAAACTGGATCATGGACGCCAGCGTGGTGGACTTGCCGCTGCCGGTGGGCCCGCTGACGACGACGAGGCCGCGGGGCCGCGTGATGAGGTCCTTGCAGATATCCGGCAGGCCGAGCGCCTCCGGACCGGGAACGGTATCCGGCAGCAGACGGTTGACAAAGCTGATGCTGCCGCGCTGGCGGGCGGCGTTGAAACGGACGCGGCCCACCTCCGGCACGCTGGCGCCGAAGTCCAGCTCGTGGGTGGTGGCAAAGGTCTGCTGCTGCTCTTCCGTGGTGACCTGGGCCAGCATGGCTTCCAGGTCCGCCTCGGTGACGACGGCCATGTCTGCCGCCGGGGCCAGACTGCCGTGGATGCGCATGAGCGGCGGCATTTCCGCCACGAGGTGCAAGTCCGAAGCGCTCCGCTCCTTGGCGGTCTGCAAAATCGCTACCATGTCCATAAGTGACTACCTCGGCAGTTTGATATCCATGCTGTAGGAGTACGGCGTGACGTTATCGCTGTTATCGTAGTTGATGGACTGGATGGTAATCTCCGAAAAGAGGTCGGTATCCGCCAGGTTGCGGGCGTACTGGATGACGTCCTGCTCGCTTACGGCGTGGCCGGTGAGGGCGAACTGCGACCCGCCGTGGTTGAGGGAACCGAGGTCAAGACCGTTCACGACGGCCCCGGTACTCTCCGTGAGGTCCGTATTGATGGCCTCGCCGGTGGCGCCGATATTGGCGAGCACCGACGCGAACTGCTCTTTCTGAGACTCAATCTGGCTCAGCTGCTGCTCCAGCTGGGCGACCTGCTTGGTGAGGTCGGTTTTCTCCGCCTGGCGTTTTTCGAGGAGGAGGCTGGTGGAATCGAGCTGGGCCTTGGTGTTGGCCAGCTGCCCGGCGGCGTCCTGGACCGTCATGGCCAGCAAAGCCACGAGGGCCACGGCGGCGATGGCGGCGGGGATGGCCGCGAGCTTGCTGGCGGATATCTGGCGCGGCTGGTACGGCTCCGGCAGCGTGTTGAAATTGGGCAGTATCGTCCCGGCTTCCTTGGGAAGCTGCTTGAGGACGAGGCCGACGTTGGCGAGGTGGAGCGAAGGGTCAAGGTGCTTGGCGCACTTGAGCGGCGAGACGAGCAGCTCCGGGACGAGATCCAGGTCGCGGGCGAGCTCTTCGTGGAGATCGGTCTCATCGGCGATATCCCCGGAGACGTACAGCTTCGTCTGGGGCGGCAGGTGGCTCTCCGGGTTGTTGGAGTTGTGGAACTGGATGGTGCGGGCCAGCTCCGCGGCGATGATGGAGGTCTTGTCCTTGAGGTCAAGGTACTCCTCCGGGAAGGGCACGGTGCGGATGGGCTGGGGCAGGCCGTCGTTGAGAATGACGATATCAAACTCTTTCGGCTGGACGTCCACGATGATGGCCGTCGGCTCCTTGGTGAGCCGGGCCAGGGCGAGCGGCTTGATATCCATGAGGTAGGCCTTGAGGCCGGCGCCGTGGAGGATACGCATCAGGGTATCCGCTATCTGCCGCGGGATGGCCACCATGAAGGCGGTCAGCTTGCCGTCCCTATCGCCGATAATCTGCCAGGAGATGTAGAGCTGTTCCGGCGGCACCGGGAGGACGCGCTGGGCC
>DAOUEG010000015.1:0-15447 GCA_034430495.1 Dehalococcoidales bacterium
GCCGATGTCCCCGCCGGGGAAGAAGCGGGGCTGGACGGTGTAGCTGTCCGTGGTGAAGGCGAGGCGGCCGGACGCCTCGAAGACGGCGGCGTCTTCGAGCTTGTCGAGGAGGGGATTGGCGAGGTCCGGCAGGAAGCTCTTGATGAGCTCCTGGCTCATCTTGCCGCCGCTCCCGTGCGCGAGGAGGATTTTCTTAGCGTTCATACTTACCTGTCATTCCCGACCTGATCGGGAATCCACCATGGCCTCAACTGGATTCCCGCTTTCGCGGGAATGACGCGGGATCGTCCGCATACTCATAGTACGTTGCGCAGGCGCCCTCGGCGGAGACCATGCACGGCCCCACCGGGCTCTCCGGCGTGCAGACCGTCCGGAACAGCCGGCACTCCAGCGGCGTCGTCACACCGCGCAGGATAGTGCCGCAGAGACAGCCCGGCGGCTCGACGGTCGGGCCGGGGTCGATTTCAAATCGCTTTTCCGCATCGAACCGTTCGTATGCCTCCCGGAACACGAGCCCGCTCCCCGGCACCGTGCCGATGCCCCGCCAGTTGGCCGGGCCCGGCCCGAAGACGGTGTCCATGAGCCGCAGCGCCGCCGGATTGCCCTCCGTCTTGACGCCGCGCGGGTAGGCGTTCTCGACCGTCGGCGCGCCGCTCTCCACCTGCTCCACCAGCCGCGCCACCGCCAGCAGCAGGTCCACCGGCTCGAAGCCGCTCACGGCGCAGGCGATGCCGTAGTCCCGCGCCAGGAACTCGTAGGGGCGGGTGCCGATGACGGCGCTCACGTGGCCGGGGCAGATGATGCCGCTCAAATTGACCTCGCCGAGGTCGAGAATGGCCTTCATGATGGGCGGCGCCGTCTTGTGGAGCGAGAGCACCGAGTAGTTTTTGACACCCTGTTTCTCCGCCTGGAGGACGGACGCGGCGATGGTGGGGGCCGTCGTCTCGAAGCCGATGCCGATGAAGACCACCTCCCGGTCCGGGTTGTCCCGGGCGATGCCGACGGCGTCCTGCGCCGAGTAGACGACCCGCACGTCCGCCCCCTCCGACCGCGCCTGCTGGAGGCTGGCCCGGCTGCCCGGCACGCGAATCATGTCCCCGAAGCTCGCCACCACGACCCCCGGCAGCCCGCCGAGGGCGATGGCCTTGTCCAGGTCGGCGCTGGCCGTCACGCAGACGGGGCAGCCCGGGCCGGAGAGCATCTCGATGGTCTTCGGCAGAAGCTGGCGCAGGCCCGCCTTGAAGATGGCGGCGGTGTGGCCGCCGCAGAACTCCATGAGGCGCGTCGGCCTGGTTGACCGCCGCCGGATGTGCTCGAGCAGCTGCCGGGCGGCGGCCGGGTCCCGGTACTCCGCGACGTGTTTCACGATTCTCCCAATCCTGTCATTCCCAACTTGATTGGGAATCCATCATCGGGCCGGTTGGGGATACAGGTCCACCCAGTCAGGATTCCGTCCTTCCACCAATGCTACTTTCCACTTGCGGTTCCATCGTTTCAACTGCTTTTCACGGCTAAGCGCATTTTCAATATCTGAGTATTCCTCGAAATAAAAGAGCCGGTGAACGCCGTACCTTTTTGTAAACCCTGGCACCGCGTTCGTTCGATGTTCGTAGACTCGTCTGATAAGGTCATTGGTCATCCCGATGTAGAGCGTGCCCCGGCGCCGGCTGGCCAAAATATACACGAAGTATCGGGTCATCTCAAGGGCCCGGACATGGATTCCCGCTTCCGCGGGAATGACACTTTTATTCTTCACCACCTCCAGCGGCCGCGTCCAGCGCCGCCATCTCCCGCAGCACGTCGAGCGTCTCCCGCGCCTCCGCCTCGTCAATGACGCTGATGGCGTAGCCGGTGTGGAGCAGGACGTAGTCGCCCGGCCTCGCCTCCGGCGTGAGGGCCAGGCTCACCTCCCGGGTCACCCCCTCGATGTCCACCACCGCCTGCTCCCCCTCGACCGTCTTCACCAGCGCCGGTATCGCCAGACACATGGCCCTTACCTCTTATCGCAGTTTGTCCCTGATTTCCAGCCCGGCCAGGAACGGCGTGCCGACGAGCGGGCCGACGCCGTTGTACTTGGGGGTCTTGCCGCGGGAGTAGATGAGAGGGCGGATTTTCTCGATGTCCGGCAGCCCCTCGGTCAGGCAGCGTTCGTCCACGTGGGCCTCGACGACCTTCCCGATGACGAGCGTGTGGACGCCGACGTCGAGCAGGTGGAGCACCTGGCACTCGAGGCTCACCGGGCACTCCGCGATGAGCGGCGCCCCGGCCGTCTGGCCGTAGCTCACGGTAAAGCCGCAGTCCGCAATCTTGTCCCGCTCCCGCCCGGAGACCATGCCGCAGTAGTCCGCCGCCGCCACGAGGTCCTCGCCGGGGATGTTGATGGAGAAGGCCCGGTTCTGCAGGATGCCGTCCAGCGTGTAGCGCGAGTGCCGCACCCCCACCGAGAGGGTCGGCGGCTCGCCGCCGGTGACGCCGCTCCAGGCGTAGGTGGCCACGTTCGGTTGCCCGTTGACGGTGGTGCCGACGAGGACGGCGGGGTTGGGAAAGAGCCACGGCTGCGGCCCGAAGGCCTGTTTGGTCATTGGGTGTCCCCCTTCAGCTGGTTGCCGATGCGGAAGGCGTCCGCGAACGCCTCGCCGACCCTGTGGTAGCGGCCCGGCCCGAAGACGAACGGCCTGACCTTGCCGATGTCCGGCCGGCCTTCGGTGAGGCAGTCCTCGCTGACGTGGACCTCTTTCACCTCGCCGACGACGAGGACGTGGCTGCCGAGGTCGAGCAGGTGCCGCACGGCGCACTCCAGGTTGATGGGACAGCCGACTATCATCGGGGCGGCGGGCGTCTCACCGTAGAAGACATCGAAGCCGCAGACGACGACCTTGTTGGCAACCTTGCCGGAGACGAGGCCGCAGTAGTCGGTCTCCCTGACGAGGTCCACCGACGGCACGTTGACCGAGAACGTCCGGTTCTGGAAGATGCCCTTGAGGCTGTGGCGGGGGTGCTGGAGCGAGACGCTCACCTGGGGCGGATTGCTGGCGGCGACGCCGGTCCAGGCCACCGCAGCGAAGTCCGGCACGCCGTCCACGTCCGCACCGACGAGCACGGTGGGGTGGGGCCAGAGCAGCGGCATCGGCCCGAGTTTTTGCTTGGTCATTCCGGTTCCTCCTGGCGGGCCGCGGCGATGGCCGCCTGCCCGAGTGATAGGCCCCCGTCGTTGCAGGGGACCTGCCGATGAGTATAGACGATGAACCCGCCAGCTTCAAGCTGCGCGACCGCCAGCCGGGTCAGCAGCCGGTTCTGGAAGACGCCGCCGCTCAGGGCCACCGCCTTCAGCCCGGTCTCGCCGGCAATAAGTTTACATAATGACAGAACCATCCCGGCTATGGTGGTGTGGAACCGCGCCGCGATGGTGCCCGCCGGTATGCCGCGCCGGACCTCGTCCGCCACGGCGGCAAGCAGCGGCCCGATTTTTATGATCCGCTCTCCGTTCTCCGTGCCGACCTCGAAGGGGTAGGCGAGAGGCTCGTCCGGCGCTCTGGCGGCCAGCGTTTCCAGGTCAATGGCCGCCTGGGCCTCGTACTGGATGACGCCGCGCACCCCGGTCAGGGCCGCCACGGCGTCGAAGAGCCGCCCCAGGCTGGACGTCGGCGGCGCGTTAAGCCCCCTTTTCACCTGCTGCAGCACCACGTCCCGCTCCTCCGCCGGTATCTCTTCCGCGAAGGGCAGGTCCGTGTCCAGCCCGAGGGCCGTCAAATAGCCGAGCGCCGTCCGGCAGGGCCGCTTGATGGCCTGCGCCCCGCCCGGCAGCGGCAGGTACTCCAGATGGGCCGCGCGGGTGAACCCGGCCAGGTCGGCCACGAGGAACTCGCCGCCCCAGATGGCCCCGTCGGTGCCGAGCCCGGTGCCGTCGAAGCTGACCCCGATTACTCTTTCCGTCACGCCGTTGTCCGCCAGGCAGGCGGCGACGTGGGCGTGGTGGTGCTGCACCCCGAGCCGCGGCAGCCCGTCCCGCGCCGCCCGCTCCCCGGCGTACTGCGTCGGGAGGTAGTCGGGATGCAGGTCGTGGACGATGAGCTCCGGCGTGATCCGGAACAGCTTCTCGTAGAGCCCGATGGTCGTCGTGAAATGCTCCAGCGTCTCCAGGTTCTCCATGTCCCCGATGTGCTGGCTCACGAAGGCGTAGCGGTCCCGCGTCAGGGTAAAGGTGTTCTTCTCCTCCGCCCCGCAGGCGAGCACCGGTTTCGTGGCGAAGGGCAGCTTGACCGGGTAGGGGGCGGCGCCGCGCGCCCGCCGCACGTACCGCGGCGCGCCCCGCTCCACCGTCATGACGCTGTCGTCGTAGCGGGAGGCGATGTCCCGGTTATGGACGAGGAAGCAGTCGGCTATGTTCCCCAGCCGCCGCAGCGCCTCGTCGTTGTCCCTGGCGATGGGCTCCTCGCTGAGGTTGCCGCTCGTCATCACCAGCGGCCGTCCCGCGTCCGCCAGCAGCAGGTGGTGGAGCGGCGTGTAGGGCAGCATGACGCCCAAATAGTCGAGCCCCGGCGCCACGCCCCCGGTTATGCCGCCGTCCTTCCGCCACTTCAGCAGCACGATGGGGCTCCCCGGCGAGGCGAGCAGGGCCGCTTCTTCATCGGAGACGCCGCAATGCCGCCTGATGGTGTCCAAATCCTTGATCATCACCGCGAACGGCTTGGCGGGGCGCCGTTTCCGCGCCCGCAGGCGGGCCACGGCGGCCTCGTCCGTGGCGTCGCAGGCGAGCAGAAAGCCCCCGAGCCCTTTCACCGCCACGGTCTTGCCGTCATCGAGCAGCTCGGCGGCCGCGGCGATGGCGTCCTCGCCGGGCACCTCGCGCCCCGTCGCGTCGAGCAGCCGCACCCGGGGCCCGCAGACGGGACAGGCGTTCGGCTGGGCGTGGAAGCGGCGGTCGTCCGGGTCTTCGTACTCTTTGCGGCACGCGGGGCACATGGCAAACGATTTCATCGTTGTCAGGGGGCGGTCGTAGGGGATGTCCTCGATGATGGTGAAGCGCGGCCCGCAGTTGGTGCAGTTCGTAAAGGGGTAGCGGTAGCGCCGGTCGGCGGGGGTAAAAAGCTCCCGGCGGCAGTCCTCGCAGGTGGCCAGGTCCGGCGAGACGAGCTGGTAATCGCCCGGTGCCGGCAGGCTCTCCCGTATCTCGAAGAACGTATGACCCGCCGCCTCGCCCGGCTCGACGTCCAGCGCCTCGATGCGCGCCGGTCCCGGCGCTTCGGCCTTGAGGGCGTGCGTGAAGGCCCGGATGTCGGTCGGGATACCCTCCACCTCGATGCGCACGTCACCGGAGGTGTTCAAGACCCAGCCGTTGAGATGGTACCGGTGCGCGAGCTGGTAGACGAAGGGGCGGAACCCCACGCCCTGGACGACGCCCCGCACGCTGATGCGCGCCAGGGAGACCGCCCGCGTGGCCGCCATTACCGGCCCTTTTTCGCCGCCGCCGCCTCCGCCAGCCAGCCGAGCCAGGTGTCCGTGCCCTCGCCCGTCGTGCAGGAATAGGGAAAAATCGTCACGTCCGGGTTGAGCCCGGTCACCACCTGCCGGAAGGCCCCGGTGTCGAAGTTCAGGTAGGGCAGCAGGTCTATCTTGTTGAGCAGCACCACGTCCGTATCGGTGAACATGGCCGGGTACTTGTGGGGCTTGTCGTCGCCCTCCGGCGTGGAGGCGATGAGGATGCGGGTGTCCTCGCCGAGGTTGAAGGCGTTGGGGCAGATGAGGTTGCCGACGTTCTCGATGAAGAGGACGTCAATCCGGTCGAGCGGCAGGCTGTCGAGCGCCGTGCGCACCATGCCCGCGTCGAGGTGGCAGCCGCCCTGGGTGTTGATCTGCACCACCGGGATGCCGAGGGCGGCGATTTTCTCCGCGTCCACCGCGCTCGCCACGTCCCCTTCGATGACGCCGATGCGGAACCGGTCCTTGAGGGAGCTGATGGCGACGGAAATGGTGCTCGTCTTGCCGGCCCCCGGCGAGGAGAGCACGTTGATGGCGAAGACGCGCTTTTCGTCGAGCAGCGCCTTGTTCTCCGCCGCCCGGGTCTCGTTGGCGCCGAAGACTTCCTCGCCGACGGTGATGATTTTTACGCTCATGTGCCTGCCTCGTATTGACGGCGCCCGCGGGCGCCGTCCCCATTATAGCCGGGCGCGGCGGGTACGGCAACCCGCCGGAAGGCGGGCGGGAAAACGGGCCGCGGTACCGGAAAATACGTTCCGGGGCTTGCAATTCGAGCCTGATAGGACTATTGTATAGGAAGAGGGGCAGTACTCACGCGGGACCTCGTTCCGGGAAGAAAGGGTAGGAAGGTTGATTACTCCGGCCATTGTCCATCCGCACTGGATGGTCCTCCTGGAGCTGACCGCCGAATACTTCACCATGGCCCTGGCCGCCGTCCTCGGCGTGCTCCAGGCCTCGGCGGCCTACGCCGGCCGCTACAAGATGTGCTTCTTCAACCGGTCCATCCACGCCTACCTATTCTGCGCGCTGACCACCGGGCCGGCCATGGCCGGGTTCTTCACCTGGAACTGGCGCAACGCCACCGGCCTCGTCGAGGGTACCCAGCAGTTCATGTACTTCACGCTCGCCGCGGCCTGCGCCGTCGGCCTCAGCCTGCTCCTGTCCTGGTCGGTGCGCCACGCCGGCCTCCAGGTGCCGCACTACCGCCTCATCCGGCGCCTGCCCAGGACGGTCAACGTCCGGGAGAAGGGGGGCCTGGGTGATTAACGCGCTGGTACACGCGGACCGGGCCGTCTTTGAATGGCTCAACGGCCTGGGCGGCCACGTGGCCATCATTGACAACCTCATCCGCGGCCTCGCCAATGACTACTTCCTCATCATCGGCTTCTGTCTCGTCCTGGTGGCGCTCTGGTTCGGCACCCGTGACGCCGTCCAGCGCAAGATAAACCAGATGGCCGTCATCACCGCCGCCATCAGCCTCGGCATCGGCCAGGCCATCGTGGACATCCTCAACGTCTTCTACTTCCGCCCGCGCCCCTTCACCCTGCTGCCGACGCACCTCCTCTTCTATGCCCCGCACGATTCGTCCTTCCCGTCCAACGCCGCCACCATCGGCTTCGCCGTGGCCTTCGGGGTGTTTTTCATCAACCGCCAGGCCGGCCGCTGGCTGCTGGTCATGGCCTCGGTGCTCGCCCTCGCCCGCGTCTACGTCGGCGTCCACTATCCCTCGGACGTCCTCGGCGCCGCCGCCATCGCCTGTATCACGGCCTGGTTCATCTCCCTCATCGTCAGGAACCGGCGCGTCTGGGTGCGGCGCCTGCTCGACTTCCTCGAGCAATTGGAACTCGCCTGACCGCCCGTCCGCTTTCTTGCACGGCAGCGGCCGCTGCGCTATACTGCAAGTCTCATGCTCGGTAGGCACATCGCCGTTTGGGGGCCTTCGGCTTCCGGCAAGACCACGCTGGCCGCGTCTCTGGCGGCCCGCTGCGGCCTGCCGCACGTGGAGATGGACGCCCTCTTCTGGAAGCCGGACTGGGTGGAGCCGCCCCTCGAGGAGTTCCGCGCTGCCATCGAGACCGCCCTCGCCGCCCACCCGGACGGCTGGGTCATGGACGGCAACTACGCCCGCGTCCAGGACCTCGTTTTGCCCCGGGCGGATACCCTCGTCTGGCTGCAGCCGCCCCTCTGGCGGGTGCTTGGGCAGGTGGTGCGGCGGACCATCGGGCGCTGCCGCTCCGGCGAGCCGCTCTGGGGGAGCAACCGGGAAACGTGGCGCAAGGCGTTCCTCAGCCGGGAATCGCTCATCTGGTACATCCTGCGTAACTGGTGGCGCTACCCGAGGCGGCGGCGGCAGCTCCTGGCCACCGTCCCGCACCATGCCCGCGTCATCGTGCTGCGGTCGCCGCGGGACGTCCGGCGGCTTTTCCGGGGTTTGACGGCACCGCCTCCCGCCGGGGGGTGACATAATTTCGTTTACTATTCCCGGGGGGTGTGGTATAATTTCTTCGTACTATTTGTAAGAAAAATTCAGTTTCACGGGAGAAACGCCACCTTGGACAAACAGAGAAAAACGGAAATCATCGCCGAACACCAGGCCAAGGAAGGGGACACCGGCTCCACGGAGGTGCAGGTGGCCATCCTGACCGAGCGTATCAAGGGATTGACGCAACACATGTCGGCCAACCGGCATGACTATCATACTCAGCGGGGCTTGCTTAAGCTCGTCGGCCAGAGGAGAAGGCTCCTGTCGTATCTCAGCCGAGAAGACGTCGGACGGTACAACAGTCTGATCAAGAAACTCGGGCTGCGCAAGTAAGGCAAAAAAGAGCCTTCTGGTAGAGAAAGAGAGAAAGTATTTTGGAAAGCCACACTGTCCGCTGCGACCTGGCCGGTCGCGAACTCATCATTGAGACGGGGAAATTCGCCATGCAGGCGGATGCCGCCGTCACCGTGCGCTACGGCGATACCGTGGTCCTCGTCACCATGTGCTTCGCCCGCTCCCCCAGGGAGGGCGTTGACTTCCTCCCCCTGACCATCGAGTTTGAAGAGAGACTCTACGCCGCCGGGAAAATCCCCGGCGGTTTTCTCAGGCGGGAGGGCCGCCCCTCGGAGGCCGCCATCCTCGCCTGCCGCCAGACGGACCGGCCCATCCGGCCGCTCCTCCCCAAGACCTGGCGGAGCGAAATCCAGATAATCACCACCGTCCTCTCGGCGGACCAGGAGAACGACCCGGACATCCTCTCCGTCATCGGCGCCTCCGCGTGCCTCGCCATGTCGGAGGTACCGTTCGACGGCCCCATCGGCGCCGTCAACCTCGGCTACATCAACGGCGAGCTCGTCGTCAACCCCAAGATGGCCCAGGCGGACCAGAGCGACCTCGACCTCGTCGTCGTCTCCACCCGCGATAAAATCATCATGGTGGAGGCCGGCGCCAACGAGGTGGACGAGGAGACCGTCGTCAAGGCCGTCCGCCACGCCCACGAGACCAACCAGGCCATCATCAAAGTCCAGGACGAGCTCTGCCGGAAGGTCGGCAAGCCCAAGCTCCCGGTGCCGGCCGCCGCGCCGGACCCCCAGCTCATCAACGACGTTGACGACATCGTCGGCGGGCGGATGCTCGAGGTCCTCCGCGAGAAGGACCGCCCCCGCCGCACCGCCGCCCGCGCCGAGCTCTTCCAGGAGGTCATCACCAAGCTCAGCGAGAAGTACCCGGAGAGGGACATCGCCACGGCGGTGGACAACAAGTGGAAGTACGAGCTCCGCAACGCCGTCATCGAGCGCAACGAGCGCATCGCCGGGCGCGCCGTCACGGAGATTCGGCCCCTCAGCTGCGAGGTCGGCCTGCTGCCGCGCGTCCACGGCTCCGGCCTCTTCCAGCGCGGCCAGACCCAGGTGCTCTCCATCGCCACCCTCGGCTCCACCCGCAAGGAGCAGATGATTGACGGCCTCGGCCTGGAGGAGAGCAAGCACTTCATGCACCACTACAACTTCCCCGGCTTTTCCACCGGGGAGGTCCGCCGCGTCGGCTCCACGAGCCGCCGCGAGATAGGCCACGGCGCCCTCGCCGAGCGCGCCCTCGCCCCCATGCTGCCCGCCGTCGAGGATTTCCCCTACGCCATCCGCCTCGTCTCGGAGGTCCTCAGCTCCAACGGCAGCACCTCCATGGCGAGCGTCTGCGCCGGCAGTCTCGCCCTCATGGATGCCGGTATCCCCGTCCGCAAGCCGGTGGCCGGCGTGGCCATGGGCCTCATCACCGGGGAAGACGGCAAGTTCGTCGTCCTCACGGACCTGGAGGGCCAGGAAGACTTCAACGGGGACATGGACTTCAAAATCGCCGGTACGCGGGAAGGCATCACCGCCATCCAGATGGACACCAAGCTCAAGGGCCTGACCCTGGAAATCGTCGAGCAGACCTTCCGGCAGGCGCGCGAGGGCCGCATGTTCGTGCTGGACACCATGGGCAAGGTCATCAGCACGCCGCGCGATGACGTCAGTCCCTACGCCCCGCGCATGACCAAGATTAAGATTGACCCGGCCAAGATCGGGGCCGTTATCGGCAGCGGCGGCAAGACCATCCGCTCCATCATCGAGACCACCAAGACCACCATTGACGTCGAGGACGACGGCACCGTCGTCATCGGCTCGCCGGACATGGAGGCCACCCAGCGCGCCATCGCCATCATCGAGGGCCTCACCCGGGACCCGCAGATCGGTGACATGTTCACCGGCAAGGTCTCCCGCGTGCTGGACTTCGGCGCCATGGTGGAAATCCTCCCCGGCAAGGAAGGGCTCGTCCACATCAGCGAGCTCGCCGACCACCGCGTCGGCAAGGTGGAGGACGAGGTCAAGGTCGGCGACGAGGTGACCGTCAAGGTCATCGCCGTGGACAACCTCGGCCGCGTCAACCTCTCCCGCCGCGCCGTGTTCGAGGACGGCACCGAGCAGGCCGCCGCCCGCGAGGAAGCCCGGCAGGAACGCCGCGGCAGCCGGCCCCGCTTCAACGACCGGGACCGCCGTCCCAGCCGCGGCCCGTCCCGGCCCCCGCAACGGAGGTAGTCCGTCATGGCTCAGCAGACGAAGGTTGTCGTTCACGGCGCCGCCGGCAGGGTGGGGCAGGAGGTCGTCAAGGCCGTCAGCGCCGAGGTCGACCTCAAGGTGGTCGGCGCCGTTGACCTCAAGGCCACGAGCGACACCCTCATGCTGCCGGACGGCACCACCGTTCCCTTCGGGCCGGACTTCGAGGCCATCATCGGCCAGGTCAAGCCGGAAGTCGTCGTGGACTTCACCATCGCCTCGGCCACCATGCCCGCCGTCCGCGTCGCCGTGGAAAAGCGGGTCAACATGGTCATCGGCTCCACCGGCTTCTCCCCCGGTGACATTGACGAGATGAAGCGCCTCTGCCGCGGCGGCAAGGTGGGCGTCTTCGTGGCGCCCAACTTCGCCCTCGGCGCCATCCTCATGATGCACTGCGCCAAGATAGTGGGCAAGTACTTCGACCACGTGGAAATCACCGAGCTCCACCACGACGGCAAGATAGACGCGCCCTCCGGCACGGCCCTCTCCACCGCCCAGGCCATGCTCCGGGCCCGCGGCAAGAACTTCGACCCGCCGGCCGCGCGGGACACCGTCACTCCCCAGCCGAGCCGCGGCCTGGAGACGGAGGGCATCAATATCCACTCCGTCCGCCTGCCCGGCCTCATGGCCCACCAGGAGGTGCTCTTCGGCGGGCCCGGCCAGACGCTCAGCATCCGCCACGATACCATCAACCGCGAGTGCTACATGCCGGGCGTCATTCTGGCCGTCCGGGAGATTACCAAGCGCCAGGGCTTCATCTACGGGCTCGACCAGCTCCTCGGCCTCTAATCCCTGTCATTCCGGGGCGCGGAGCGACGAAGAATCCCGTTTCCACCGGTTCCGCAATACGCTATAATAGAATATTCTCTTCGGCAAAGGACGGGGAAAGGTAACGACGATGCAACAGCTGGGACGCGTGCTCACCGCCATGGTAACGCCCTTCAGGGAAGACCTCGAGGTGGATTACGACCTCGCCAGGAAGCTGGCACTGGCGCTGCTCGCCTCCGGCTCGGACGGCCTCGTGCTCTGCGGCACCACCGGCGAGGCGCCGACCCTCTCCTGGGAAGAGGAGCTCAAGCTCTTCGAGGAGGTGAAATCGGTCGTCCCGGCCTCGGCCACCGTCGTCGCCTACACCGGCTCCAACAGCACCTCGGAGGCGGTCGAGGCCACCCGCGACGCCGAGAAGCTCGGCGTGGACGCCTGCCTCTCCGTCGTGCCGTACTACAACAAGCCCTCGCAGGAGGGCATCTACCGGCACTTCCGCACCATCGCCGAGGCGACGAGCCTGCCGGTCATCATGTACAACATCCCGGGGCGCGTCGTCGTCAACATGAGCGTGGATACCATCGTCCGCCTCAGCGAGATACCCAACATCGTCGGCGTCAAGGAGGCGAGCGGCAACATGGAGCACGTGGCCCAGGTGCTCAAGCTCGTCACCCGGCCCGATTTCTACGTCTGGAGCGGCAACGACGGCGATACCTTCCCCATCATGGCCATGGGCGGCTACGGCGTCATCGGCGTCACCAACCACGTCATCGGCAGGCAGATAAAGAAGATGTGCGACCTCATCCTCGCCAACGACGTCAAGGCGGCCGCCGCCATCCACCTCGGCATGGTGCCCCTCGTCAACGCCCTCATGAACACCGCCGCCAACCCGGCCCCGGTCAAGTACGCCCTGGAAGTGCTCGGCATCAAGGTCGGCCCGCCGCGGCTGCCCCTCGTCGAGCCGGACGAGGCCGCCAAGAGGAAAATCGAGGCCGTCCTCAAGAACTACACCATTGATATCAAGCTCTAGCCGCCCCGGTCCTCATTGGCAACGCCCCCGCGTTGTGCTATAGTGGCACAATATCGGGAACACGTGCCTGTAAACATGAACAGTAGCGGGGCAGCCGTCCGTAAAATCGTCATCCTCGGCGCCGGGTTCGCCGGCCTGGCCGCGCTGAAAAAGCTGACCGGTACCCTGGGGGCCTCCGCCGACGTCGAGATTACCCTCATTGACCGCAACAACTACTTCGTCTTCGCCCCGCTCCTCCACCAGGTGGCCGTCGGCGCGCTCCACCCCTGGGACATCATCGCCCCCCTCCGCCGCCTGCGGCTCGGCCGCCGCACCTCCTTCGTCCAGGCCGTGGTGGCGCGCATTGACCTCGACGCCCGCGCCGTCGTCACCTCGGCCGGGGTGTTCGGCTACGACTACCTCGTCGTCGCCCTCGGCAGCGCCGTCGGCCCCGGTGACGCTCCCGGCCTCGACGACCACCCCAGCGTCTACAATCTCAAGCACCTCGACGACGCCTCGGACATCAAGAACCACGTCTACACCATGTTCGAGAACGCCTCGCTGGAAACGGACCCCGCCGTGCGCCGGGCGATGCTCACCTTCTGCGTCGTCGGCGCGGGCTACACCGGCACCGAGTTCGCGGCGGCGCTGGCGGACGCGGTCTGCCACTACGCCGCCCGCACCTACCGGAAGCTCGACCCCGCCGAGATAGCCGTCCACGTCGTCGAGCGGGAGGACCGCCTCATTGACGACCTGCCGCCGGAGTGGTCCGCCTACATCGCCCGCCGCCTGGAGAAAAGCGGCATCACGCTGCACCTGAACACGCGGGTGACCGCCGTGGGCGACGGCTGGGTGGAGATGAACGGCGCCGAGAAGCTGCCCTGCCGCACCCTCGTCCGCGTCACCGGCGTCGTCGCCAGCCCGGTCGCCGCCGGGGTCGCCGCCCCCCGTGACGAGTTCGGCCGCCTCGTCGTGGACGATTACCTGGCCCTGCCGGGCCATCCCGGCGTCTACGTCTGCGGGGACTGCGCCCACTACGAAGACGCCGCCACCGGCGCCGTCGCCCAGTCGCGGGCCCACCACGCCGTCCGCCAGGCGAAGGTCGTCGGCTTTAACGTTGCCGCCGGGGTGCGGGGCAAGCCGCGCCGCAGGTATGCCTACGCGGACAAGATGCTCATCATCTCGCTCGGCCGCTCCAGCGCCCTGCTGAAATTCTATCGTCTCTGGCTACGCGGCTGGCCGGCGCTGCTCGTCTGGGTGGCGGCCTACTCGCTGCTCGTCACCGGCGTCAAGAACCGGTTCAAGATAGCCGTGGACTGGCTGCTCTCCCGGTTCTTCGGGCCGGACATGGCGGTGACGCTGCCGTTCCGCATCAGTGAGCGTCGGCGGCGCCGCCGCCGCGGGACTGGCTAGCCGCTGGCGTCCGGTGCCACCACCTCGAAGTTGAGGAACGCCAGCGCCCCCCACTCGTCCCCGGCGATTATCGTGTAGTAGCCGGGCGAGAAGGCCCAGAACACCGTCGGGTCGGTGGTGTAGCCCCCCGCTAGGGTCTGCCGGACGTCGAGGTCGAGGTCCGTGATGCACGGCGAGACGCCGCAGTCGCCGTACACGTCGGCGATGGTGCTCGAAGGCTGGAACTCGTAGGCCGTTATCCCGGAAAGTATCGCCGGGCAGTGGTAGACGAGGTCCGGATTGTACAGCTTCAGCCGCGTCGTGCCGGTAAAGTCGGACTGACCGGAGTACACGCCTTTGAACAGGGCGATGCCGACCGGGTAGTTGAGCGTGCCGCAGGGCCCCGTCACCAGCCCCTGGAGCGGCCACTGGTCGGCCGCGGCGACCCGGTTCGTCTTCTCCAGCGTGTTCCGCTCGGAGATGGTGACGGACAGGCTCTCGTCGCCCCGGAGCACGGTCGTGTTCACCGAGAGGGTGAGCTCCAGCCCCGGCGCCGATTTCACCGTCGCCGTTTTCACCACGAACGGGTGCGAGCCGGGCGGGACCGTCAATGCTATCGGGCGGGAGGGGCTCGCCGTCGGCGTCGTGGTCAGCGGGAACTGCGTCCCCGTCGGGGAAACGGCGGGCACGCACGCCCCCAGCGCCGTGACCGACAGGAGCAGGGCCAGCCACACCGCCAGCCGGCGTTTCAGGAACATTTTCATGTCGCACCTCGGAGGGATTTCGTCGGGCCCTGTCTGTTACAACGTCTGGCGGGGTAAAAAGATACCCCGGTGCGGTCCGCTAGTGCGGCGGCTGGACGTCCTTCAGCGCCTCGGTGGCCGGCCTGCCGCCGACGCCCCAGTGCGTCTTGGGGATTTCGTAGACGACCACCTCGACGGCCTGCTCCGGCACGCCGATGCCCATCATGACGTCCGTAATGCCGCGGATCATCGTCTTGACCTGCGCCTGGCCGACGCCTTCCCAGAAATCAACACGAACGATTGGCATGGTTGCCTCCTTCGGCGGGGTACTGCGGTTGCCGCCCTCACTGTACCACGCGGGCCGGCCGGGGCCAAGCCGCGGGCGCGCCCGGACGCCGGGCCGCCTCGGCCTCCCCGGACAACTACGTGATTTTCCGCCTTCAAATGGGTATGGTTACGGATACTCCGCTGCCCGTTCTCAAAGGTATGATGCTGGTAGAGACCGGGTGAGAACGCGTTGTCCACGGGAGCGCCGGTGCCATGAAAAAGATAACCGACCGTGATTTCAAGAGAGAGGTGCTGGAGGCCGAAAAACCGGTCGTCGTCTGCTTTACCGCCCGGTACTGTGGGACCTGCTTCCCCACCTGCCTCGTCACCCGGGAGCTTTCCGAGGAGTACGGGGATACCTTCAAGTTCGTCAGGCTGGACGTGGACGAAATCAGCCGGGAGATAGTGGCGGGAAACCACGTCACCGCCGTACCCACCGTCCTCATCTTCGAGAACGCGCGGGAGGTCCGCCGGCTGGTCGGTTTCCAGGACCGCAGCGAGCTGCGGGACATCTTGGCGGCCTGGCCGGGGGATGTAAACTATTTAACGGGTTGAGGTGCGGCCGGGTCGGCGGGGAGACCGGGAAACAGCCCGGACGCCCGCGGCGGGAACGCCGCGGCGCCGGGGGAAAGGACGGGTCGGAGCGAGATGAAGACTGAT
>DAOUEG010000016.1:0-1814 GCA_034430495.1 Dehalococcoidales bacterium
ACCCCCGGCCGCCGCAGGGCCCCGGCGAAATCGCGCGCCGCCTCCCGCCCGGCCACCCGGAGCTTCAGCGCCGCCAGCGGGGTTTCCCGCTTGACCGCCGCCAGTTCCCGTCGCTTGGCCGCCACGATTTCATCCAGTATCGTCATCATTTTCATGAGAGCTGCTGGCTCAGCGCCACCATCCTCGCCAGTTTTTCCTTCGCCTTGCCGCCGTCAATGCTCCGCACCGCCTGCATCGCGGCCATCTTGTAGCCGTCCGCCAGCCCCCCGGCGATGAGCGCCGCCGCCGCGTTCATGATGATGGCGTTGCGCAGCGGCCCGCGCTGGCCGTCGAGCACCTCCCGCAGCGCGGCGGCGTTGACGTCCGGCGTCCCCCCGGCTATGCTCCCGGCCGGGGCGTTCCCCAGCCCGAAGTCCCCCGGCGTCACCGTCGCCGGACCCTCGACGCCGTCCGGCAGGACGTTCCACACGAGCGACGGCCCGCTGACGGAGAGCTCGTCGAGCCCCTCCAGCCCGTGGACGACGAGCGCCCGCTCGATGCCCAGTTTCCGCAAGACCGCGGCCATCTTCTCGCCTATCTCTCTTGAAGGCACCCCGAGCACCATCCGCGGCACGCCGGCCGGGTTGGTGAGCGGCCCCAAAATGTTGAAGACGGTGCGGATGCCTATTTCCCGCCGCACCGGCCCGACGAACTTCATGGCCGGGTGGTACGCCTGCGCGAACATGAAGCCGATGCCCGCTTCCTCGACGCACCGTTTCACGCCCTCCGGCGAGAGGTCTATTTTTACCCCGAGGGCCTCCAGCACGTCGGCGGCGCCGCACCTGCTTGAAGCCGCCCGATTGCCGTGCTTGGCCACGTACAGCCCCGCCCCCGCCGCCACGATGGCCGCCGCCGTGGACAGGTTGTGGCTCCCGGAGCCGTCGCCGCCGGTGCCGACAACATCAATGGCCGGCACGCTCAGCGCCACGTGGAGGCTCTTCTGCCGCATGACCGTCGCCAGTCCGGCTATCTCGTCCACCGTCTCGCCCTTCATCCGCAGCGCGGTGAGGAACGACCCCGCCTGCGCCGGCGTGGCCGTGCCGGTCATGAGGTCCTCCATGGCCCCCTCGGCTTCCTCGAAGGTCAGGTCCCGGCCTTCCACCAGGGCGGCTATCGCTTCCTTGATCATTGTTTACCTTTTCAGCTGTCATTCCCGCGAAAGCGGGAATCCATCCCTTTTCCCGTCTCCCCATCTGTTGCCCTCTCCCTCGATGGGAGAGGGTCAGGGTGAGGGTGAGGGTGAGGGTGTTACCCCATCTCCAGGAAATTCCTCAGCAAGTGCTTCCCTTCCCCGGTCATGATGCTCTCCGGGTGGAACTGCACCCCCTCCACCGCGTGTTCCCTGTGCCGCAGCCCCATGATGATGCCGTTTTCCGTCCGCGCCGTCACCTCCAGGCAGTCCGGTACCGTGGCCGGGTCCACCGCCAGACTGTGGTACCGCACCGCCGGGAACGGGTTCGGCAGCCCGTGCAGCACGCCGACATCCTCATGAAATATCTCGCTTGTCTTGCCGTGCCGGAGCTCCCCGGCGTGCACTATCTTCCCCCCGTACGCCTGCCCGATGCACTGGTGCCCCAGGCACACCCCGAGGACCGGCACCTTCCCGCCGAACGCCTTGATCACTTCTATCGAGATACCCGCCCCGTCGGGATACCCCGGCCCGGGACTGATGACGATCTTCTCCGGCGCCATTGTTGCTATCTCGCCGGTCGTTATCCTGTCGTTCCGCACGACGTCCACCTGCGCCCCGAGCTCGCTCAGGTACTGGAAGAGGT
>DAOUEG010000017.1:0-1564 GCA_034430495.1 Dehalococcoidales bacterium
GCGGGAGTTCCGCCCGGGCGTGGAAATCACCGACGCCGGCAAGAAGATCGTGGCGCTCATCGAGTCCTACGGGTTCGAGTGCGACAAACTCGGCCACGCGGTGGGGCTGTCCTACGGGGACGCACCCTACATCACCGCCGGCCCGGACGAAAAAGACTACATGGAGTGGACCATCCAGGAGAACGAGATCTACGCCGTCCACCCGATGGTACGCTGCGCGGGCTACACGGCCCCGTTCTCCATGACCGGTGACATGTACTTCATCGGGCCGGAGCGGACGGACTGGATGACGACCGCCCTGCCGGGATTGCCGGAATACATTCCCGAGTAAGGAGGGAACCATGCTGTTGGAAGGTAAAGTTGCCATCATTACCGGAGCCGGCTCCGGCATCGGGAACGGCATTGCGAAGCGGTTCGCGCGCGAGGGCTGTGCCGTGGCGCTGGTGGATATCGATCGCGCGGCCGCCGAAAAGGCCGCTGGCACTATCGGACGGGACGGAGGACGGGCCGCCGCCATCGAGTGCGATGTCACACAAGAAGCTCGCGTCAAGGCTGCCGTCGAAAAAACAGTCGCCGCCCTCGGCCCGGTCGACATCATGGTCAACAATGCCGGCGCGGCGGGCGTTTCCTATCCCATCGAGGAACTGCCGGAGGAAATCTGGGACAGGACGCAGGCGCTCAACCTGAAGAGCCAGTATTTCTTCTGCAAGTACGTCGTGCCGGGGATGAAAGAGAAGCGGTACGGGAAGATCATCAACCTCTCGTCCATCGGGGCCATCCAACCTCCCGCCCACCACATCGCTTACAATACCGCCAAGGCGGCGATCATCGGGTTTACCTACGACCTGGCGACGGCGCTCGCGCCGTACGGGATCAACGTCAACGCGATCGTACCGGGACCGGTACGGACATCGTTCTACGACCGCACCACAGGAAGCATGACGGACACTGAGAAGGAGGGGTTCTTCGCGAACCTCGGCCGCAAGACCCCTATGCAGCGGCCGGGCACACCCGACGACCTCGCCGGAGCGGCCCTCTTCCTCGCCTCGGAGCTGGGAGCTTACGTGACGGGCCACGCGCTCTACGTAACCGGCGGGCTGCCGCTGCTGCCGCCGCCGGCGCCGCCCCGCTAGTCGCGCTTCAGCGGCTTGAGCCGCGGGGGCGATTTCTGCTGCCACCAGTACCGCTCGCGGTCGATGGCCTCGGGCGGCACGAGTCGCCGCAGGCGTCCCTTCGCCTCAGCCTCCTGCGCCAGCTTTTCCCAATGGTCGCAGATGTACCTGTCCACGAAGTCCGCGATGGGCTTCCAGTCCACCTCGATTGCGCCGGCCGGACAGATCTGCTCACAGAACCAGCACCGCTCGCAGTTCTTGCGGAAGAGCGGCGGCGAGACCTTGAAGTTGATGCTGCCGACGGGGCAGTTATCGGCGCAGAGGGTGCACTTCGGGTAGAGGCACTTCTCCGGGTTGATGGTGAGGTCGAAGCTCCGCAGGTCAATCAACTCCAGTGGCCCCTCGATGTTCTGGCGGCGGTCCGGGCGATCGACGCTGCCGGGGCCGGGATA
>DAOUEG010000018.1:0-18261 GCA_034430495.1 Dehalococcoidales bacterium
ACGACCGGGGCCCGGTCAGAAACGTCCTTTTACCAAACGACTCAAATTCAATTATACGCAGGCGGGAAATTGGCGTCAAGAAATGCGCTCACCCGGGAAGTCCGGCAGAACTAGATGCCGCATTTGTTGATCAGTTCAAGTAAACCGTCATGGCCGATGTTGGTCTGCTTGGGGCCGAGGATGGCGGACAGGGTGCCGGAGGGTAAGGGCTCTTTTGTTTCAGGGATAAAGGTGACGAGCGTTCTATCGCCGACTTTTTTGGTCAGCGTTCTGCCGTGGTTCGCTTTTCGGCCGTACGACCAGCCGTCCTTCTTGTTGAGCAGCTTGATTAGCTTGTCGCCGGATACGGCCGGCAATTCAGTGTAGTGTTTCCTAGACAGTGGCCAATTCCCCGATCGGTTGGACGCACGAGGTTACGAATGTATCGCTGTTGGTCTCTATATTGACCGGAACCGTTTTGGGAACGTCCTTGTAGAACGGAATATGGTGCTCTTCGAAGAAGCGCTGCCGTTCGCCGACGTCCTCGAGGGTGTTGACGTGGAGTACTATCGCTTGGCCAAGTTTTTCCTCAGCTTCGTCAAGCGTACGGCCGAAGGTGGACGTGCCCAGCTCTTCACAAATACCGACCCAAACACGGCCTTCTTTGTGGTACTTGCAGGTGAGGATAACGTAGCCGACCATCCATCTCTCCTTAGCGGGCCTGATTATCCGTTAGTGTAGTCTAGAGGGTGTATACACCATTGTCAAGCACGCGGGCATGATACGCATGCAAACTCACACTCAAATGATGGGGTGGGTGATACTGAAAAGTATAGTACCTTTCTCACGCGCGGGTCAAAGGCGGCGCGCCGGAGCGTACCGAAAGGGCGTGAGCTACGGTGCGGAATCCGCGCATCAGTCCATCTTTTCCAGCGCCCGTATGACCTCGTCAACGGTCTCCTCGGCGGTGGAGGCGCCGGAGGCGACGCCGACGAACGCCTTGCCGGCCAGCCAGCGTGGGTCGATCTCGTCCGCCGTCTCGATGAGGCGGGTCTCCGCTTCCTTTGCGCAGAGCTCGGCGAGACGGGCGGTGTTGGCGCTGTGCCGCCCGCCGACGACCAGCATGAGGTCCGCCTGCTTGGCCAGTTCCAGGACGTTCAGCTGGCGGTCCCGCAGGTCGTGACAGATGGTATCTATGATGCGGATTTCCGAGTTCTTGCGGAGGGCGTGGTCAATGACCGTCTTGGCGAAGGCGCCGAAGTGGCCGGGCACCTGGGTGGTCTGGGCGAGCACGCCGAGCTTCTTGGGCATGGGGTCGAGGGCGGCTACCGCCGCTTCGTCCGTGGTGGCGAGCCCGTTGCCCCCGGCCCAGCCGAGGATGCCCTTGACCTCCGGGTGGTCGGCGCTGCCGTAGACGATGACGAAGAAGCCCTCCTCGGCGAGCTTTCCGGCGGCGGATTGGGCGCGCCTCACGTTGGGGCAGGTGGTGCTGATGACCTCGCAGCCGCGGGCGGCGAGGGCCGCTTTTACCTCCGGGGTGACGCCGTGGGAGCTCGTGACGACGGTTTTCCCCTTGACGTCGTCGAGGGTCTTGGCCGTCGTGACGCCCAGCCCGGCGAGACGCCCGGTGACCTGGTCGTTGTGGACGACGGCGCCGAGCGTCTCCACGCCGCCGCGCTCCTTGGCGGCTTCTTCCACGATTTTCACGGCCCGCTTCACCCCGAAGCAGAACCCGGTATGGCCGGCCTTCTTAACTTTGCGCATCAACCTCTCCGGCGTAGACGCCCCGGTAGGCGGGCGGGAGCAGGGCGGCGATATGCCCCATGATATCACGGGTGAGGTCGTTGCGCTGCTCCTTGGTCAGGCGGGCGCCCGTGGTCTTCGGCAGGAACGGCTTGCCGATGGTGAGGAGCACGTGGGTGCGGTGGAAGAACGCGTGCCCCAGCCGGTTCAACGCCTCGGTGCCGGTCAGCGCCACCGGGAGGATGGGCACGCCGAGCCGGGCCGCCAGCACGGCCGCTCCGGGCAGGGCGGGCTGCAGGGTGGCGTCCGGGCTGCGGTGGCCCTCCGGGAACATGATCAGGGAGACCCCCTTTTTCAGCCAGGCTTCCGCTTCTTCCAGCGTCTGGCGGTTGATGCCCTCCCGCCGGACCGGGAACGCGCCGAAGTTCTTGACCCAGAAGCGGGACCAGGCGTGCTTGAAGAGGTCCTCCTTGGCCATGATGACGCAGGTGAGCTTGATCTTGGTGGCGACCAGGGGCGGGTCCCCGATGGAGAGGTGGTTGCCGACCACGAGGACCGGCCCCTTGTCCGGGACGTTCTCCTGCCCCCTGACCCATATCCAGCCGAAGGGGGCCAGCAGGATGTAGACGAGAACGCGCCCGAAGTAGTAGACCCAGTGCATGGTCTCAGTATAGCGTGAGGGGCGGAAACGGGGCAAACGGCTACTCCGCCAGCTTGCGCAGGATGTCCGGGATGGCGTGCTCGGCGGCGAGGCGGCCGGCCTCGAGAATCTCCGGCACCCGGTTGAAATCCGTCAGATTGAAATCGCCGAGGTCCGGCTCGATGACGGCGTCGGCCCGCTCCAGGTTGGTCAGCGAGAGGGCGTAGGTGCTGATGTAGATGGCCTGGCTGATGACCTGCCAGATGGTCGGCTCCTTGCCGGCCTCGACCCGTTTCTGCGCGGCCGTCCCCCGCCGCGAGGCCACGTCCGGGTTGGCGTTGACGGCGATGACGAAGTCCGCCCCCATCTCCCGGGCGAGGTCCACCGGCACCGGCACCGTCAGGCCCCCGTCCACCAGGTAGCGCTCCTCGTGGTAGTGGACCTTGAAGACGCCGGGCATGGAGACGGTGGCCCGGAGCGCCTCCGGCACCGAGCCGGAGCGGAGGATGACAGCCTCGCCGGAGTCTATGTCCGTGGCCACGCAGGCGAAGGGAATCTCCAGGTCCTCGAAGCAGGTGTCCCCGCCGACGTAGGTGGCCAGCAGGTCGCGCAGCTTGCGGCCGCGGACGAGACCGGTCTTGGGGAAGGTGAGGTCCAGCATGGGCCGGATGTTCTTCCAGGTGGCGTCGAGGGCGTCCCGGGTCATGCGGGCGATGTTCCGGTCCCAGGCGTAGGCGGCGCCGATGATGGCCCCGGAGCTCGTCCCGGCGATGAGGTCAATGGGGATGCCGTGCTTCTCCAGCACCTCCAGCACGCCGATGTGCGTCAGCCCCCGCGCGGCGCCGCCGCTCAGGGCCAGGCCGACCGTTTTCCTGTCGCTGGCCGGGGTATCCATACCGCTCATGGTAAACCCAAACCGCCCCGGCGTCCAGTGGCCTGGTACCAAAGAGTGGCGATGACGGGCAGGCCGGGAGGTGCGGCCGCCGCACCTCCTTCTGTGTCATCCCGGGCCTGTCGAAGGATGAGCGGTCAGTTCCAGAGCTCCTCGATGTCCTTCTCTAGCTCCGCTTTCGTCTTCGGCGCCGCCTCCCCGGCGAGGTCTTTATAAGACTGCGCCGAGCCGTACTCGCGCGGCTGGAAGGCCACCGGCATGGGTACGGCGTGGCCGAAGATGAGCGCCTGCTGCTTGGGCGCGAGGCGGGCCAGCACGGACTTGAGCTCGCCCTTGCCGGACACCCCGGCCAGGACGGCATCTATGTCCTTCTCGTTGTCGAGCAGGCAGGTTATCTTGGTGCCGAGCTGGGACATGACCTCCTCGTCGATGCCGGAGGGGCGCTGGTCAATGACGAGCAGGCTGACATTGTACTTTCTCATTTCCCTGGCTATCGTGCCGAAGATGGTCTTGCCGGCCACCTCGGGACTGAGGAACTTGTGGGCCTCCTCGATGGTGATGACGAGCGGCCGCGGCTTCATGGCGTCGTCGTCCGAGGCCGTCGCCTCCTCCATGCGCTGCTGGTAGCGCCCGTAGATGCGCCGCGAGAGGAGGTTGGCGACGAGCAAATAGGCCGAGATTTCCTGGTAGCGCCCGAACTCCAGCACCACGTTGCGGCCGGACTGGAGGTAGTCGAGGATGGTCTTCACCGCATCATCCTTCGCGTCCGGCACGACGAAGCCGAGCCGCCCGATGATGCCGAGGCCCCGTTTCAGGCTCTGGAAGGAGCTCTCGTGGATGTTCGCGTTCTTCAGTTGCTCCTCCAGTTCCTCGTCGGCCAGCGTCAACGTCCGGTGGAGCCAGTCGCGCCCGAGGGCCCGGCGGAGCTGGTAGGCGGCCTCCACGGCCAGGTCGGTCAGGTTGAGGGTGGACTTCAAAATGGCGATGTCCTCCGGCGTTATCTCGCCGTAGCCGATTTTCACCACGTAGTCCGTGCTTACCTTGCGGCGGCGCGAGCTCTCCTCGTCGAGGGTGAAGACGGCCACCCGGTCCGCGAAGAGCTGCTTGAGGCCCTTCACGGACGAGGCGTCCCGCCCCTCGTAGGTGCCCTTCCAGCCGTACTCGTTGTGCATGTCGAAGATGAGGTTGACCGCCCGGCTCTTCTGCAGCATCCCGATGAGCAAAATGCGGGTGAGGAACGTCTTGCCGGTGCCGCTCTTGCCGAAAATGCCGTTGGAGCGGGTGGCGAAGAGCTCCAGGTCCAGGCAGAGCTTCGTCTCCATGTCGAGCGGGTTGCCGATGTTGAAGCGCTTCTCGCCCTCCTCCCCGAAGACGGTGTCCATGTCCTGCTCGGTGGCCAGGTACACCGAGGCGAAGTGGCCGGGTATCGTCTTGACCGGCTGGGGGCCCTCCAAAAGCGCGTCCGCGCCCCCGATGGTGAGCATGGGGGTGACGTGGATCTCCCCGAAGGTGGAGGTGCCGGTGAGGACCTCCGCCATGAAGGGGTCGCTGACGTCCGGGGCGGCGTACTGGATGCGCTCGTCGCTGACGCCGAGGCGGACATCGGTGATCATCCCGAAGAAGCGGCGCTGTCTGCCGCGGATGGTCACGTAGCGCCCGACGACCATGTCCTCGACGGACACGTCCGCGTCCAGCCGTACCTCGACGCCGCTCTCCAGCGAGGCGTTGGTGACGATGCCGAGACGGTCGCTCATCGCAGCCTCCCGAGGATGGTCTTCAACCGGATGAAATCGCCGCTCAGCAGCGCCGCCAGCTCCTTGCCCGCCGCCACGAGGAAGGCGTGCGGGTCCTCCTGCGCCGCGGCGAGCCGGCGCAGCGCCGCCGCGGTCAGCTCCTCCGGGGCCACCCCGTTCTCCGCGTTGAGCAGATTGGTGACGAAGCCGAACGACTGCCCGAACTCCCGCATTTCCTCCGGCGTCCCCGCGTAGACGAAGCCGTGGATGCGGGCCGGCTGCGGCGGCAGGTACTGGAGCAGGCGCTCGCCGTCCCGGTGGCCGGCCACGATGACGCTGAACTCGCTGCGGAGGAGCTTGCTCAACTGGGGGCTCGTGGCGTAGACGGCCTCTTCGGTGGCCTCGTCCCGGCCGCGGGCGATGGGCCGGCGGCCCGGCTCCAGTCCGGCGGTGCCCGCCCCGGCCACGAAGCCGTAGATGTCCCCGGTGCGCACGAGCGCCCCGAGCGGCGGGAGGTCGTAGAGCTCGTAGCACTGGGCGACGTAGCGGGCCGTCGCGGCTTCGATGACCTCGGCTATCTTGCTGGTGGTGTCTGTCGTGATGGTGACCTCGCTCCCTGTCGGTACTTTTTCAAGAGGGGCTTGCCCCCTCTTGGCTCCCCGATATTATACGGCTGAAACGCTGGTTTGCCAAAACGGTTCACCAGTAAATCAAGATATAGGCTACCACGGCCTGTCCCCCGTGGCTGTCCGGCAGGTAGTAGTAGTTCCCGGCCAGGGCGCTCCACCAGTAGTTGTTCCGCAGGTTGGCGGGATAGAAGCCGCTCACGCTGACGGCCCGGTAGGCCGCCTCGGCCACCACGCGGGCTATCTTGTCCGGGGCCTCCGTATCGTCCACGTAGACCAGGCCGTAATCGGTGGTGAGGAAGGCGCACAGGGCGTGGCCGATGTACTCGCCCTGGAAGGCCACCTGCACCTCGGCGCAGCGGATGCCGGCCGCCTCGGCCCGGTTGTGGAGGTCGCGGGAGAACTGGGAGCAGTCGTAGAGGTTGGCGATGTAGACGTGGTTTTCGGTGGCGTCCTGGGCCAGGAAGGCTTTGAGCTCCGCCCAGGTGGGGTCCACGGCGTTCGGGTTATCTATCAGGTTGACGTCATAGCACTGGACGCTGTCGAACAGGGTTATGCCGAGGCCCGCGAGCGTCTGGGTGGCCGTCGTCAGGCGGTCCTCCGCCTCGTCGAGGTCGTTCTGGAGCTGACGGTTGGCGGACGCCGCCAGCCTGAGGTCGGCCTCCGCCCCGAGCAGGTCCATCTTGGTATCTTGAAGCTCGCCCTTGGTGTCCGAGAGCGCCGCCTGGGTGTCCGTCAGGTCGTCCTGCGTCGCGGCGAGGGTGGTCTCGGTCGTCGTCAGGGTATCCTTGGTCTGCGAGAGCTCGTCCTCGGTGTCCGCCAGCGCCGCCGCTTTGGCGTCGAGCTGCGTCTCGGTATCGTCGAGCGTCGCCTGCGTGGCCGCCAGCTCCTGCTGTGCGGTGGTCAGCTCCTGCTGCGTGGAAGCCAGGGTGGCCTGCACGGAGGTGAGCTCGGCTTGCAGGCTGTTCCGCTCGCTGATGAGGGTGAAGCCGTAGTACACGGCCCCGGCCAGGGCCAGGACCAGCACGATAACGGAGGTGATAAGAAACGCTTTCATTATTCCGTTCCTCCCGTCCCCGCCGCGGCGGCGGGCTACCTCGTGGTGAACTGCTTGCCGATAGGACACTCCCGCAGGCAGGTGCCGATGAAGGTGCAGCCGAAGTCCTCGCCCTCGGCCGTGGGGACGCACTTGGGCCGCTCCAGCCGCACCGGGATGTCAATGAAAACCGCCCCGTGGTCCACGCCCTCCCGGAACTGGAGCGCGCCCTTGCCGCACTTCAGGTGGCAGAGCGGCCCGGCTCCGTCGCCGCACCTCTCCCGCAGGCAGACCGGCTCCGTCAGCAGCGGGTCCGGCTCCAGTTCGGCTTCCGTCAGCACGGACACGTACCGCACGCGCGGGCCGTAGGTCGGGTTGACGACCAGCCCGTTGTAGCCGAACTCCCCGAGCCCCGCCCGGACCGCCGCGTGCCGCTGCGAGAAGAAGCCGAAGAAGGCCCCGTGTACCGGGTGGCCGAGCCCCGTGTGCTGGGCGTTGACCGCCGGCAGCGAGCGCCGCCGGTGCTCCGTCTCCAGGTGGTTGGCCAGCCGGATGGCCGCCGTGTTGAGCATCATGTCATGGACGTAGTGGCCCATCTGCATGTAGAAATTCTCCATGTTGGCCCGGATGGCGAAGTCCGTCTCCATCTCCGTCATCTTGAGGTGGTACTCGTCCCAGTCCACCACCGGGTCCGGGATGCGCACCCCGGCGACGACGATGGATTTGACCCGCGGCAGCAGGTCGTAGGGGCCGTGGCCGGGCGGGGCCCCCTCGAAACGCTCCGGCGAGGCGATGCCGACGACGGTCATGCCCCATTCCTTCATCATTTTCTTGACGGATGCGCTGGTCGGTTTGGTCACGGTTTACTCCTGACCGGCGGGTCAGACCCACCGCGTTCGTTTGCTGGTGCTCTTGGCCGAGCCGGGGGAGGGGAGCTTTTCGTCGGCGAGGCAGGACTCGACGAGCGCCCAGAAGTTCTCCCGGTCGGCCCCGGTCACCACGGCGTGCTCGTGCGCCTCGCTGAGGGCCACCGGGTAGCCGTGGCCGCGGCGGCACTGGTCGAGGAGGAGCCCGTGGCTGAGGTCGAGCAGGCCCTGGTCCTCCGCCACCCAGGCGGGCACCTCGACGCGGGCAATCTCCTCGCCGACGTTCAAATAGTAGAAGTCCACCCGGTGCGGACCGTACTCCTCCAGGATGCTCGATTGCGAGGCGAAGAGGGCGGAGCGCTCGCCCGGCTGGAGGGTCTCGGCGAAAATATCGCGGTCGCGCAGGCCGCTCACCCGCTCGCACTCCTTGCTCTGGCACTCCAGGCAGGCGCGGTCGTTGATGGTATCGCCGGGGCAGAGGATGATGCGGAGGGCGTTGACGACGTCCCCGCCGCCGGGGTAGCTGATGTAGCTCGCCGCGGCGAGCGTCCGGTCCCGGTTGAGGGCCTGCATCTCGTCGAGGCACCTCAAAAAGCCGCGGCGGAGCAGCACATCCCGCACGAACTGCGGGTAGTTCTTGCTCTCCAGCCCCCACTGGATGAGGGTGCCGTCCAGCACGGCCAGGGAGGCGCTGCCGGCGGCGGTGGTCTTCGCCAGGTCCGCCAGGGCGCGCCACTCGGCCACGCTCCGCTTGATGCCGGTGAGCGCGGCGTCCAGCACCTGGTCCCGTCCCCGGCCGGGGTTGCGGATGACCATGTCCTCCTCGCCGGCGTAGAGGGTCGGCGTGGCGGCGAGAACGGCGTCCGGCCGGCTCCCGTAGGTGAGGGTCACGGCGCCGATGTTGATGAGGTAGCAGCGGGCGGCGCGGTGGCGGTCCACGTCAATGTGGGAGCCGTCCGTCGCCATGACGGTGAAATCGTCCGGGATGCGGGGGGCGGGATAGCGGCGGTCGAGCCGCTCCGTCAGCTCCGCCACCAGCCAGGAGGTCTTGGCCGCCTTTATCTTCGCCTGCACTTCCTCCAGGTTCAGGGAGGGGTCGTTGAAGGTGGCGAGGGCGTTCGCCAGCTGGCGGCGGTGCTCCGCGCGGGACTCTTTCAGCGTGGCGATCATGTCGCCCACCTGGGCGGCGAGGCGGGTGAAATCGAGCGGCACGGCGGCGGGCCTCCTTTCGCCCCAGTATAGAGGAATGAAAAGGGCAACTCAAGCAACGCGGAGGGGCCGGACCGCTATGGTATAATCAGAGAGAATTCACCACCTCCCCGCCGAAGGAGAGACCGTGCTCGCTGCCCTCGGGACCGTCATCGTCACCTCGCTGTCCGGCGTCATGGCGCCCGGCCCCATGTTCGCCGTCACGCTCGCCAAGAGCCTGAAAAGCGCCTGGGCGGGGGTGCTCGTCTCGCTCGGGCACGCCGTCGTCGAGGTGCCCCTCATCATCCTCGTCAACTTCTCGCTGGGGTACTTCTTCCAGAACAGCGTCGTGCAGCTCGTGCTGGCCGTGGTCGGCGGGGCGATGATCGTCTGGATGGGCGTCGGGCTGTTCCGGGAGCGGTGCGTCATGGCGCGCGAGGGCAGGGACACGAGCTACAACGCCTTCATGGCCGGCATCATCATGAGCGGGCTCAACCCGTTCTTCCTGTTCTGGTGGGTGACGGTGGGGGCGCTGCTGCTCCAGCAGTTCCGGGCCGCCGTCGGCGCGGTCTGGGGGCTGCCGCTCTTCATCGTCGTGCACTGGCTGTGCGACCTCGTCTGGCTCTCGCTCGTCTCCTTCTCCATCTACCGCACGCGGCGGTTCTGGAGCGCCCGGGCGCAGGAGTGGGTCTTCATCTACCTCGCGGCGACGCTCGCCTACTTCGGCGGGCAGTTCATCGTGCAGGGGCTCGACCGCTACTTCTCGCTCGGCATCTGGAACGTGGCCAGGTACGTGTTCTGGGCGGCGCTGGCGCTCGTCTTCGCGGCCACCATCGTCATAGAGACGCGCCGCCGGCGGGCGGCGGACCCGGCGCGGTCCTAGCCGGCCCCCGCGCTTTCCATACCGGTGCCGAAATTCACGGAAGCGAAGAGAAGCTTCAGTCCTTCCGGTCGGCGCAGGCGATGACCTGGCACTCGCGGCAGTTCTCGTCGCAGGGCTCCACGTGGATGGTGACGTCCGTGCGGACGAGCCGCTGGCGGATGTCTATCTCCAGGTGGTCGCACATCTCGTGGGCCGTCTTCAGGTCCACGCTGCGCGGCATCACCAGGTGGACGTCAATGTAGCGGTGGCTGCCGGCCTTGCGCGTCCGCAGCTTGTGGAACCCCACCACCTCCACGCCGGCGTGCTCGGTGATGGCCGCCCGGATGACCGCCTCTTCCTCCTCCGGCAGCTTGACGTCCACCAGCCCCCCGAGAGAGCCGCGGAGCACGTCGAACCCTACCTTGAGGATGAACAGGCCGACCAGCCCGCCGAGGACGTCGTCCACCACGTCCCAGCCGGTGACCTGGACGATGATGAGCCCGACGAGCACCGCCGCCGCCGAGTACACGTCCGCGGCGATGTTGTCCGCGTTGGCCGCCAGCGCCAGGGACTCCTCGCGGCGGGCTACCTTCCGCAGGTGCCGGGACAGCAGCAGGCTGGCGACGATGGAAACGGCCATCACGGCGATGCCGGCCGCCGTCATCTCCAGCGGGGCGTGCCCCTCGGCGCGCCGGACGGCCGTGTAGATGATGGTGCCGCCGGCCAGGAAGATGAGCACCCCCTGGATGATGGCGGCCATGTTCTCCGCCTTGCCGTGCCCGAAGGGGTGCTCGGCATCGGCCGGCTGGGCGGCGATGCGGACCGCCAGGAAGGTCACGATCACGGCGAAGAGGTCCAGGAAGCTGTCCACCGCCTGGGCCAGCACGCCGAGGCTCCCCGTGATGATGCCGACGGCGACCTTCAGGATAATCAGGCCGACGACGACCACCACGGAGAGACGGGCGGCTCCGTTCGGGCCGGCAAACATGCTATCCCTCCGGGGCTAGGCGGCCTTGGCCCCCCACTTCCAGGGCAGGAAGCGTGACCACTCGCCCTTGTCCCAGACCACCAGCAGGGCCGGGGCGACGAAGATGGAATCGTAGGTACCGGCGATGATGCCGGTGAGCAGCACCACGGCGAAGTTGCGGATGTCCGAGCCGACGAACAGCAGCACCGCCAGCACCGTCAGCACCGTGGTCAGCGTCGTGTTCATGGAACGCCCCAGCGTCTCCACCAGCGAGCCGTTCACCGTCACGGTGAAGTCCGGGTGGAGCCCCCGCAGGGTGTTCTCCCGCACGCGGTCGAAGATGACCACCATGTTGTTGACGGAGTAGCCGAGGATGGCCAGCAACCCGGTGATGAACATCAGGTTGATTTCCCAGTTGAGGATGGCCCCCAGTATGGAGTAGACCCCCAGGGCCACCACGATGTCGTGCACCAGCGCCGCGATGGCGCAGGCCCCGTAGCGGAACGGGTGCGGCATGCGCCGGAACGCCCAGGCGATGTAGAGCAGGATGCCGATGGACGCCGCCAGGATGGCGATGATGGACTGGCGCACCGTCTCCGAGGCCGTCTTGGGGTTGACGTCCGCCTTGGAGATGTCCCCGGTGGGACTGAGCTGCTGGAGCGCCTGCACCAGGGTCGTCTCCTCGGCGTCGGTCAGCTCCGTGGTGCGGATGACGAACTCGTTGTTGCCGGCCTCCTGGACGATGCCCGTGCCGTAGCCCTCGTCGGTGACCACTTGGCGGACCTGGTCATAGGTCACGGCGTTCTCGAAGGGTACTGTCAGCACGGTGCCGCTGCTGAACTCGATGCCCTTCTTGAAGCCGAGCGTTGACATCGCCACGATGCTGGCCACCACCAGCAGGGCGGAGATGAGAAAGTAACGGTATCTTTTGCCGATGATGTCGAACTTCATTCTACTTCTTACCCCAGTCCATCAGAAATAGCCGCTGGTTGGTGCTGAACCCCGTGTGGACGTAGAACCGGAGCAGCGTGCGGGTGACGATGATCGCCGAGAACATGCTGGTGACCACGCCGATCAGCAGCGTCACCGCGAAGCCCTGGACCTGCGAGCTCGTGATGACGCTCGAGGCCAGCCATATCAGGATGACGCAGGCGATGATCGTGGTCACGTTGCTGTCCAGGATGGCGGACCAGGCCCGGTTGAAGCCTTCTTCGATGGCGGCCCCCACCGTGCGGCCCTTCCGCAGTTCCTCCTTGAAACGCTCGAAGATGAGCACGTTGGCGTCCACCGCCATGCCGAGCGAGACGATGAAGCCTCCCAGGCCGGCCAGACTCAGCGTGACCGGCCAGAGCTTGTATATCATCAGGTTGAGCGCCGCGTACACCAGCAGCGCCACGGCGGACAGGAACCCGGCCACGCCGTAGTAGGATATCATGAACAGCATGACGAGGACGATGCCGATCAGGCCCGCCTGCCAGCTCAGGTGGATGAAGTTGGCGCCGAGCGTGGCGGAGACCTTCTGCTCGAAGAGCGGGTTCGGGTTGAGCGGGATGGGCAGCGAGCCGGACTTGAGCAGATTGGCCAGGTCCTGGGCCTGCGGCGGCGTGAAGTTGCCCTCTATCTGGCCGCTGCCGCCGTAGGAGGCCTGCTGGATCTGCGGCGCGGACAGGAGCTCGCCGTCGAGGACGATGCCGAGGTCGCGCTGGATGGAGTTCTGCGGCTCCCGGTAGAGCCGGGCCGCGATCTGGTCGAAGAGCACCGCCCCCTGGCCGTTCCACTTGATCTCGATGACGTACTTGGTGGGGATGGTGGACGTATCCTGCCCGGCGGAGGCATCGGCGAGGAAGCTGCCGGTGAGCTGCGTGCCGTCGTCGCCGCGCGCGGGTATCCAGGCCGGCGGCCGGTAGCCGGAGGTCGTGTTATAGGACGACAGCGAGGCCTCGCTTATCGGCTGGCCGGTGGCGTCGTAGAAGCCGAGCGTGCCGTCGGTGTTCGTCTTCAGCACGGCGATGGTGCTCCAATCGGAGCCGCCGGTGGCGTCATTGGTCGGCACGGCGAAGATGCGGCTGCCGGTCTCGTTGGCGGAGATGAAGTGCAGGGTCGGCTGCGAGAGGTAGTCGCTGAGGTAGACGGGGTTGCCGTCGTTCATCTCCACCTCGCGGAACTCCAGGAAGCCGGTCTGCGCGACGAGCTGCTTGGCCGTGTCAATGTCCGTGAAGCCGGGCAGCTGCACCTCGATGCGGTCGCCGCTCATGAGCTGGATTTTCGGCTCGGCGACGCCGTACTTGTCGATACGTTTCGTAATGGTGAGCAGGGCCCGTTCCATGTCCGCCTGGGAGGGCGGCGTGCCGTTGGCGGAGACGGCCGCCTCGTAGACGAGACGCACCCCGCCGACGAGGTCGAGCCCGAGGTGCAGCCCCTTCCGCCCGAACCGCTCGCCGTGGAAGTTCACGTCGGTGAGGTAGTACGGCGCGACCGAGCCGATGGCCTTGACGGCGGCGGTCTGGTCGGAGGTCTCGCCCATCTTCACGATGATGCCCTCGGCGCCGTACTGCTGGACGGACGCGTTGCGCAGGGTCGAGACCCGCGACTCCATGGCGGCGATGGTGCTGTCGAGGGTCTCCGCCTTCTGGGCGGCCGTCGTGTTGGCCGACCAGGTGGGCTGGTAGACGAGGTCCACGCTGGACAGGAGCGGTATGATCGCCCACAGCGAGAACCCGAAGAGGACGATGATGAGTACCAGCGCGATGGTGTTGTTTCTGGTCATAGTTCTCCCTGATCCGGCCCCTCGCCCTCCGGCTGGGGACCGCGCAGCATTTGATTGAGGTAGGCCTCGGCCTGGGCCCGCGTGCGTATCTCACCGGCGGCCTGGGCCTCCCGCAGGTTTTCCAGCAGGCGCCCGACCCGTGGGCCCGGCCGGACGCCGAATTCCTTGATGATCTCGTCCCCGCGGATGAGACGGGGCGGAGCGGCCTCGTCCGCCGGCCAGCGGTTCTCCAGCACGTAGGCGGTCAGCGCGGCGTGCTCCCGCCAGGCGGCGTCGTCGAGCGTGCCGCCGCGGGTGGCCAGGTGGTCCGCCAGGCAGAGGTAGAGGATGTCCGTGCCGGCCTCGCCGGTGTCCCGGAAGTAGCGGTAGATGGCCCTGGCCGTCGGCAGGCCCTCGTTGGCCATCTGGTTGGGGCGCATGTGGTACTTCACCAGCAGCGCCACCAGCCGGGTCTCCCGCTTGCTGAAGCGCAGCCGCTCCAGCAGGGCCGTCACGATTGCGGCGCCCTCGTTGGGGTGGCCGAGGAAACGGGCGCGGCCCGTTTCGCTGTCTATCGTCTTGGTCTGCGGCTTGGCGATATCGTGGAGGAGGGCGGCCAGCTTGAGGAGCGTCCGCCGGGTGCTGCCGTGGCCCACCGGGGCGTCGAAATGCGCCGCCAGCGCGTCGGACCACGGTACCGGGGCGAGGAGGTCCCCCGTCGCCCAGTCCCACGGCCCTTCCCGCAGCACGAACTCCAGGGCCGTCACGGTGCGGATGGAGTGCTCCAGCACGTCCCAGACGTGGATGTGCGGCTGGTCCGTCCCCCGGGCGGCGGCCAGCTCCGGCAGGAGGGCCGTCAGCAGGCCGAGGCTGTCGAGGCGGAAGAGGTGCTTCCCCGCCCCGGGCAGGGCCAGCAGGCGCAGAAGCTCCTCGCGGTCCCGCTCCCCGGCCACCGAGGCAATCAACGAGCCATCGCGCCGCATCAGGTCTTCGGTGGCGGGTTCTATATCGAAATCAAGCTCGCCGGCGATGCGGACGGCCCGCAGCAGGCGGGCCGGGTCGTCGCGGAAGGCGGCGTCGCTCACCGCCCGGACGAGCCGGGCGTCGAGGTCGTCCCGGCCGCGGCAGGGGTCTATCAGCCGCGCCGGGTCGAGGCCGTGCTCCACTACCTCCCCGAGCTCGGCGGCGATGGCGTTGACGGTGAAATCACGCCGGGCGAGGTCGCCGCGGATGGCGCCGCTGAAGCTGGTGACGTCGATCTCCCAGGCGCCGTCCGGCAGCACGATGCGGCTGATGCGGTTGTCCGCGTCCAGCGTGACCGCCTTGCCGCCGACGGCCCCGGCGATGGCCGGGGCCAGCCGCACCGCGTCCCCGCCAATGGCGAGGTCGATATCCGCGGTGGCGCGCCGCAGCAGCGTGTCCCGCACGAAGCCGCCCACGAGGTAGGCGGGGATCCCCTGTTCCGAGAGGAGGCGGCTGATCGGAGCGAGGAGGCGGAAAACGTCCGGCTCGACGATGAAATCAGTATCTTTCATGGCTGGTAAAGGCATCTTTTTAACTATACCGCCACGCGTGAATTTTATCAAGTGAAACGGGCGCTGAGCGCGACTGGCGGGCGCTAACCCGCGCTGAAGCGCGTGGACGGGCCCGGGCGCGCCTGACCTCCTAGCGGTCGAGCTCCCCGGCCAGGCGGCGCACGAGCTCGGCGGCGGCCCGGCGGGGCGGCAGGGCGCCCCGGCCTATCCCGTCGAGGAGCTCCTCTATGAACCTGTCCGCGGCCGGGTTGCGAACGGCGGCGCGCCAGGCCTTCTCCGCCGCGCCCAGCAGCTCCAGGCGGAGGCGGGAGCGGCGCCGCCGCTCGAGCCGCCCGGACGTTTCCAGGTACTCCCGGTGCCGCGTGATAGCTGCCGCCAGCTCCGGTACGCCCCGGCCGGTCACGGCCTCCGTCGGAACGACCGGCGGACGCCAGTCGTCGCCGGTTTTGAGGGCGGTCATGCCTTCCAGGTCCGCCTGCAGGCGGTCGGCGCCCTCCCGGTCCGCCTTGTTGACGACCAGGACGTCCGCCGCCTCCAGGATGCCGGCCTTCAGGGTCTGGATGTCGTCGCCGGCGCCCGGGTTGAGGACGAGCAGCGTGGTGTCCGCCGCGGCGGCGATGTCCAACTCCACCTGGCCGGCCCCGACCGTCTCCACCAGGATGACGTCCTTGCCCAGCGCATCGAGCACGCGCAGGGCGCCGGCGGCGGCCCCGGCCAGGCCGCCCTCCCAGCCGCGGGTGGCCAGGCTGCGGATGAAGACGCCGGGATCGGCGGCGTGGCGCTGCATCCGGACGCGGTCGCCGAGCAGGGCGCCGCCGCTCACCTGGCTGGAGGGGTCAATGGCCAGCACGCCGATGGTCAGCTTCTCGGCGCGGTAGTGGGCGGTCAAGGCGTCCGCCAGCGTGCTCTTCCCGGTGCCCGGCGCGCCGGTAATGCCGGTGACGGCGGCGTGCCCGGCGTGACCGGCGAGCGCATCGAGGGCGTCAGCCGCCGCCGGGGCGTCGTCTTCTATCAGGGAAATGAGCCGGGCGGCCGCCCCGGCGCTGCCGCTGAGGATGTCTTCGGCAAGGGTCATCGTCGCTCCCGCGTGGTTTTGGAAATATTGTAGTCCGAACGGCCGCCGGACACAAACGAGAAAGCTGGCATGAGATTACGGTAGAAAAACGGTGAATTAGTGAGAAAATAAAAAGAAATTTCCGGTTCCTTTCTCATGATACTGGTTCCGGGGTATTGCCATGAGCGTTAATCTGCGGTATGATGATAGTGTTAGCACTCTCTCCGCGGGAGTGCTAAAACTTGTCAGTTACCAGCTGGAAGAAGGAAGGAGGAAGTATCTATGGCAGCTGCACTGCAACCCCTGGCCGACCGCGTTCTGGTCAAACCTATCGAGCAGGAAGAGAAAACCAAGTCCGGTATTTTCCTGCCGGATACCGCCAAGGAAAAACCCCAGGAAGGCGAGGTCCTCGCCGTGGGACCGGGCAAGATGTCCGAAGACGGCAAGCGCATCCCCCTCGAAATCAAGGTCGGCGATGTCGTCCTCTACGCCAAGTACGGTGGCACCGAGATCAAGGTGGACGGCGAAGACCTGATGATTCTCCGGGAGTCCGATATCCTGGCGAAGAAGGCGAAATAACGAGGGAGGCAAGGAGAAAGAAACTATGGCCAAACAGATCATTTACGGAGAAGATGTCCGCCATGCCCTGAAGAAGGGCGTTGACAAGCTGGCGGACGCCGTCAAGGTAACGCTCGGCCCCAAGGGCCACGCCGTGGCGCTCGATAAGAAATGGGGCGCCCCGTCCGTCATTGACGATGGCGTCACCATCGCCAAGGACATCGAGCTCCCGGACCCCTTCGAGAACATGGGCGTCCAGCTCGTCAAGGAAGCCGCCTCCAAGACCAATGACGCCTGCGGCGACGGCACCACCTCGTCCACCATCCTGGCCCACGCCATCATCACCGGCGGCTTCAAGAACATCGCCGCCGGCGCCGAGTCCCAGGGCCTCAAGCGGGGCATCCAGAAAGCCACTAACGCCCTCATCGAGGAGCTCAAGAAGAACTCCGTCGAGGTCAAGGACAAGGAGCAGATCGCCCAGGTCGGCACCATCGTCGCCAAGGACCCCGAGATCGGCAAGCTCCTGGCCGAGGTCATGGAGAAGGTCGGCAAGGACGGCGTCATCACCGTCGAGGAGTCCAAGGGCACCCAGTACGAGATCGAATACGTCGAGGGCATGCAGTTCGACCGCGGCTACCTCAGCGCCTACATGGTCACCAACCCGGAGCGCATGGAAGCCGTCATCGAGGACCCCTACATCCTCATCACCGATAAGAAAATCTCCGCCGTGGCGGACATCCTGCCCGCGCTGGAGAAGATCCTCCAGGTCTCCAAGAACCTGCTCATCGTCGCCGAGGACGTGGACGGCGAAGCCCTGGCGACCCTCGTCGTCAACAAGCTCCGCGGTACCATCAACGTCCTCGCCATCAAGGCCCCCGGCTTCGGCGACCGCCGCAAGGCCATGCTGGAAGACCTCGCCATCCTCACCGGCGGCACCGTCATCAGCGAGGACGTCGGGCGCAAGCTCGATTCCGTCACCGTCGAGGACCTCGGCCGCGCCCGCCGCGTCACCGCGGACAAGGACAACACCACCATCGTCGAGGGCAAGGGCTCCGAGGACGCCATCACCGGGCGCATCAAGCAGATCAAGGCCCAGATAGAAGAGACCACCTCCGACTTCGACCGCGAGAAGCTCCAGGAGCGCCAGGCCAAGCTCGTCGGCGGCGTCGCCGTCATCAAGGTCGGCGCCAGCACCGAGGTCGAGCTCAAAGAGAAGAAACACCGCGTCGAGGACGCGCTCTCGGCCACCCGCGCGGCGGTCGAGGAGGGCATCCTCCCCGGCGGCGGCGTCGGCCTGCTGAGCGCCCTCCCCGTGCTCGATAAGCTCAAGGTCACCGGCGACGAGGCCATCGGCGTGGACGTCGTCCGCAAGGCCGTCACCGAGCCGCTCCGCTGGATCGCGGCCAACGCCGGCAAGGACGGCTCCGTCGTCATTGATACCGTCAAGAAGAGCCCGGCGGGCGTCGGCTATGACGCCGACAACGACGAGTACGTTAACATGGTGGAGAGGGGCATCATTGACCCCACCAAGGTCGTCCGCTCCGGACTGGAGAACGCCTCCTCCATCGCCGCCATGGTCCTCATCACCGAATCGCTCGTGGCCGATATCCCGGAAGAGAAACCGGCCGGCGGCGGCGCCCCTGACATGAGCGGCATGGGCGGCATGGGCATGATGTAGTCCTGCCCCCGCCCCATCCCCTCACTACCAACGACGGCCCCGATGGTACCATCGGGGCCGTTTCTTTTTCTGTCATTGCGAGGAGTCCGCCCCAGGCGGACGACGTGGCAACCTTTCCGCTTCCCGGCCATCGCCTCCCGGGAAAAGCGACAAATTCC